>JAPPGI010000095.1 GCA_028874985.1 Gemmatimonadota bacterium | reverse complement strand
AGGGCGGAACGCGCTTGGCGCTGGACCGTGACGGCAAGGCCGCGTTCTTCACGCGGGGGGGTCAGGTGCTCGGGAGCGCGCCGCCGTTGCCGGAGGTCACCCGGCAGCTGCCGGAGCCCCCGCCCCCGCCCCCCGACCGCCTGTCCAACGGCGCCCCCCGCTTCGTCGACTCGGCGGTCCCGCTGTCGCTGGAGCTCGAGGCGCTGGAGGCGGTGGCGTGATCGGGCGCCCGCCCGTCGCCGCGGCGAAACCCGGGACGCGAGCATGTCGGAATGGGACAGGCCACCGGCGGAACTCGTGCCGCCCCTCGCAAGTCAGGTGCAGAGTCTCGCACGAGACGGTGCGGCCGGTGCCGTCAAACCGCGGAATGCCCACGCGATCCTGGATGCCACGTGAGCGCACCCTTGGGTTCGGTGCCGTCACGACTGAGGTTTCGAGTCCCAAGAAGAGGCGCGCGAACCGGAAGATTCCAGATGTCGCCAAGCAGTTCGGGATCACGTCCCACGACGTGTTCCAATTCACCCGAGTACTGGATTTTCGGACTGACTGGCAGGAGGGTGGTGGGTAGGACTGCCCCTCCCATACTCCTACCGGAAACCACTGATCGGGACTCCTGGCGGGTAACGGCGGATCTGGTGTTCTCGCTTCTGCTTGCCCGGCACCGTCGGCTGCGCGACGTTGCGTCGAGCCCCACACTTGGCGATTTCTGGCGACTGGGACATGATGGTGGCCTGTCTCGCGTGTAGGTCTCGTCCCTCTAGATACCAAGAGACGCCCGTGGACACCCTCACTGTCACCAACGACATCCCCCGCACCCCCGTCGGCCAGGTCCTCACCCACGACGAACGCTCCATCGCCCTCGTCGACCTCGGCCTCGACGCCAGCAAAGCCCTCCGTGCCTCCTGGCCCAGGGACCAACCCTTCAAGTCCGGTGGAGTCGTCGACAGCAGCTGGCTGCTCCCCATGCTCGGCACCGGAAGCACCGCCGCGTCGTCCCTGATGGTCGGCAACGTCTTCCTGGCGACAGCCAATCCCGCGACGCTGATGACCATCGGCAGCGGGGTCGGCTCGGCCGTCATGGGCCCAGCCGGGATCGTTGCGCAGGCGCCGTTCATTGCCGCCAGCAGTGCCCTGATGCCGGTCGTGGCACCCGTAATGCTCTTCACGACCGTCTCGTCGGTGATGATGTGCGCACGACTGGATCGGGCGCAGGAGACTCTCGGCCGTCTGTACGAGGTGGTGGAGCGTGTACGACGCCTCCTGGACGCCGAGGACTACGCTCGATTCGAGGCCGCGGCGGAACGGATCGACGAAATCCGATCCGAATTCGAACACAGCCGGCGATTTGCCAGCGACGTGCCGGACAAGCTGGCGAGGGTCGATCACGATGTAGGCGTGCTGCGTTCCAAGTATGGACTCATGACCGCCGAGGCCGTGGACTCGGAGGACGCAGCGGAGGTGGCGGTGTCGGATCTCAACCGGTTTTTCCTGGCGAGTCTCTACGACGTTCAGATCGACGTGCTCCAGCTCTACCTGGCAATCCAGAACGACGCGGATGTCCTCGAGTTCCGTCAGTCACGGTTGCGGGAGAAGATCGTACGGTACGGCGAGGACTTCCGTCAGGTGATCGAGGACGACCGGATTGGGGCCTACCACAGAGAGCTGAAGAAAACCCTCAGCGAGTCAGGATGGTGGCTGCCCCGTCGCCTAGGTCTTGGGGAAGCGGAGGCGAGACTGCGCAGGGTCCGGGCCATCCGGGGGGACCTCAATGCGTGCCAGGCGCGTATCCACCGGTGGGTCGAAGCGAGTGAGGCGGTCACGGAAGAGTCGCGGCGGCAGGCTGTGGTGATCTACCGGGATTCCAACGGGAAGCGGCGGTTGCGGGCGCATCATACGGAGGAGGTTCGGGTGGAGGCCGCGGCGTAGTCGTCGTTGGCCACCGTGGGGGTGTGAGAAGCTCGCCGAAATGACAACTAGCGTTGTCAATTGGTAAGGTAAAGTGTACTTCGCAATTCGAAAGGGGGCGTGCGGAGCGGGCCCTGGCATGGCGGTGTGCCAGGAACCTGGCCCATTCTTCCATGGTACTGACCCAACGGGCCGCCTATTATTCGTTTCGACCCTGGGAGGGCCTTTCCCCCCTGCCAGCTTGCCACCAGTGACCCGGAGCCTCTGATGCGGAAAAACGCGGACCAGAAGACCGAGCCGACCCGGACCATTCACCACACCGAGACCGGCCATTCGGTCGATCGTGCGGAGCTGCTACGGAGTGAGCGAGTTCAGAAGGTCATCTCCGAGGTCGCGGACAAGCTGAAGGTCTCCCGGACGGTGGAATCTGCGAGCCCGACCTCGGGATCCACTTCGTAGACCTCTTCGCGGCCAGCGAGACAGGCGGATGGGGTTCGGCCTCCTCTTCGTGCCGCTCATGGGCGGGTATCTGTTCCTGACGTGGTGCAACTCGACCCGATTCCTGGTCCGGCGCCAGAGTGGTCACCACCTGCTCTTCCGCTCCGCATCCGTGGGGCTCGTCCTCCTTGCGGTGGCCCGGGTGCTGGAGGTGGTCGCCGGAGATCTGGCGACGTGGCCGCACGCAGTGGAGGCGTGGCAAAGAGCGGCACCCTTTCCCTATGTGGGGACGATTGCCGTAGCCTTCCTGCTCGGTCCGACCGCCGCGCTCGCGACCAACCTGTTCTACTCGCAATCCAAGGGAGCCATGCGCGCTGTCCACCGCGCCAGCGACTACATGGAACTCCTGTTCGTCGAATCCATGCGCTCGGATTCGCTCGTTGAACTCACTCTTCAGTCCGGCAAGGCGTATGTCGGGTGGATCCTCAATGCGAGCGTCCCTGAACCTGAGAGGAAGTTCGTCGAGATGCTGCCGTTGGCCAGTGGCTTCAGGGCCAAGGGGAACCACAAGTTGGAGTTCACGACGAACTATGCGGTAGTGCTGGCCGCGGCCCCGGATTTCACGGACTCCACGACTCAGAGCGACTTCCGTGTCGTCCTTCCGGTCACCGAGGTGCGCAGCGCCCGGCCGTTCGATTTCGCGACCTATTTCGAGTTCCAGGAGTCCGGCACGATCAACTGAGCGAAGGCCAAGCCGGCACGGACGCCACCGTCCGCAGCCCGCGCCGAGGACCGCGGCCGACCAGCACGAAATAGCAGTTTCTCGGATCGTCTTCGTTTCGCAACTCGTCGACGTAGAGCAGGTACCTTCCGCGACCTCTACCGGAGGTTGTGGACGAATGGCGGGTGTCGGGAGCGGGTCAAAGCGGATGCGATGTAGGAAGCCGAGCTGGTGGCGAACCCCGACATGCCGATCGCGGCTCACGCTGATTGCCGACAGGTTCCGGTCGAGGCAGGTCTCGTGGACCTTCTGGGCGTCGACGAGGACGGCCGCCTGGAACGGCCTCACGCCCTCGGGTATCGCCGCGGCCTCGGAATGGACGATGGCCAGCGGCTTGTCCGGGCGCTGGGGGTTGTCGGCCGGATGATAGGTCAGCCAGTCTTCCCACGACGCCGTCAGTCGCCCCGTTCCTCCGCGTGGCGCCGCGCGATCCGGTCCAGCTTCGGCCCGATTGACGACATCACCGCCGCGAAGAGCACGACCGCCCATCCCGCCGAGAAGATCAGGTGGAGGCCGACGAGCAGCCTTGCACCGACGGAACTCGGGGCCATGGTCAGGAAATCCTGGCCGAGCGCCGCAAAGAACGAGAAGGACAGCCAATCGGTGATTCCGGTTCCGGCCTCCACTCCGGCGAACGCTCCGGGGCTGAAGCGCTCCAGCGTGCCGTAGAACCCGCCGAAAAGGACGATGATGGTAAGGTACCCGACCGCAAAGCCGCCGATCGGCACCCACATGGCACGGAGGTATTCGGCGAGCCGGCCGTACACCCGAAGCCGCGGCCGGATCCAGGTGGTGGCGGCGCGCCCGAGAAGAAACGCGGCCGCCGGAATGGCCACCAGGGGGAGAGACAGTCCATATGCGATTCCCAGGACCAGTTCGAGGCCCGTCAGCCCACGGCCCTCCGCCAACGTCCCTGTCGCCATCAGGAAAACGAACAAGGCAACCGGTACGGCCGCGCCCAGGACCAGCAGACGGGGAGGACGGGCGTCGCGCCACCCTTCGCGGCGGTGGGTGAGGAGGCCGGCCATCAGCGCCACGCACGGCATCAAAAGGAGCGGGAACACCAGCAGTATCGACACAATCAGGAAGTCGCCCGAGGTTCGCACCCCGAGGACGATGCCCTCCGCCACGTGAGCGGGAAAGAACCCCAGGGTCAGGAGAACGGCCACCTTCAACGTCTCCCGGCTCATTTCCCGGTACCCCGAGATAGCCGACCGGTCGAGCCCGTCGATCAGGCCGACGGCAAGAGCGAGCACCGGCGGGGTGATGAGTCCCCACCGGTTGCCGGAAAACCCGCCGGCGACCAGTGCCACGGCCATCCCGATGATCGAGCCGATCAGGATCCCGGTCCACGGCCCGCTCCGCGAGCCACCCCGGAGGCCGACGCCCACACCGACCGCGATCCCGCAGCCCGCTCCCATCAGGACGTCGGAGTGGTTGCCGGTGATCGCGTAGCCGAAGGTCACGACGACGAGGGTGACGGCCGCCGCAATCCGGACCGCCAACCGGATCAGCGAGTTCAGCATTTCCTGTCCTTCCGCGATGGGGTTGAGTGAACGAAGGGATCATCGGTGGTCGGCATCGTCGGAATGCGCGTCGCGAGAACCGAAAAGACAACTGGCGTTGTCAATACGTAAAGCAAAGTGTACATCCCTTGCTGCTGACCAACGGCTCCCGGCACACCCTGACCCGGCATCTCAGCCAGAGACCGTCGGACGAGCCTCATACCGAGAGACCTTGATGTGGTGTTCCCGCTTCCGCGCCTGGGCCAGATCGTAGGTGGCCTGCCGCCGCAGCCAGAACTCCGCGTTGGACCAGCCCGCTTTCTCAAGCCGAATGGCCATCTCCGGGGAAATCGCCGCGTGTCCGTTCAGAACGCGCGAGAGGGTGTGCCGGGCTACGCCCAGCACGCTCGCCGCGTCGGTTACGTTGAGACCGAGCGGGACCAGGCAGTTTTCCCGGATGCTGCGGCCGGGGTGCGGGGGATTCTTCATCGCCATGGTGCTCACCTCGCTCGCAAAGGCGCCTTTGACCGCGGTGGCGGAAGTTGCGGATCATTGTGGAGTGTACCGTATACCGGTACGCGTGTCAACTACGGGGGGGACCGGTGGTCGCGGCGCCCACGGGGATGCCGAGAAGCAGGCGGTCCGCGAGCCGGGCACGAAGTGGCGGCCATCGGGCCCCACGCATCGAACCCCAGATGCCGGAGGGCAACAAGTGTCGCAACGTTCTCATCTTGATTGTCGCCGGACAGTCGCCGGACATCGGTGTCAGGTCGAGAAACGTGCCCGCCAATGCGGTCTGAGACTACCCGGTCGATCAGAAACCACCAACCTAACCAGTATAGGGACGGTCGTCAGCACTCGATCACCGATCGCCGCTATTGGCCTCCCGTTGGGCTGACCGTCGTCGAGCCAATCGTGGACCGGCGGGCGGGAGACCCGCAGGATGTGTGCGAGCTCGGACTTGTTGACCGAAAGCGCCGTCTGAGGAGCTCCGCAAGCCGCGTATAGTCATCGAGGTCCAGGGAAAAGGATCGGGGCACGGGGTTGAGCCCCGGAGACGGGACCCTCTTGAGGGCTCCGGCGGTCGGCGGGGAGGGGGGCGATGGCGGCGGCGAGGCGGCCGCGAGCGACGGGGCGCTGCGGGCTACACTCGGACGGATGCTGGGGGGATAGGATCCCCAGTGTCAGCCGAAACAGCCGGAACCACCTCCGCCCGTCATGTCCCCGTTCCCGTCGACCCCGGGCCGGCGCCCGCCCGATACGGCTTGATGTCGAGCTCGTCTTCGCGCCCCCGCGTGCGGGCGATGTCGTAGGACGACTGCATCCGCATCAGCGTGTCCATCCTGACCCCGAAGGCCTTCTCGATGCGCAGCGCCATCATCCCGGACAGGCCCGACCGGCCGTTCAGAAAGGTGGAGAGCGCCGGCCGGGACACGCCGAGCACTTCAGCGGCGGCGGCTACGGTCAGACCCCGGGGCTCGATCACCTCGGTCCTCACGAACGCACCGGGGTGTGGAGGACTCAGCATGCGCATGTCGTGCTCCGGTCTAATGGTAGTCCTCGATTCTCAGGTCCACGATCTCGTTGTCGGCGATGTAGAACGTCAGCCGCCAGTTCCGCGTCACGTGGAGGCTCCAGAAGTCCCTGCGATCCCCGATCAGGCGATGTGCTCGCCATATCCCGAGCGCCCGCAGTTCGTTCGGGTGCTCCATGTCCTGCAGGAAGGCCAGCATCTTCCGCAGCTTGTCCACTACTGATGGCGCAACTCCTCGCGGATCGTCCCTTAGGAACAGGCGGCGCAAGCCCCCGTGGGGAACGTTTCGGATCTTCACCGTATAGTGTTGCGAAACGCTTTACAGACGTCAAGATGGACTCGGCGGATTCCGCCTCAAGATGAGTTCGGCCGATCATTGCTTCGTCAATTCCGCGGGGGACTTCGCAGCTCGCCCCCGAAGTCGAGGATCTGATTTCCGCGGCCGGTCCAGGAGCGCCACGTACGTGGCAAGATTGATCCTCCTCTGCTCTTCGTCCGGTTCCTCGAACCCGGCCTCCCGCAGCCGGGCCTCGCGCTCCTCCCGCTCCGCATCGATCCCATCGCCCAACGCCTTCGCTCCTCGAAGGAGGTTCAGCGCGGCCGGTTCGTCGACCGTCTCCTGGGCCAGGAGATCGAGCAGCGGTCGGCCGCCGGACTCCAATGCGGGACTGACGAACCGGGGGAAGAGGGGGTTGTTCGCCGAGACCGCGGACTCCGAGAGCAACCGCAGCAGCGTCCGAATCCTCGCCCGGTCGTCGGCACCGGGTTCGCGGTCCTCAACCCAATCGCGGACCGTGGGGCGGGAGACCCGCAGGATGCGGGCGAGTTCGGGCTTGTTGACCGAGAGCGCCGCCCCGAGTTCCCGTACCTGGTCCGCGACGGGGAGCGTCGAGAACGAGAGGGAGCGACGGGCGGCGGCGTTTCGTCCCGGAACCGCAGGTCCCGGGCTGGCTTCCCGCGCACACCGGACGGCACGATACGCCCTTTATCTGTCACGACACGGCAGCCGCCGCACGGCGCATACTCGCGCGACCCTGGCGCAAGAGATACCTGACCCGCTCGCGCCAGCCATCTCTCGGAGCCTCAACGAACGGGTATGTCGGCCGCCCACCCACACCCAGCCCGAGCCGCTTGTGCGAGAACTCACAGCTTCCCACGCACCTATCGGGGTGTTCAAACCATTCCGTCTCGGCTTCCACGAAACGGTGTTCGGACGACCACTGGCCCGAAGTCGGCCCGGCGTCATGCCACCATTCCTGGCCGACCAGGTACCGGACGAGCATCCGCATCTCTTCGGCCGCGACGGCAATGCAGAATGCCATCGTGTTCTGCCCCGGCTCCGGCCCGCGATCCTCTCCATCGTTGACGTACCGCCCGTGGCGGCGGACTCCCATCCGTTCGTCCCTGGCGTCACTGCTGGTATACTGACCCCGACAACGCAGGCACCGCATGTCCGGCCCAACCAGGTGGACACGCCACTTCGCGGATAACAACCGGTCCCGCGCCTCCACGAGGACACCGCCGTCGATCAACGGGAGGCAGTTCGAGTACGCGATGTGGTTGAGGACCTCGCGCGCCTCCGCGTTGTCGACACAGCATAGGATGACGTCCGCGTCGGCCACTCGTCGGTACGCCTGTTCGGTTCGAACCGACAACGGGACTGGGCGAATGACCGGTCTCGCTGCCGTGGCTACGCGTCGGAGGCGCGCCGCCACCACCTCCACCTTGCGCAGCCCGACACAGCTCCGGTCAGCGTAGACCAATCGATCCAGATTCCTGTCTTCGACCCAGTCCGGATCGACTATCGTGATCTCCTCGAATCCTGTCCGCGCGAGACACTCGAGCACTATCGAACCGACGCTCCCAGCCCCCACAACGCAGACGTGGGTGCGGGCCATCCGGGCCTGCGCCTCCACCCCCCAACAGTCCAGGGTCCGCACCAGGCTCTTTCGCCGCACGTATGGAGCGTACGCGCCCGGTCGGAGATCCGCGCTCGTGGACCGCGCACCCACGCGCCTCACCTCCCTACAGTATGCGGGGTTGACACCGCTCCTCGATTTCCGCCAGAACCGCGCACTCCAGCAACCATCGGCGCCCATGGTCATCCCAAGGAGAGGCAGCCGCGTCTCACGAATGAACGGTGCGATCAGATCGCGCTCCGTATGTTCGTCCATTCCGCTCAATGCCTGCCAGCCGGATCCGGGATGGCTGTGAAGGACGGCCACCCCTGCCCGCGCCTTCAGCGCCAAGTCGAGCACGCGGTTCATGTAGCCGCTATGAACCGTAACGTTTCCGTGAAGACTCCGGTCCCCGTTTTCGGGCGGAATGACCTCGCCCAGAACCCCGGTGTAGCGACTCACGCCGTCCCCCCGATGCCACAGCGCCAGGCAGGCCTCCTCCTGGTACTCGCCCCGGCGCAGCCGACTCAGGAGCTGGTCCGCCAACCTTCGATGCAACCTCTCCCGGACCAGGACCCGATGGATCAACGCACCCTCCAGATCCGGCGGATGTGCCGGGTCAGATACGTCTTCATGCTCTTGGTGTCCGGCGGCTCGATCGCGTCCCAAAAATCTCTGGGCGGCGCGCTGATCGCCATCCAGGCAAGCCCGTCTTCACCCTCATAGGGTCTGACGACTCCTCTTTGCCGGGACCCTCTCACCTGCTCCGCCAGGACGTCATCCGGTGGCGACAGGTACAGCCAATGCGGCGCCACTTCGGGCCATTCGCCTTCGTTCGGGTGCAGCGCCAACCCCAAGGTCACCGTCTCGCCTACGCGACTGCCGTCCTGGATCCGGTACTCGAATCGGACACCATCCGCACCACCCTGGTCATTCGGTGCCCGGAACGGGGCCGTCTCGTAGTTCAGCTCGGCCAGTTCCGCCGCCATTTGCTCGGAGTTCCGGCTCATGCGAAGGGCGCCCCCTGCTCGGGCGCCGCCCGGAAGATGCCGTACTTGTCGAGTTCCACGACCTGTCCCGACACGAAAGTCACATCCGAGTCCGGAACCCTCAGGACGTAACCCGTCTTGTCGGGGTCCTCGCCAACCGCCTTTCCGGCGAACGCCGCCCTCAGCAGCACCGCTGCGTCGACCGCTCGCTTCTCGGAGAAGAACGTCTCCCCGTTCACCTTGTACTCGTACCGATCCATGCCCGCCTCCTCTGACTTGGCTATCATTGTGGAGCGTCACGTCTCCCGATTCTCCGGGCGAGACGGGAGACTGAAACCCATGGTTGAAAACTCTACAATACGATAGATTATCTGTCAACCATCCCGAGACCCAGGAGAACCGCATGTTCGGACGACGACTTCGACTCGCCCGCAAGCGAGCAGGCCTTTCCATGAAGGCACTCGCCGAGCGGATGGATCCGAAGGTCACCCCGCAGGCCATCAGCAAGTACGAGGCTGGCAAGATGATGCCTTCCTCCGCGGTGTTGGTGGGGTTGGGGAGGGCGCTCGATGTCTCGCTGGACTTCCTCATGAGCGCCCAGGTCGAGGCGCTCGACGGGCTCGAGTTCCGCAAGCATTCCAGTACCAGCGCTCGTGACAGAGCCACGGCGGAAGCCCTGGTGATCGACAGCCTCGAGCGGTATCTGGCCATCGAGGACATTCTCGACATCCCGCCGGGGGGCGACTCGTTCGAGGGCCTGCGCTACGACAGCGTGGCCACCGAAGAGGAGATCGACCGGAGAGCCGATGAACTCCGCGACGCGTGGGAACTCGGCAAGGACCCGGTTCCCAGCCTGTGCGCGCTGCTCGAAGAGAAGGGAATCAGGGTCATCGAAGCCGATCTACCCGAGCGGATCAGCGGCCTGGCTTGCCAAGTCCTACGAGGCGGCAGGCCCATCGCCGATGCGGTCGTGGTCTCCAGCCGGTCCACCGTTGAGCGCAAGCGACTCACTCTGGCCCACGAAGTCGCACACAGGATCATCCGATCGACGGGTAACCCGGCCATCAGGGTCGAAAAGGCCATGGATCGGTTCGCCGGCGCCTTTCTCGTCCCCGGCCGCCACCTCCTTGCGGAAGTGGGAGTCGGACGTCGCCGCATCACCTACTATGAGATCATCCGCCTCAAGCATACCTACGGCGTTTCGGCATCCGCCATGCTGGTCCGTCTCGGGCAGGTCGGCGTCCTGCAGCCCGCCACCGTCGCACGTGCCTTCCGTACCTTCGCCCGCCCTTGGCGCAAATCCGAACCAGAGCCCATCCGCGACGATAAGGGATTCGGCGCATTCGAAACCCCTCGCCGGTTCAAGCAGCTCGTCTGGCGCGCCATCGGGGAAGAGCTGATCTCGCCCGTCCGCGGGGCGGCTCTTCTCAACGAGCCCCTCGACGCGGTCGAGCTGCAGATCAGTGGCCCGGCTACCCAGTGACTTGCGTCATCGTGAACGACGCTTCCTGCCTGATCGACCTCCGCAAGGGGGGGTTGCTGGAAGCTCTCTGCAGACTGCCGTACGGGCTCGTGATTCCGTTGCCCGTACGAGCGTCGGAAGTCCTCCACTTCTCCAGCCAGGAATGGCTGTACCTCGACAGCCACGGAATGACCACCCACGACCTCACGCCGGCTGAAGTCGCGCAGGCGTTCACACTCAGGAACCATCATCGCGCCCTATCGCCAAACGACTGTTTCTGTCTGGTCACCGCGCTTGCGAATCGCGGGATCCTGCTGACCGGAGATGCCCAGCTCCGCAAGGTAGCCATCCAGAAGGGACTTCGCGTGCACGGCGTGCTTTGGGTGATCGACGAGCTCGCGGCCGCCGATGCCTGCCCCACATCCCGGCTGATCGCCGCCCTGAAGCGCTGGCAGAGCGACAATACCGTCTTCCTCCCTCGACAGGAAATCGCCAAGCGGCTCGGGTCGCTTTGAAGGCATGAACAGGAGCGGCCACCTCAAGGGCTTACTGAGGTCGCATCTGGAAGCGCGACGACGACCGCTTCACCACCTCCGCCCGCTATGTCCCCGTTCCCGTCGACCCCGGGCCGGCGCCCGCCCGATACGGCTCGATGTCGAGCTCGTCTTCGCGCCCTCGCGTGCGGGCGATGTCGTAGGACGACTGCATCCGCATCAGCGTGTCCATCCTGACCCCGAAGGCCTTCTCGATGCGCAGCGCCATCATCCCGGACAGGCCCGACCGGCCGTTCAGAAAGGTGGAGAGCGCCGGCCGGGACACGCCGAGCACTTCGGCGGCGGCGGCTACGGTCAGACCCTGGGGCTCGATCACCTCGGTCCTCACGAACGCACCGGGGTGTGGAGGACTCACCATGCGCATGTCGTCAATCCGCGCGGGATTTCGCAGCTCGCCCCCGAAGTCGAGGATCTGATTCGCGGACCGTGGGTCGGGAGACTCGCAGGATGCGGGCGTGTACGGCACGGTGCCAATCGGGGCGCCCGGACGCTGCGCGACTCGTATCCGGATCTCCTCACGGTCGACCTGCTGGGGCTGGAGCCACTGCCGGCCCCCACCCTGAGCACGACGAGAGCGACCACGGATTCCGCCAAGCACTCGCCGCTACGCGCCGTTTGGGCCATCCAAACGCCCCCCGAAATGACAACTGTAGTTGTCTCTTTGGAAAGTACAAGATTACATTTCGGTCTAGCCGCCCGACCGGCAACACCCCCCGCCCGGACCCCACCATGGCCAGCGCCGAACACCTCAAGGCACTACTGAGGTCGCACCTGGATGGCGACCACGACCGCTTCATGTCGGTCGCCATGCAGGTGGCCGCCCACGAGGCGAGGCTGGGCCACGGCAAGCTGGCCACCGAACTGCGCGACATCGTCGATCAGGCGAAGAGCCGCGCCGACGCGAACTCGCCGGTCCCGATCGGCCGGCCGCGCGGAGAGCTCGCCGGCCTGCTCGAGGCTTCCTATCCCAAGTCGCGACTGGGAGACATGATCCTCGGGAAGACGCTCGCGGACCGGATCGGGCGCGTCATTCGCGAGCCGCGCCACGCCGGGCGGATTCTGGACCACGGCCTTTTCCCGAGGCGGAAGCTCCTGTTCGTCGGCCCTCCGGGCACCGGGAAGACGCTCGCCGCTTCGGTCCTGGCGGGCGAACTCGGTCTTCCTCTCCTTCAGGTCCGGCTCGACGGCCTCATCACGAGATTCATGGGCGAGACCGCGGCCAAGCTGCGGCAGATCTTCGACGCCCCCCGGACCAGGGGGGTGTACTTCTTCGACGAGTTCGACGCGATCGGCTCGGAACGCGCGGTCGCCAGCGACGTGGGCGAGATCCGGCGGGTGCTGAACAGCTTCCTCCGGATGATCCAGCAGGACCGCTCCCACAGCATGGTGATGGCGGCGACCAACCACCCCGGCATGCTCGACCGCGCGCTCTTCCGCCGGTTCGACGACATCCTCCGCTTCGAGCTGCCCGACGAGTCGCAGATCGCCGAGCTGCTGAAGATGCGGCTCGCCGGGACGGCGCGGCGGCCGGTCGCGTAGAGCGACCTCGCGAGCCGGGCCGCCGGGCTGAGCTACGCGGAGGTGGCGCGGGCCGCGGACGACGTGATCAAGGACGCGCTGGTTTCTGGCCGGGCCCGGGTCCGGCCGGAGGAGATCGGTGCGATGCTCGAGGAGCTGAAGGCAACCGGGGAGCGGTTTGGGAGGGCGCGGGCGTAGTCGGCGCTCGATCTGGACTGGCCAAAGGGGGCGAGGGGAGAAATCGGCACTTCATTCTCCAGGGCGTGACGGCGACCGAGGCGTACCGCTATCCGGGAGGCGGCGGCGATGGTCCCAGCGTTCCCCAACGGAAGCGGCCCGAACACGCTGCGGCTCTACGAGGGCAGCTGGACGCGGTTCGCGCGAACGCGGAAACCGCGGCCGATGCGCAGCGGGACGCCGGGATGGAAGAGGGCTTCAGGTCGAGTCGAGAGATCCAGGCCTCTGTGGAGCAGATGCGAGCATCCATGGTCTGAATCGCGGTCACCGGTTGCTCGCTCCCGTTCCTGCTGTAGGGGGCCTGCACACCGTCGAGCCTGGCTGGGAAACCGGCGACGCCGACGGTCACGGAACGGAAATGGCGGGACTCACGCACACCCGGCCAAGAGCGTCCTCCGCGATGCCCGGTAAGACCCGGTTCTTGTCGGCGCCTCTGGAGCCGCCCGGAGCACGTCTGGATCGACGAGCCCCTTCGCCCGGAGGCTGCCCACGTGCGCGGCCAGAGCCCGGTGGCCCGGCCCACTCCTGAGCCGCGTACTGGAGGCAGACGGTGGCGCGACGCGCGGCGAGCAGCCACGCCAAGACGACCAACTCGCCGCCAGGAAGGCCGGTGACCCGCTCCCGGACCAGCGCGTAGGAGCGAGCACCCGAGCGGGCTCAGAGGGTGGAAGTCGTGGGCCACGGGTTGCGCGCCACTACGGCCCCGACGATATTTGGCATGGAGCTTTCGTCTTGACCGAGTCGACTGGAGTCCTCCGCGCTGGCTACCACAGCTGCGGTTCCGCATATTGCCACGCCGGATGGCGCTTCGCGTTGGCTCCGTCGGCGAAAGGCGCTTGAGCTACCCACACGAAATCGACCAGCTCCATCATGACGCTATCGACCAGTTCCCCGCCCGACAGCACGCCAACCATCCGCAGCGCAGCTGTCGCTGTACTCCGCGAACTCGGGCCTCTCCACTCTCGAGACCTCACCCATGAGCTCCTTCAACGATATCCTGGGATTTCGAGGTCGAAGACTCCCGAGGCGACAGTGGTTGCCATCCTCAGCCACGAGATCAAGCGGAAGGGCGAGCGTAGCACCTTCGTTCGCCCGACGTCTGGAACTTACGGGCTACGCGATGCATCCATACCATCTCCGCCCCCAACGCCAGAAACCGCATTCAAGAAGGCGGCTAACAGACTGCGTGCGGACATCGAGGATCAGGTGCGAGCCAAAATACTCGCAGCATCGCCTGATTTCCTCGAAAGAGTTGTAGTCGATCTTCTGATCGCGATGGGATACGGCGGCGGGGATCCTACGAGGGGTTGGGTAACCGGTGGAACGGGAGATGGTGGAGTCGACGGCACGATCCGGGAGGATGCGCTCGGCCTAGATGAGATCTTCGTTCAAGCCAAGAGGTATGCCGTAGGTAACAACGTGGGCGACCGTTCCCTGCGCAACTTTGCTGGGGCCCTGCTCGCCAAAGGAATGAACAAGGGCGTCTTCGTAACTACTTCCGCCTTTACGAGCAGTGCTCTGGCTTACGTCGAAAAGACCCCGCAGCACATTGTCCTTATCGACGGTGAGGAGCTCGCGACCCTGCTTGTCCGCTATGGCATCGGCGTCAGGGTGAAATCGACCTTTGCGATCAAGCAAATTGACGACAGCTACTTCGAGTCGGAGTGACAGGTGTCCCGACCCAATCTCCAAGGTTCTTCCCCTTTTCTGGTGGGTAGCAGGTCATGCGCGTAGGCCATCGGGGT
>JAPPGI010000226.1 GCA_028874985.1 Gemmatimonadota bacterium | reverse complement strand
CCCCGATGGCCTACGCGCATGACCTGCTACCCACCAGAAAAGGGGAAGAACCCATCATCGTCGAGGTGATCGACGTGAACGCGGGCGAGCTCCTCGCCTCTGCCACCTACCCGATGGGCGAGGCAATGCAAGGGGACCCGCTGCTCCCCCAGGGCTTCTTCCGAAACGAATTGACGGGCTACGTCTACCATGTCGGAGAGGACGGCCTGCCCTACGTTGAGATCATCGAGGGCGTGCTGGAAAAGAGATAGGGACCTGCGGGACATCGCCGACGGTGACGAGCCTCCCGAGCCGGTGTCTGATGACATGCTGGCCCGGCTTGCGGAGATCTACACCTTCAAGGAGTACCTGTTGGGCCATCAGGAGGCGCTTGCGAGTGGCGACCAGTCATAGGCAGCCCGTGAAGAGGGTTGCGGCCATGTCCTCGGTCATGGCCGTGGCCTTCTTCACCGGCCTCGCCGGCGCCCAGGAGCGCATCGAGATCACCGGGGTGTGGACATCCGAGGAAGTGGGCGGCCTGCTGCTCGCGTCTGTAAACGGGGTGGCCGAGACCCCGCGTGGCATGATCTGGGTATCGGACACGCGGGTCGAGACCGTGTACTCGGTCAACCCCCGCGCCGACACGTTCACGAGCGTGGCTCGGAGCGGCGAAGGCCCGGGCGAGGTCGAGGGGCCCGACCGGATCGCCATCATGCCGGACGGCAACATGGCGGTCTTCGACTTCGGCAAGGTCGAGATCATCACCCCCGAAGGCAGGCCGGTGCGGCGTGTCCGGCTGCCCGTCGAGGTTTCGTGGCCCAAAGGGTTCGCAGTGTTGCCGTCGGGCGGCTTCGCCATATCGGGGGGCATCTACTCGATCGACGCGGCGATACACGAGTTCGGGTCGGCCGGCGAGCTGGTCCGAAGCTGGGCGGACCAGTCGCCGGCCCTGGAGTTCCGGGCAAGGATCGTAGGCAGCGGTGGTGCCCTGTTCGCCGGTGCCGGCGGACTCCTGTACTCGCAGTCCGCCCCGCACCGGATCACCGAGTACGACTATGCCCCCGGGGACGACCCGGAAGGACGCATCCTGGCGGATCTTCCCGAGATGCTCGTGCATCCGGGTGACGAGGTGATCGTCGAGAGCGGAGCAGGGCCCACCTGGCGACGCTCCTTCCATCCCTACTTTCCTCAGTCCCGGGCGGTCTTTGAGCTTCCCGGAGGCCGCATCCTGAATGTCGTTGTCTACAAGGACGACGGATACTCCGTCTGGCAACTGTTCGGATCGCCCGGCGAACGGTCGTCGCAGTCCGGTTTGCGGGCACTGGTGGCCGAGGGGCGGGCCGACCAAGCCTACGTCCCCTGGTTCCTTTGCGACGACGGGACAATCCTCGCTACCCGGCTCACCCCAACGACCGACGTGCCAATCGTTGTGAGGTTGCAGGTCCGATGAGGGGTCGGAGTGCCTTGATGATGAAGCTACCGACAGGGCTGTGGAAGCGCGCTCCGAGGAAGACGTGAGGTCCGCGATCCCGTCGACCCGAACCACCCGAAGGCTGCGGCTGCTGGTCATGGCGGCGGGTTTCGGTGTCGGTGTCCTGCTGTGGCAGGGGATCAAGGTGGTGACGCGGGCGTTGATCGGCGGGTAAGCGGAGGGCAGGACGGAAGCCGCCGGCGGGGGCGAACCCGCCGGGCGGCTTTTTCGTATGTTCAGGGGCTGGTTCCATGGAGGGGGGCCGGAGGGGTAGGTGGTTGGTCCCCGAACCCGGAGGAGAACAGAATGGCGACACCTGCCGCTTCGGCACCGTCGGCGCACGTCACGAGAGTGTACCGTGAGCAGTTGAGGGCGCATGGCGGGATCGAGTGTCCGCACTGCGAGGAGGTGTTCATCGCGCCAGGGGGTGTCCCTCGCGCCCCGAAGCCGGCTCCGAGGGTCGCAGCACCGTTGGCCGCACCGCAGACCACTGCGGCCGCCCCACCGGCGGCGATCCCGGCCCGAAGGGGGGCGGTATCGTCGTCGGCACCGGCTGTGGACCGATCCCCTTCTCAAAGCCGCCGAGACCGCGCAAGGCCCCATGCTCGCGAGTATCTGGCAATACCGCCCGTATGGCCCGTGGAGATCCCCCGTGGTGACCATGCCCCATGGCGGCACGGACGGCTGCCCCCATATCTGAGGAGACCGACCGATGAAAAACCTGACCACGATAACCGCCCTTGCGGCGCTGGCCTGGCTGCCTCCGACGAGCACGGCGAGCGCCCAGGAGACGAGGAAGATGACGATCGAAGAGGCGATTGCGGAGGAGGCGACGACGATCGAGGAGGCGCTCGAGGCGCTGCAGTGGGAGGAGGGGCAGTCGCAGGGCCCCGCATTCCGCCTCCTCCGCCAGGTGACCCTGTTGGGAATACCCGTCAACCCGCTTCCGGCGGCCGAGCTCGACGCCTTCGCCGACAGGCTGGCCGCGATGGTGCTCGACCCCACGCTCCCGGAGCATGTCCGGGACAACGCCGCGGCAGTTCTGGCGAGTGCGGCGAACCCCGCCAGCAATATGCGGGGCACGCCGTACGCCCGCGCCTTCGACCTGCTGGTGCGGGCGTACGAGGGCGGCTACGACGATGCGCTGGGCAAAATCTTCTGGTCCGATCCGGAGCGCGGCCCGGCCTATATGCGCGGCGTTCTTTCGGAGCGGAGCGAGCGGCCGCCGCTCTGCCGGTGGCGCTACGACGGCGATCACGGCTGGGTGCCAATCGTCGGGGGTGCCTCCTGGAGCCCGAAGGACGACCTGCCGGGGTGCGACGGCTACAACTACCGGCGCGACGCGCGCCCCACGCCGTGGTGCCGGGCGGGAGATCTACTATTCCGGGACGTCGTGAGCCAGGCCCGGAAGCGGACGCCCAGGGACAGACTCCTCTGGGGTGCAGGGGCGCCGCAGCCCGTGCCCGACGGTCTTCCGGAGCATGTCGAGGACTGGCACCGGCGCTGCCGATAGCTCAACCCGGATCCTGCGTTGCGCCTAAAGGAATGCACCGCCCGGGGCCTTGGATTACGGGGAGTTTCGAGGCCGGAAATGTGAGCATGAAGAGGCCGGGGGGAGAGTCGGGGTGGGGGGTGCGAAGGGGTGGAGGCTGGGATGGTGGGGCTGGGGGGACGGGCGGCGCAAGGGCCGCCCGGAGCCAGCTCACTCAAAACGGGTTGTCCGAGAACCAGTCTCCGCGCGCCGAAGCTGCCAGATCGGCCCAACTGGCTTCCCGATCCGGGGAACTCTGCCCGGACTCTGTGACGGCCCGTTGGTTGTAGATCCCCGGCATCCATTCCCCCGCAGGCTGGTTGTGCGCGTCCGACGCCGTTGCCGTAACCGGTGTGGAACTACCCAGAACGCTTACCTGTGGCTGACTTGAGAGACTCTTCATGGAAACACTCTATCGTGAGCGGCGAGGAATCAGGAGGGAAAAACGACCGATTCCAGATATCAACGCGCTGATACCGAAAGACGATGTCGTCCACTCCGAGAGCGTCGCAGACGCTCGCATGGATGGCCGTCCCGTCCTGGCGGGTGAGGTCTCTGGGAGGTCCGATCAAGAAGGCGAAAACGGCTCCCCGGGTCCGGTAGGATTCGGTCAGCATCGGGTGTTTCAGAAGACGGGTTGAGCGAGAATCAGGTTCGGAGCCAGCTCCGGCTACCATACTAGCAGACTCACCGGATTCGGGATAGTCCCGAGCCGGTTCCCGTGTCAGTCCCCAAGCCTTGAGAGCTCCCCCGAAATCGGCTAGAATTAAAGGCTGTCCGAGACCCGTTTTCGGCCCCCTCGGCACCCCTTCGCGGCCCCACGGCCCAACCGCCCCCCACCTCCCGAGTTCATGCCCGAAACCAACCAGGGCGCCGCCGGCGAACGGATCCTCGAACGAGTCCTCGAACAGGAGATGCGCGAGTCGTTCATCGACTACTCGATGAGCGTCAACGTGCAGCGGGCCCTGCCCGATGTGAGGGACGGACTCAAGCCGGTCCACCGCCGGATCCTCTACGCCATGTCGGAGCTGGGACTCTCGCCCGGGCGCGCCTACAAGAAGTGCGCGACCGTCGTGGGCGAGGTGCTGGGGAAGTACCACCCGCACGGGGACGGTGCGGTCTACGACGCCCTGGTCCGCATGGTCCAGGAATTCTCGTTGCGGTATCCGCTCGTGGACGGGCAGGGCAACTTCGGATCCGTCGACGGTGACGCGGCGGCGGCCTACCGCTACACCGAGGCCCGGCTGCAACGCCTCTCGATCGAGCTGCTGGCCGACATCGACAAGGACACCGTCCGCTTCGACGAGAACTTCGACGGGCGGCTCAAGGAGCCTTCGGTCCTCCCGTCGAAGGCGCCCAACCTCCTCGTGAACGGCTCGTCCGGGATCGCGGTGGGGATGGCGACCAACATCCCGCCGCACAACCTGCGCGAGGTGGTCGCCGGGCTTCTGGCCCTGATCGACGACCCCGAGTTGCCGCAGGAGACGCTGGAGGGGTTGATCCCGGGGCCGGACTTCCCGACCGGGGGCTACATCTGCGGCACCGAGGGGATCCTCGAGGCCTACCGCACGGGACGCGGACGGATCGTGATCCGCGCGGCCGCGGAGATCGAGGAAGACGGCGAAGGCCCGGCCCGGATCATCGTCACCGAGATCCCCTTCATGGTCAACAAGGCCCGCCTGATCGAGCAGATCGCGGCGCTGGTGCGAGAGAAGAAGCTCACCTCGATCCGGGACCTCCGCGACGAGTCCGACCGCGACGGCCTCCGCGTGGTGATCGTGCTGAAGCGCGACGCGGTCCCGCAGGTCGTCCTCAACCGGCTCTACAAGCACACCCAGATGCAGTCCACCTTCGGCGCCATCTTCCTGGCGCTGGTGGACGGCGTGCCGCGGACCATGCCGCTCCGGGAGATGCTCCTCCACTTCCTCGGCCACCGCCACAACGTGGTGGTGCGGCGGAGCCGCTTCGACCTGGCCGCCGCGAAGGAGCGCGAGCACGTCCTCGAAGGCCTCCGCATCGCCGTCGACAACATCGACGAGGTGGTGGGGATCATCCGCGGCTCGCGCGACGCGCACGAGGCCGCGGTGAATCTGCGCGTCGCCTTCGACCTCTCCGAGAGGCAGGCCCGCGCCATCCTCGACATGCGGCTCGCCCGCCTGACGGGCCTCGAGATGGAGAAGCTCGACGAGGAGCTGGCGCAGGTGCGGGCGCGGATCGCCGAGCTGGAGCGCATCCTGGGCGACCGGGGCGTCCGCATGGGGATCATCAGGGACGAGCTGCGCGAGATGGCCCGCCGCTACGGCGACGACCGCCGCTCCGAGATCCGGGGCGGCGTGACCTCCTTCGAGGTCGAGGACCTGATCGCCGACGAGGAGGTCGTGATCACGATGTCCCGGCAGGGATACGTGAAGCGCATACCGGTCGACACGTACCGCGCGCAGCGGCGGGGAGGGCGGGGGCTGAGGGGGATGGAGACCCGGGCCGAGGACTGGGTCGAGCACCTCTTCATCGCGTCCACCCACGACTACCTCATGGCCTTCACCGACCAGGGCCGCTGCCACTGGGTGAAGGTGTGGGGCATTCCCCAGGGGAACCGCTACGCCAAGGGGAAGCCGATCGTCAACTTCCTGGAGCTGGCGCCCGGCGAGAAGGTCGCCTCGGTGCTCCCGGTGCGCGAATTCGCCCGGGACCGTTTCCTCCTCTTCTGCACCCGGAACGGCATCGTCAAGAAGACCCCGCTGTCGGCCTACGGCAACGTGCGCGCGGTGGGGATCTACGCCATCAAGTTCCGCGAAGGCGACGAGCTGATCGATGTGCGCATCACCGACGGCTCCAACGAGGTGGTCCTGGCGACCCGGATGGGCAAGGCGATCCGCTTCCGGGAATCCGACGTGCGGCCCATGGGGCGGAACACGGAGGGGGTGATCGGGATCCGCTTGGGCGAGGGCGACGAGGTGGTGGGGATGGTGGTCATGCGCCGGCCGGACGAGACGCTCCTGGTCGCCACCGAGCGCGGCATGGGCAAGCGAAGCGAGATCAGCGACTACCGGCTGCAGCAGAGGGGGGGGCTGGGCGTGATCAACCTGAAACTCACCGGGAGGACGGGGCCGGTGGTGGCGGTCAAGGCCGTGACCGGCGGCGACCAGCTCATGGTGATTACCCGCAACGGGGTGGTGAACCGGCAGCGGGTGGACGAGATGAGGGTGATCGGGCGGGCGACCCAGGGTGTGCGCCTGGTGAACCTGGACGAGGGGGACTCCGTCGTGGACGTGGCCCTGGTGGTGGGCGGCGGCGATGACGGCGGTGAAGAGTAGCGACGGCCTCGTTCCGCTCCGCGACATAGAGGCGGCCGCCGAGCGCATCCGCGGCACCGTGGTCCGCACGCCGATGGTACCGGACTTCGACCTCTCCGAGACGGTGGGCGGCCAGGTGCGGCTGAAGTGCGAATCCCTTCAGAAGACAGGTTCGTTCAAGGCCCGCGGTGCCGCCAACTTCCTCATGCAGCTGTCGCCGGACGAACTGAAACGCGGGGTCATCACCTACTCGTCGGGTAACCACGCGCAGGCGGTCGCCTTTGCCGCCGGGCTCACGGGCACCCGCGCCGTCGTCGTGATGCCGACCACCGCGCCGGAGGTCAAGAGCGAAGGAGCCCGCCGGCTGGGTGCGCGGGTCGAGTTCGCGGGGACGACCTCGGAGCACCGCCGCGTCCGCGCCGAGGAGATCGCGGAAAGGGAGGGGCAGGTGATGGTTCCCCCCTTCGACCACCCCTGGATTGTCGCGGGCGCGGGAACGGTGGCCCTGGAAGTCTTCGAGGACTGGCCGGAGGCGGATACGCTGCTGGTTCCGGTGGGTGGGGGAGGACAGATCGCGGGCTGCGCGGCCGCCCTGCGGCGGCTGAAGCCGCAGAGCACGATCATCGGCGTGGAGCCCACGGGCGCGCCCACCATGCGGCGGGCGCTCGACGCGGGGGCCCCCGCCACGCTGGAACGCGTCGACACGATCGCCGACGGCCTCGCACCCACCCGCGCCGGCGACCTCACCTTCGCCCACGCGGCCGCGTTCCTGGACGACGTGGTGCTCGTCGAGGACG
The DNA here is from genome assembly GCA_028874985.1 of Gemmatimonadota bacterium. Lineage (GTDB taxonomy): Bacteria > Gemmatimonadota > Gemmatimonadetes > Longimicrobiales > Gaopeijiaceae > Bin94. Next base: position 7,533 of record JAPPGI010000226.1, on the reverse strand, counting down.
ACGACATCCGGCGCGCCGCCGCCCACCTGATCACGCGCCGGGGTCTCGTGGCCGAGTACTCCGGTGCGGCCGCCGTCGCCGCGCTCCTTCGCGGACGCGTGCCGGCGGCGGGCCGCAGGGTCTGCGCGGTCCTCTCCGGGGGCAATCTCGACACTTCCCTGCTGGGGGAGATTCTCGACGCGGCGGCGGAACCCGCGCGGTAGCCACCCGTGCTCCTCCTCTTCGACATCGACGGCACCCTCACAATCGGGGGCCCCGGCAAGAAGGCCTTCCGCGTCGCGCTGGAGCGCACCTACGGTACCGCGGGGCCAATCGCAAACCACGACTTCTCGGGCAAGACCGACCCGCTCCTCCTGCGGGAACTCCTGAGCGCCGCCGGGCACACCCCGCGGGAAATCGAGGCCGGACGGGGACGCTTCTGGGAGCGCTACCTCGCGGAGCTGGAGGTCCGCATCGCCGCCGAGCCCGTGGCGGTGCTGCCCGGTGTCCGTGAGCTCACCCGTGTCCTGGCGCGGCGCGGTGACGTCTTCCTGGGCCTGGTGACCGGCAACGTGCGCGGCGGCGCCCGCTTGAAGCTCGCGACCTCGGGTCTGTGGGAGCACTTTCCCGTTGGCGCTTTCGGCTGCGATCACGAATCCCGCAACGAGCTTCCGCACTTCGCCCTCGACCGCGCCCGCGCCCATTGGGGGCGAGATTTCGGCGGCGAGGACACGGTGGTCATCGGGGACACGCCCCGTGACGTGGAGTGCGGCAAGGCCGTCGGGGCGGCCACCGTGGCGGTTGCGACCGGGCGCTTCCCGGCTGCGCGGCTCGAGCGGACCGGCGCCGACCGCGTGCTGCCCGGCTTCGCGGATACACGGGCGTCGCTCGCCGCGCTCCTGTCGCCGCGCTCCTGTGTCCCCGCGCTCCTGCCTTGATCTTAGGTCCACCCCTCTCCCATCTTCCAAGCCCCGCCGGGTCTCCGGTGAGACCGAATTCCGGGAAAGGCGGAGAAGGCGGCGGAACCACAAGGGAGCGGAGCATCGAGCATGAGAAACTTCTACATCATCATCCTGGCCGTGGCTGTGATCGGCGGAGGGGTTCTCTTCTACGCCATGAGGGGCGGGAGCGCGGCGGTCGAGCCCGTCGACCTGGGCGAACTGGAGCAGCAGGAGCTGATCGACATGGCGCAGCCCGCCGGCGTGTACGGCGATCCGGACGCGCCGATCACGATCATGGAGTTCGCCGACTACCAGTGCGGGGCGTGCAAGCAGTTCGGGCTGTTCATCAAACCGCAGCTCGATGCCGCGTACATCCGGACCGGGCAGGCCAAACTCGTCGTGCATGATTTCCCGCGCTTTCCTCATGCGTTCCTTGCGGCCCGGGCCGTGAGGTGCGCCGGCGACCAGGACCGCTACTGGGAGTATCACGACCTGATTCTGCACAGCCAGGAGGACTGGTCCCCCATGAAGAGTGTGACGGGGCACTTCAACGACCTGGCGAAGGAGCTGCAACTGGACACGCGAGCGTTCGGCGATTGCCTGGCGAGTGACAGCCACGCCGATGTCGTGACCGCGAACCTGAGGCTCGGCGAGGCGCTGGGGGTGACCGGCACCCCGTCGCTGTTCGTGCACAGGGGCGGGCCGCCCGTCATTCGTCTCGGTGGCTCCGGCTTCCTCGACATCCAGCAGGCCATCGAGGGGGAAGGGGAGAATTGACCGCGCCGGCGCGGCTGTCCGGGCTCGAGTTGCCCGCTTTTGCGACACCCGGCATCAAGGGTCCCGGACACGGTTCGCCCGCCGGTGCCGGACCCCCGAGAAACAGAATGGCGGTTGCCGTTTTTTCGCTGATCGGCGCCTTCCTGGCCTTCTACCTGCTGGCCTCCAACCTGGGTTGGACACCCCCCGTTCCGTGCGGCGCCGGCGACTGTGGGACGGTCCAATCGTCAAAGTACGCCAAGGTGGGTCCGGTACCCGTTTCGGGGATCGGTCTGGCCGGGTATCTCGCGCTCCTCATGCTGTCGCTTGCCGGGTTGCAGGGGCGCCTGGCATCGTCCCGGTCCATCCCCCTCCTGCTCTTCGCGGGATCCCTGTCCGGGTTCCTCTTCAGCGCCTACCTCACCTACCTGGAGGCGGCGGTGATCAAGGCCTGGTGCCGCTACTGCGTGGCTTCGGCGATAATCATCACCATCGTCTTCGCGGCGACACTTCCCGAGCTGAAGCGCATCCGCGGCGGGAGCGGCCCGTGAGCGGCGATCGGATACGGGTCCGCGTCCTCTACGCCGGAAGGGGCGGGTATCACTCCGAGGTGATCTCGGTTCCCGGCAGCGGTATGGAGGAGCACGAGCGTCTCATAGACTTCATTCGGGAGGACCCGGCGGTTGCCGCCCAATGCTATATCGATGCCGCGCGGCTGTGCTCCGCGCAGGTCGTGGAGGAGGAGGAAATCCCCGGCTGACCTGACCGAGACGGATCGGTCGATGACCGGCGCTACGGGCGCCGACACGCCTCCAGCGCCGTCGCCAGCGACCACCGTCCGGTCTCCGGAGGAGGCCACCGGCCCGCCCGGTGAGCGAGCACCAGGGCCGTCGCCTCGGCCCGGGCGCGGTCGGCCAGGTCCCGCCGTACCAACCCCTTTTCCAGCGCCTCGGCGAGTTCGTCCTCGTCGATGAGCCTTGGCGGGCCCCGCCGGGGCAGCCACACGTCGAGGCAGAGATCCGTGGTGGACCAGACGCGCTCGTCAACGAACTCGACCGGGGTGAGGATGTTGGCGTAGAGCCCGGTGAAGGCGCCGCTCGCGCGGTGGAAGAGACCGATGTCGTGCCACTTTTCCGGAAATGTGAACCAGACTACCGGGGAGCCGGGTTCGAGGATGGTCGCACCGCCAACAACGAGGGGTCTGGCCGCGGGTGTTCGCGGCTGAAAGGTCACGACCGCTTCCGGGCGGCTCTCAAGCACGAGGAGCCGGTGGACGGAGAGGCGCGCGCCGACCCGGTGGTAGTGGAGGTCGACGATGGTGCCTGCCCGGGGAAGCGGGGTTCCGGCGTCCCTCAGGGAAACCGCTCCGGGTTGGCGCGTTCGATGAAGACATCCATGATACCCCCGCAAACGGCGGGACTCCACGAGGTGAGTTCGTCGGTGAGGTCGACCCGTACGGTCCTCGGCCCTCCGCCCCGGAAGAGCGCCAATGCGGCTTCGATCACCTCCCCCTCCCCACATCCCCCTCCCACAGTCCCGGCGATGACGCCGCGCTCACCCACGAGCATCCGCGCGCCGGTCTTCCGCGGGGTGGAGCCCCTGGAGGCCACGATCGTGGCGAGAACGGCGGGCTCTTCCAGTCCCGCCAACCGTGCCAGCAGTCCCTTTTCGTCCACGCCTTGTCTTTCCCGGCCGTCCCGTCAGCCCGCGGATCGCGAGGACGGTCCGCCGGTCGGTTCGCGGCATTTGAAGAAGCGCTCCACGACGCGTTCCTTCTCCACCAGCGGCATCCCCGTGCCGCCGGAGTGAATCATGACGATCTCGGCGGCCACCGCCACCGCGATCTCCACCGGGGTCTGCCCTCCCAGGTCCAGCCCGACGGGTGCCCTCACCCGGGCCATGTCCTCGGTGGTGAAGCCGTCGCGAAGGAGTTGTTCGTGCGTGGCCCGCACCCGCCGCCGACTCCCGATCATTCCAATATAATGTGGCATAGAAGTCATGCGCAAGAGACGCACGAGGCACTCGTAGTCGAAGCTGTGGCCGCGCGTGACCAGGACCACGTGATCGTGGGGCGCCAGCGGGGTGTCCGCGAACGGGTCGCGGAAATCGATGACCCGCACGGCGGCCGCTCCGGGGAAGCGGTCGCGGTTCGCGAAGTCGGGACGGTCGTCCAGCACCTCGACGCGGAGTCCCAGCATGTCGCCCAGCCGGCTCAGCGGGATGGCGATGTGCCCGGCTCCCACGATCACCATCCTGGCGGGCGGGCCGTGCAGCTCGATGTACACCGTGGCTGTTCCCGGACGGTCTTCCCCGCGGTAGTCGAATTGGCGGCTCAGGGCGCCGCGTGATTCCCGTGGGGGAAAGAGCGCCGGCAGCGCCGCGGCCACCTCTCCGTCAAGGGACGGGCTCCCGAGCGTGCCCCCGTGTCGCCTGCCGGAGCGCCACCATCGCCGGCCGACCAGCGAGGCGTCGGGGGAGGCGGTGACGACGGCGGTGTAGATCCGCTCGCCCCTCTCGAGAGCCGTGAGCACCCGGCCGGCTATCTGGACGGGTGATGGGTTCACGCGGGTGTCTCCCGGGGCCGGACGGGTTGGGTTGCCCGATTCGCGAGGCCCCCGGGCGCCGCGGTCGGCGGGGAGGTGCCGGGGAGGCGTGCACGGTAGCGCCCGGGCGTATCCAGGTCGTCGGCCACGCCCGGGTCGTCCACCCGCAACTCGAGCACTCGGCCGGGGTCGCGCCGCACCACCGTGCGCGCGCCCCGGGGCAGACCGCCGCCCTGGAACTCGGCCTTCAGACCCATGTCGGCCACTACGGGGTGGCCGCGCCTGTCACCGTAGCGGGGCAGGGCGATGGCGGCATGGGAAAGTCGCCACGCTTCGAGCAGGGCGCTGATGGTTTCCGGCGCCACGAAGGGGTTGTCGACCGGGGTGAAGGCGACCGCCACGGGTGGATCCGCGAGCGCGCCCAGGTGATCCAGCGCGGCACACAGCGAGCCGATCTGTCCTCCCTTCCCTCCGGGGTTCACGACCAGCTCTCCCCGGCCGCGTTCCACCTCATCGGCCAGCTTCCCCGTTTCGGACGGCCCCACGACGACGACCGGCCGGCACCCCGCCCGTGCGAGGCTCGCCGTCAGACGCGCGACGAACGTCGCCCCGCCGGCGTCCAGCAGGGGCTTGGGCACGCCCATGCGGCGCGACCCGCCCGCCGCCAGAACCACACCCGCCACGGGGCCTTCGCGCCTCACGTTGCCGTGCGTCCCGGGTCGCCGCGTGCAGCCGGAAAGGCGCCGTGGAACGTCTCGCCGGCCTTCGCCAGCTCCGTCAGCAACGGAGCGGGCCGGAAGCGGGGGCCGAGAGAATCTCGAAACGCTTCGATCGCCTTCAGCACCTCCTTCGGACCGCGATCGTCCGCGTACCGGAGGAGGCCCCCGCGGAAGGGTGGGAAACCCGTCCCCATCACCATGCCCAGGTCCACGTCGGCGGCCGAGTTCACGATCCCGTCCTCCAGGATCCTCGCGGCCTCGTTGACCATGGCCAGCACCATCCGGTCGCGCACGCGCGCCGGGTCCGGAGTGGAGCGCCGCGAAGGCTGGCCCATGTCCGCGTACACCGTCGGATCGAACCCCTTCGTCTGCCCCGCCGCGTACAGGTAGAAACCCCGGCCCCCCTTCCGCCCCAGCCGCCCCGATTCTCCCAGGGCGACCAGCGACGCGGCGGGCTCCATGCGCTCGCCGAACGCCTCGGCCAGCGTGTCTCCCGCATGGCGCGCGATGTCCATCCCCACTTCGTCGATCAGCCGGCAGGGCCCCATGGGCATGCCGAAATCCGTCCAGATTCCGTCCAGGGCCTTCCCGTCGTTCCCCTCGTCCAGGAGGTGTCCGGCCTCGTTCAGGGCGAGTCCCAGGACGCGGTTCACCAGGAAGCCGGGACCGTCGCGGGTGACCACGGGGACCTTTCCCATCCGCACCACCAGCGCGGCGATCGTCTCGACCGTGTCGGAATCGGTCTTCTCTCCGCGGACGATCTCCACGAGCGGCATGCGGTGGACCGGGCCGAAGAAGTGCATGCCGGCGAAGCGACCGGGCCGGGCAAGGGCCGACGCCATCTCGTCGACCGAGAGTGAGGAGGTGTTCGTCGCGATCACCGCCGCCGAACCCACGACAGCCTCGACCTCGGCGAGCACCGTCTTCTTGACATCCATCCTCTCGACCACGGCTTCCACGACCAGATCGGCCTGTCCCACGCCCGCGTAGTCCAACCCGCCCGAGATCAGCCCCATCCTGTCTCTCGCGTCGCGTGGCTTGAGCCTTCGCCGTTTCACCGCGCCGTCGAAGATGGACCGCGCATGGGCGAGACCGCCGGCCACCGCCTCGTGGCGAACGTCCTTGATCCGCACGGGGATGCCGTTGTACGCCGCCACCTGCGCGATCCCGCCCCCCATGTGGCCCGCGCCGATCACCGCCATGCGTCGCACCGGCACCGCGCGGCCCCCCGCCGCCCAGGGTCCCTTGCGCGCACCCTCACGCAAATGGAACAGGAAAAGGAGGTTTCCGCACTGCGGAGAGACGATCAGTTCCCCGGCGGCTCCGGCTTCGAGTTCGAGGTTTGCGGCGACGGACCTTCCCAGTCCCCCGCGAATCACCTCCAGGATCTTGAGCGGAGCCGGATAGCGGCCTCCGGTGCGCCCCAGAACCCGTTTGCGGGCGGCCCTCAGGACGAGAGCCCGCCCGGGTGCCGTCCCGTCCAGGATGCGACCGGAGATGCCGCGCGGTGTCCGTGCCGTTCGGTTCGGCCGGCCTCCGGCCGCCAGTTCACGCGCGAACTCCAGACTCCGTTCCTCGAACTGCCGGCGGGGCAGGACCCGGTGCACCAGCCCGATGCGCCTGGCCTTCGATACGCGCACCGGCTTGCCGGTCAGCAGGAGTCCCAATGCCGCCCGGAGTCCGACCAGGCGCGGGAGGCGGGTCGTTCCTCCCCACGCGGGGAGGATCCCCAGCTGGACTTCGGGCAGGCCGATGCGGGTACGGTCGTCGTCGTCACATACACGGTAGTCGCAGGCCAGAGCCAGCTCGGTGCCGCCGCCCAGGCAGACGCCCCGGATGGCGGCAACGGTCGGCACGGGCAGGGCCGCGATGCGCGCGAAGAGCGCCTGACCCGACCGGGCCGCCTCGGCAGCCCGGTGCCGGTCTCCGGACTCGGCGACGGCGGAGATGGCCCGCACGTCGGCGCCGGCGATGAAGGAGCCCGCCTTGCCGGACCGGATCAGCAGGGCCCGCAGCGCACCCCCGTCCGTGGCTGCGGCGGCCTCGGCGACCACCACGTCCAGCGACCGCAGGACCTCCTCGGTAAGGACGTTGTGCGTCCGGTCGCGGTCGTCGAAAGTGAGCCGTCCGACACCGTCTGCGTCGACCTCGAGACAAGGGTTGGGGATTATACCGCTGTCTAGACGCGGCATGGTTCTACGCACTTGCGGGCAGGACCGCACCCGCTCTTCGTTGGTGCTCCGCGCGTTCCGGGGTGTCCCCGCCCGGATTCGGGCACATGGCCCTCTGGAGCACGTTCCTCGCCGCGTTCACGTCCCGGTCCAGGACCAGTCCGCAGCCGCAGCGGTAGACGCGGACCGCCAGGGTGATGTCCCTGCGGCGGCCGCACGCGCTGCACTCACGCGACGTATGGTGCGGGGCGACCGTCGTCACCGAGCCACCGGCGCTTTCAGCTCGGAGCGGTCGAGCTTCACGCCGGGGACGGTCTCGCCGGTCGAGAGGGCGAGGCGTGAGGCGACGCCCATGTCGAGGCCGACCAGCGGGCGCCGGTCGGGGGAGACTTCGATCTGTCGCTCGACCACCAGCTGGACCTTC
>JAPPGI010000079.1 GCA_028874985.1 Gemmatimonadota bacterium | reverse complement strand
ACCTGGGACCCTCGGCTTAGAAGGCCGATGCTCTATCCAGCTGAGCTACGGGCGCTCGCGCGAGGGTCGCGGCCCGTCGGCGCGGCCCTCCTGGAGAAGCTAACAGCGCGTGGACAGAATCCCGAATGCCGGGCGGGGTCTTCCGCGGGCCGGCAGAGCTCGGTCCCGGGATGCGGCCCAACCTCCCGCGGGCCGCATCCCGCGGGACGCTGGCAGTGGCGAAAACACCCCCGATTCCGATAGACTGCACGGAACCGGGCCGCGTTCCCCGGCCCCCGTCCCGCTCCCCGGAGTTGAAAACGGCAAGATGAGCGACAACGGCTCGCAATGGGAAGACACGGCCTTCTTCATCGGAACCCTGCTGCTGACCACCGGCGGCGGGTTGATGATCCAGGCCGGACTGGACCTGCCACCGCTCTACGCCAAGCTTGTGTGGGGCGCGGTGGGGCTGGTGTGGGGTGCGGTGCTGATACGGGTATGGCTGTTTCGGGAACGCGGGCGCTGAGGCTGTTCGGAGGAGTCTTCGCGACGGGTCGGAACTCCAGCCCTCACGGCGGGTGACGCAGGCCCACCGGCCGTCCCCTCATCCCCCGCCGCCGGCCACCGACCTGATCCGCGCCTTCTCGGCCGGCGGTGTACCGAGGCTCGCCTTGAGTGCCTCCATCAGGTCGATGATCTTCGTCTCGGGCTCCTCCTGGGGCGCCATGGTAATCTGTTCCCCCTCGATCTTGCGGTCGATGAGGGACTGGACCCGCTCCTTCACCTCGTCCTTGTAACGACCCGGGTCGAAGGAGTCGCTCGCCGCCTGCTCGATGAACTGCTTCGCGAGCGCAAGCTCCGCGTCGCTCACCTCGCCCTCCTCCAGCGGCACCTCGTCGAAGGAGCGCACCTCGTCCGGGTAGTAGAGCTGCTCCAGGATCAGCCCGTCGTCGAGCGGGCGGATCATGACCAGCCGCTGCTTGCCCCGGGCCGAGTGGCGCGCGATCGCCACCCGTTCCATCTCGCGGAGAGCCGCCGACAGGAGCCGGTAGGCACGCGCGCCGCCCCGCGCGGGGCCGAGATAGTAGGCGCGTTCCAGGTAGATCCGGTCGATGTCCGCGGCCGGGACGAACTCGGTGATCTCGATCATCTCGGTCGACTGGGCCTCGATCGCCTTCAGCTCGTCGGGCTCGAAGGTGACATATTGGTTCTTGGCGAACTCGTAGCCCTTGACCAGGTTGTCGCGCTCCACCGCTTCCCCGCTCCGCGCGTCCACGTACCGGTACTTGACGCGCGCTCCGGTGTCGCGGTTGATCCAGTTGAAGCGCACCTTGGCGGAGGACTGCCCGGTCGAGTAGAGCTTGACGGGCAGCGAAACCAGACCGAAGGAGACGGTCGACGTGGAGATCGGACGGGCAGCCATGCCGGTAACCTATAGACACATGGTTCATGGGTCCAACGGAGTCTGACCCGGCTCCGGGGGGGACCGAGGAACGCTCGCGGGCCGGCGGGCCGGACGGCCCGGGTGAACGCCTGGCGCGCTATCGGGCCAAGCGCTCCGCTTCCGCAACCGACGAACCGTTCGGGGGCGGCCGGGCGGGCGGGGGCCACCTCTTCGTCGTACAGAAGCACCGGGCCACTTCGCTCCATTGGGACCTGCGGCTGGAGATGGACGGGGTGCTGGTGTCGTGGGCCGTCCCGAAGGGACCGTCCCCCAACCAGGCCGACAAGCGGCTGGCGGTGCATGTGGAGGATCACCCGCTGGAGTACGCCGACTTCGAGGGGGTGATTCCGGAGGGAAGTTACGGTGCGGGGCCGTCGATCGTGTGGGACAGGGGGCTGTGGACCGCGGTCGAGGACCCCCGCGAGGGGATGAAGAAGGGCAAGCTGCTCTTCGAACTGAAGGGGTACAAGCTTCGTGGCCGCTGGACCCTCGTGAAGACGAAGGGCGGCGCTGACAACCACTGGCTGCTCATCAAGGAACGCGACGCCTACGAGGATCCGGAGGGGGGGACGGGGAGCTACGCGGACGATTCGATCCTGTCCGGGCTTACGGTCGAGGAGCTGGGTGCCGGGGGGGACTTCGGTGCGGGGATCCGGGAGCGCGCCCGGACGGCGGGAGCAGCGAGGGCGGCCGTGACGGCCGACGCGGTGCGGGTGATGAACGCGGAGCCGTGCGAGGCGCCGTTCTCACGGGCCGGATGGGTGTTCGAGATCAAGTACGACGGGTACCGCCTGCTGGGGGAGGCGGGAGGCGGGAAGGCCCGGCTGGTCTCGCGCAACGGGAACGACCTCACCAGGGTGTTCCCCGAAGTCGCGCTGGCGCTGGGGAGGCTGCCGTACCGCACTCTGGTCCTCGACGGCGAGGTGGTGGTGAACGACGCCGCCGGTTTCCCCTCGTTCCGGAGGATACAGAAACGGGGGCGGCTGCTGCGACACGGGGACATCGCGCGGGCCGCCGTGTCCCTGCCGGCGACATACTACGCCTTCGACATTCTCGCCTTCGAAGGATACGACCTACGGGGGCTCCCGCTGCTCGAACGCAAGGCGCTGTTGCGGAGGGTCCTCCCCTCGACGGGCCCGTTGCGCTACTCCGACCACATCCCCGAACAGGGCGAGGCCATGTTCCGGCACATCGCCGGGCTGGGACTCGAGGGGGTGGTCGCGAAGCGGGCCGACTCGCCCTACGTAGGTGGGCGGAGCCGCCGGTGGCTCAAGATCCGCATCTTGCACACCGCCGATCTCGCGATCCACGGGTTCACGGAGCCCGACGCCGGAAGGAGCGGGTTCGGGGCGCTGCACCTGGCGTTCCGGGAGGACGGGGCGTTCACCTACGCCGGCCGGGTGGGGACCGGATTCTCCTCCGGCCTGCTCGAAGAGTTGGGTGAACGACTGCGCGGCCTTCCGCCCGCGGCACCTCCCGCCGGAGCGGAAGCGGCCGGCAGCGGACGGCACTGCTGGGTTGCGCCCGAGCTGGTAGCGGAGGTGCGCTACAAGGAGATCACCGAGGCGGGCGTGCTGCGGCACCCTTCGTTCCTGCGGCTGCGCGAGGACAAGCCTCCCGAGGACTGCCGGCCGCCCGGCGCCGGCCGGCGGTTGGCCGAGCCCGGCGGTTCCGTCCGGACCGAGCCCGAACGGGTCGTCCACTTCACGAATCTCGACAAGCCCTTCTGGCCCGGGGACGGCTATGTGAAGGGGGACCTCGTCGACTACTACCGGGCCGTCGCCCCCTGTATCCTTCCGTACCTCGCCGACCGGCCGCTCGTCCTGACCCGGTTCCCCGACGGCATCCACGGAAAGTCCTTCTTTCAGAAGAACGCCCCCGACTTCGCTCCGCCGTGGATCCGCCGGATCCGGCTCTACAGCGAAGGGTCGGAGAGGGACCTGGACTACTTCGTCGTCGACGACCTGGAGTCGCTCCTCTACGTGGCCAACAGCGGCAGCATTCCGCTCCACATCTGGCAGAGCCGGGTGGCGGACATCTCCCGGCCGGACTTCTGCGTCCTGGACCTGGACCCCAAGGGCGCCCCCTTCGCGGACGTGGTGCGGATCGCCCTCTTTCTGAGGGAACTGTGCGACGAGATCGGGCTCCCCTCCTTCGTCAAGACCAGCGGTTCCACCGGTCTGCACGTGCTGGTTCCGCTGGGGCGGCAGGTCACATACGAGCAGTCGAGAAACCTCGGGCATCTCCTGGCACTGGTCGCGGTGCAAGAACTGGACCGGATCGCCACCGTCGCCCGGCTGCCGTCGCAGCGCGAAGGCAAGGTCTACGTGGACTTCCTCCAGAACGGCCATGGCCGCCTGATCGTGGCCCCCTACTGCGTGCGTCCGCTGCCCGGCGCCCCCGTCTCGGCCCCGTTGGCGTGGGCGGAGGTGGGCGGGGGGCTCTCAATCGCGGACTACACGATCAAGACGGTTCCGGATCGCATGGCGCGGCGTGAGGACCCGATGTGCGGGGTGCTGCGGGCCCAACCCGACCTGGCCCGCGGCCTGCGGCGTCTGGCCGCCCTCATTCCCATCGAACCCGGGCGCGAATCCGCCACCGATCCCGAAGACCGGTCCGGCGGCTGAGAACCCGGAGAGAGTCTTTGGCGCTACCGCTTCGGCCTCGACGGACGAGGCATCCCGGTCAGCGCGGCAGCTCCTTGATCTGGACCCAGTCGTACATGGCCACGCCGGCGACGAGGTTGCACCTGGAGACACCCAGGTTGATGTCGACCACGTTCGGGGCTCCGTCTTCTATGGTGGTTTCGAGCACCTGGGAATTGCCCAGCCACAGACCTACCGTGTCCCCTTTGACCATCAGTCTGGCAGTGGTGGGGTTTTCGACCGCGTCTTGACCAATGGAACTTGCGAGCCGCTCCCAGCCTTCTCCGTCCCCGACCTGGAGGGCCCAGTAGTCCCTGGCGGGGTCCAGCTGCAGGAACCACCCGTGCCGCCTGCTGTCTCCCGTCGACATTTCAACGTCGAGGCAGGGTTCGCCCGCCTGGGAGCCGGCATTGACCTCGAAATCCCAGCCCGGACCAAAGGGGGACGGGAGCGTATACTCCGCCGACGGCAAACGTCCCACGGTGCTCACGAGGATAAAGCCGTCTTCGTCCCTCGCGCCCTCGCCGTTGAATCTCCAGCCCGCATCCGGGGGCTCGAAGTCGTCCCGGAAGGTCCTTGCTTCCCCCAGGGGCTCCGTCCCGTCGCAGGCGGCCAAAGCGATCAGGGCGAGCAATCTCCTCATTGCCCCCTCCTCTCCAAAATCGTAGCCAGTGTGAAAAAGGAAGAATGGCCGCATCGTACTTCAGATTGCCTTTCCCGTCAAGCGGAGAGTCCTGCCGGACGCGAGCACGCCGGCTCACAGGGCCGGCTCACCACGGTACACACTCCACCCGGCGGCGACGGTTCCGGTCAGCTCATCGGCCCGGGTTCTTCCGCGGCGCCGCACCGGAGACCGCCGGCACCCCCGGGTCTGCCAGGTTGCGCCGGATCAACGCCCCCGCGTCCGGGTCCCGTCCCATGAAGTCGCGGAACAGGTCCTCCGGGTCGCGGCGGTCCCCCTGCGAAAGCACGCGGTCGCGGAAGGCGCGGCCCGCGGCCGGATTCAGGACCCCCTCCTCGGCAAAGCGTGAGAAGGCGTCCGCCTCGAGCGTCTCGGACCAGATGTAGGAGTAGTACGCGGACGCGTAGCCTCCCGCGAACAGGTGGGCGAAGGAAGGCAGGATGTGACGCTCCACGAAGCGGCCGGAGGGGACGAACGGGCGGAGCGCGGCCGCGGCGTAGTCCATGACGGAGGGATCGCCGCGCCAGGTGCGGTGGAGCTCCAGGTCCAGGTTGGCGAAGGAGAGTTGCCGCATCTGCAGCCAGCCGCCCATGAAGCGCCGCGCCGCCAGGAGGCGTTCGAGCATGGCGTCCGGGAGCGGCTCGCCGGTCTCGTGGTGGCGCGCGAAGAGGTCGAGGGCCTCGCGCTCCCAGCACCAGTTCTCCATGATCTGAGAGGGGACCTCGACCCAGTCCCACGCGACGTTGACCCCGCCTCGCGCCCGGACCTCGACGCGGGAGGCGGTGTGGTGGAGAAGATGGCCGAACTCGTGGAAGAGGGTGCGGACCTCACGGTGGGTGAGCAGGGCGGGACTGGTGGCCGTGGGGGGATTGAAGTTGCCGCCCATGAAGGCCAGGTGGGGGCGAAAGCCGCCGTCCGGCGCCGGGCCGCCCGCGAGGAGGCCGTCCATCCACGCGCCCTGGCGCTTGGTCTCGCGCGGAAACCAGTCCGTGTAGAAGGAGCCCAGGTGGAGCCCGGTCTCATCGTGAACTTCGAAGAAGCCGACGTCGGAGTGCCACACGGCCGGGTTGTCCACCCGCCGGACGGAGAGGCCGAAGAGGCGCTCGGCGATCTCGAAGAGTCCGGACTGGACCTCATCGAGGGGAAACCAGGGGCGGAGCATCTCTTCGTCCACATCGAAGCGCTCCCTGCGCAGCTTCTCCATCAGCCATGCGACGTCCCAGGGCTCCAGGGCGCCCAGGCCGGAGCTCCGGGCGTGGTCCTCCAGTTCGGCGATGTCCCGCTCGTGGAAGGGACGGGTGCTGTCGATGAGCTCGTCGAGGAAGGCGCGGACGCGCCCGCCGGACCGGGCCATGAGCGTCTCGAGCCGGTAGTCCGGGAAGTCGGGGTAGCCGAGCAGTTCCGCGACCCGCCGCCTGAGTTCCAGGATTCGGGCGATGAGTGGCCGGTTGTCGCGTTCTCCCGCCGTGCAGCGGTCCAGGTAGGCGGTGTGGATCTCGCGCCGGAGCCCGCGATCGGCGGCGTGCCGCAGCACGGCCTGCACGCTGGGCATGTCGAGGGTGATCAGCCAGCCGTCCTCCCCCCGCTCCGCGGCGATCCGGGCAGCCCGTTCCAGCGCGGTCGCGGGGAGCCCCGCCAGGACCTCCCCGTCGGCAATCACCTTGCCGTAGGCGGCGGTCTCCTCCAGGAGGTTCTCCTCGAATCTGCGGCCCATCTCCGAGAGTTCGAGGTGCAGGTCTTCAAGCGTCCGCTTGTCTCCCGGACCCAGGGCGGCCCCGGCCCGCCGGAATTCGCGGAGGGTGCGGTCGACGTGCCGGCGGCGCAGGCCGGCCAGCGACCGACCCGCCGGTGAGCCGGCGAAGTCCCGCAGCCTGCGGTATAGCGGCTCGTGGTGGTGCAGGCGGCTCGAGAAGCGCGTGATCTCGGGGAGTGCCGCCGCGTAGGCTTCACGGATCTCGGGGGTGGCGTCCACGTTGTGAAGGTGCGAGACGGGCGACCAGGTGCGTTCCACCTCCTCGGCGAGGGAGTCGAGTTCGCCGACGACATCGTCGTACGACCCTCCCGAGCCCGAGCCGAGGGCCTCGATGCGCCGCCGCCCGCTGTCCAGGACTTCGGCTACGGCGGGCCCCACGTCACCGGGCCCGATACGGTCGAAGGGGACGGGGAAGCCCCGGTCGAGGAGGGGGTTGCCGGTACCGCTCATGAGGGACCGGCGGGAACGGCCGGGAGGGGACCGCCCGGGTGGCTCCCAGCGGTTACGCTCACCGTCGGGCCCCCGGCCCCCCCCGGCACGCCGGCGGCCCACTGCGCCGTTACCCGGGCCACTTCCTCGAGAACATCTTCCAGCGATCGTCCCGAGCGCTTCAGCATGGTGAGGGAGTGGTCGCCACCGTCGAGCACATGCAGCCTGGCTCGCGGGCCGACGCGCTCCAGGAGGGCGCGGAGAAGGTCCAGGTCCGCGAGGCGGTCGCGTGTGCCCTGGTGGAAGAGCATGGGACAGCGTACGCGCATGAGATGCTCTCCGCGAACGCTCTCGCGGCGCCCCGGGGCGTGGAGAGGGAAGCCGAAAAAGACGAGTCCCGCGGGGATTCCGACGCCGCGCTCGCCGGAGCCGCCTGCCGGCCGAGCCTGCTCCGCGACGAGCGTCGAGGTCATCCGCCCGCCCATCGACTTGCCCCCGGCGAGGAGCGGGAGCCCGTCCGCGCAGGCCCTTCCCGCCAGCAGCGCCGAAGCCACGACATTCACCAGCCGGGAGACCGGATCAGGCCTGCGGCGCCCCGCCTCCGTGTACTGGAAGTTGTAGCGCAGCGTGGAGATCCCTTCCCCCGCAAGGGCCTCCGCCAGCGCCTCCATCCAATGATGGGTCATGGGGGCACCGGCCCCGTGCCCCAGGACGAGGAGGCAGGAGGGGGACGACGCTTCCGTGAGCAGTCCCGAGACCGGGGCATGCCCCTTCCCCTCGATCACCATCTTCGATAGCACGGCGCGACGACTCCAGGCAGGTGTGTCCTTCGGGGGAGCGCTATTCGTCCGGGGAGCAACGATTCCGTCCGCGGGATGCTAACCGAACATCGCCGTCCGGCGCCCGCAAGGTCCGCCTCAACCGACTCATTGCATCTTTGGCTGACCAAGCGAAGCGACCAGCCCGGATGCATCGCCGCTCGAATGGCGGGGGGACTTTGTCCACGGGCCCCCAGGCCGGCGGTGCCGGCCCGGGCCGAGGTTGACGTCTCCCGCCGCGCAATGAGAGCCTTTAACCGCTACGGACAACCGGGACGTTCCCGGGATCCGCACCCTGACGGAGGACGGGCATGGACTTCATCAGAAGCATGATCTCCCGCGACCTGCGGACGGGCAAGTACGGCGGGCGTGTCGTCACCCGCTTTCCCCCCGAGCCGAACGGGTTCCTGCACATCGGGCACGCCAAGTCGATCTGCCTGAACTTCGGGCTTGCGGAGGAACACCCGGGCGGACGCTGCCACCTGCGGCTGGACGACACCAACCCCGACACCGAGAAGGCCGAGTACGTCGAGGCCATGAAGCGCGACATCCGCTGGCTCGGCTTCGAGTGGGGCGAGCACCTGTATCACGCCTCCGACTACTTCGAGCAGCTCTACCGCTACGCCCTGGTATTGATCGACAAGGGGCTCGCCTACGTGGATTCGTCCACGATGGAGGAGATCCGGGAGCGGCGCGGCACCGTCACCACACCGGGGGTCAACAGCCCCTGGCGCGACCGTCCGCGCGACGTGAACCTCGACCTCTTCCGCCGCATGCGAGACGGCGAGTTCCCCGACGGAAGCCATGTGCTGAGGGCGAAGATCGACATGGCCCACCGCAACATGATCATGCGCGATCCCCTGCTCTACCGGATCCGCCATTCCACCCACTACAGGCAGGGTGACGACTGGCCGATCTACCCGATGTACGACTTCGCCCACTGTCTGTCGGACTCGGTGGAGCGGGTCACCCATTCGCTCTGCACGCTGGAATTCGAGAACAACCGCGAGATCTACGACTGGCTCCTGGAGCACGTCGACGCGCCGGTGCCGCGGCCCGAGCAGACCGAATTCGCGCCCCTGGTCCTCGACTACGTGATCACCAGCAAGCGGAAGCTGAAGGAACTCGTGCGGACCGGTCACATGCGGGGCTGGGACGACCCGCGCATGCCCACGCTGGCGGGGCTCAGGCGGCGGGGGGTGACGCCGGAGGCGATTCGGGCGCTTTGCGACATGGTGGGGGTGGCGCGCGCGCAGTCGCGCGTGGACTTCGGCAAGTTCGAGTTCGCCGTGCGCGACGATCTGAACCGCAGGGCGCCCCGGGCCTTCTGCGTCCTGGATCCCCTGAAGGTGGTGATCACCGGCTACCCGGCCGGGCGCGAGGAGATCTTCCGCGCGCCGCGCATGCCGGGTGGGGACGGCCGGTGGGGAACCCGCGAGCTTCCCTTCGGGCGGGAGCTCTACATCGACCGGGAGGACTTCGCGGAGACCCCGCCGCCGGGGTTCCACCGGCTTCGGCCCGGTGGCGAGGTGCGGCTGAAATACGCGTGCACGATCCGTTGCGATGTGGTGGTGAAGGACGGGACGGGGCGGGTCTCCGAGCTCCGTTGCTCCTTCGACCCCGAGACTCGGGGCGGCGTGGCGCCGAAGGGGCGCCGAGTGCGCGGGATCATCCACTGGGTGAAGGCGGACCGGGCGGTCGGAGCGGAGATCCGGCTCATCGACCGGATGTTCCGGGTCGCGGAGCCCCCGCCGGACGACATTGTCGGTGCACTGAACCCCGAGTCGGGGAGGGTGGTCGCGGGCGCGCTGCTGGAGCCGGGAGTGGCGGGGGCGCCCCCGGGCACGCACTACCAGTTCGAACGCCACGGGTACTTCTTCTCCGATCCGAAGGACTCTTGCGACGAGCGCCTCGTCTTCAACCGCACGGTGACCATGCGGGACGGCTGGGCGGGCCGGGTGCGGAACGAGGCCGCGCGGGTGCATGGGACTCGAGCTCCCGTCGCTCTTGACGACGAAGCGGTCGGCATCTCCCCCACCGGCCACCGCCGGTCGCCCGAGGAGTCGCTGGGCTCCCACCGCGACAAACGCCGTTTCGGGGAGCTGCGGTCGCTCGGCGTGACCGAGGCGGCCGCCGCGAGCCTGGTGCGTTCACCCGCCGCGCTGCAACTCTTCGACGCCGCCCGCCCGCGGTATCCCCAGGGGGCGGAATCGATCGCGGCCTGGCTTGTGAACGATTTCACAAGGCTGCTCGGCAGCGACGACGGGGCCGATCCGGCTCGTCTGGACCCGGCGGCGCTCGGCGACCTCGTCCGAGCGGTCGATGCGGGCGAGATTTCGCACCGCCAGGGGCGGACGGTTCTGGCAGCGCTGCTCGCTCGGGGGGGCTCGTTCGCGGAAGCGCGTGCGGCGGTCGACCTCACCGAGATCGGTGACGAGGATACACTGAGTGCGTTGCTGCAGGAGCTGGTCGCGGAGTACCCGGACAAGGCGGCCGCCTACCGCGCGGGGCGAACCGGCCTGCTGGGGTTCTTCGTGGGACGGGTGATGAGGCGGACCGACGGCAAGGCGGATCCGAGGGCGGCGACCCGGCTTGCGGAGGCAATCCTGACCGGCGACGCGAAACTCTGACCGCGCCGCCCGGCGTGCCTCCGTTTCAACCCCGGCGTGCACGCGCGCGGGCCGGTCCCGGGGGTCAGTAACCGGCCGCGGTCCCGTCGCTGTCCCGAGGGTCGGGCACGCCGACCGGCATCCCCGTGTCGGGGTCGACGAAGATGCAGTGCGCGATCCCCTGGCGGCGGATCCATGCGATCTCGTGTCCCATCGCCGCCAGCACGTACGCATCGGCCTCACTCATGTACCCTTCCTCCAGGCGGGCCACGTTCGGGAGCCACTGGTGATGCAGGCGCCTGGAAGTCACCGCCTCGGTGGGCGACATGCCGAAGTCGGCGACATTCACGACGATCTGGAGTACGGTGTTGATAATGGTGCGTCCCCCGGGGCTGCCGATCACGGCAACCAGCCCGCCGTCGCGGGCCAGGATGGTCGGCGTCATCGACGACAGCATGCGCTGTTCCGGTCGCGCCAGGTTGGGTTCGGTTCCGATCAGTCCCCGCTCGTCGGTAAGGCCGGGGCGCGCGTTGAAGTCTCCCATCTCGTTGTTGAGGAGGAAGCCCGCTCCGGGCACGGTGATGTACGATCCGTATCCGCCCTCCAGCGTGTAGGTGACGGAAACGGCCATCCCGCCGGCGTCGACCACGGAGTAGTGCGTGGTTTCGTCGCTCTCCCAGCCGGACCCCGCGGCCACGTCGGACGGGCTGGACGGGCTCGCGGCGTGTGCCTCGATGGTGCCCCGGATCTCGTCCGCGTAGGCCTTGCTGGTGAGGCGCTCCACGGGGACATCGGCAAAATCCGGGTCGGCGAGGAAGAGCGCGCGGTCGCGAAACGCCCGTCGCATCGCCTCGACGAGGTGGTGCGCGTGCGCGGGGGTGTTGGCTCCCATGGCAGCCAGGTCGAAGCCTTCGAGCACGTTGAGCATCTGTACCAGCGCGGTCCCGCCCGAAGACGGCGGTGCCATGCTGATGATGTCGTACCCCCGGTAGGTGCCCCGCACCGGCTTCCGTTCCACGGCCCGGTAGCGCGCGAGGTCCTCCTCGGTAATCCAGCCGCCGCCGCGTTCCATCTCCTCGGCAAGCAGCCGCGCGGTCTCGCCCGCGTAGAACCCGTCGCGGCCCCGGTCGCGGATGCGTTGGAGCGTGGCCGCGAGATCGGCCTGTACCAGGATGTCGCCGGGGGCGTAGGGCTCTCCCTCGCGGAAGAACTGGGCGAAGGTCGCCGGGTAGTCGCGAAACGCCTCCAGCCGTCCGGCCAGCGAACCCGCCAGACGCTCGCTGACCTCGAAGCCGTCGCGTGCGAGCGCCACCGCCGGTTCCACGAGGCCGGCCCATTCGCTAGCACCATATTTCTCGTGGGCCAGGGCGAAGCCCGCCACCGTGCCCGGCACGCCGACCGCAAGGTGGCTTCGGTGGTGGATTCGGGAGGAGTACTCGCCATCCTCGCCCAGGAACATCTCCGGGTGGGCCCGGAGGGGAGCCTTTTCGCGGAAGTCCACGACGGTCGAGCGCCCGTCCGGAAAGCGGATCACCATGAAGCCGCCACCTCCGATGTTGCCCGCCACGGGGTGCGTAACGGCAAGCGCGAACCCGGTGGCGATCGCCGCATCGACTGCGTTGCCCCCGGAACGGAGTGTCTCGGCCCCGGCCCGGCTCGCGTCGGGGTAGGCGGAGACCACCATCCCGGCCTCCGAACGGAGAGCCCCGTGAGCGACGGCGATATCGGGAGTGGCCGCGGCGGGGGTGTTGCAGGCGGTGAGGAGCAGGGCCGCCGACAGGGGCACGGGCGGGAGGGACTGGCGCAGGTTCATCTCGGCGTCTCTTGCTGGGGTTCCGGGCGCCGGAAGAAGGCGCGGCCGCCACGCCACCCGGGGGTGGTGAGCGATGTTGCAAGGTTTGCGGTTCGCCCGGGTGGGTCAATGGGACGGACTGTTCGGCCGTGACCGGGGGCCGGAGACGGGGAGGGTGAATGGTAGTCTCGGCCAGGGTTGCGCGCTTTCCAGGCAGGTCCACTACTTGGAGACCACAGTGACGTACAGGATCGTGAGACGAATGGAGGAATCGGCTTTCCGTCGCCTTGCATGCCGTCTTTGCGTTCGGGGCGAATCGTGATCCGCACACCGACCGGTCCGCGACGAGGCGCCTCTCGGACGTACGGACGCTTCCCGGCAGCGGCAACCCGAACCGCTCACATCGTCCTGCTCGCCGCCCTGGTACCCCTCGGCCTTGCCGCCCAGGATCACCGGCAGATCGCGCTGCTGAAGGGCCGGGTCGGCATCGAGCCCGAACCGGGTTCCCTTCTCGCCTCTCCCGCCCGGCTTACGGTCGAGCGGCTTCCCCTTGACCAAGCCCTCGCCCGCCTCTCGGAACGCACCCGCGTCCAGATAGCCTTCAGTCCCGCCTTGCTGCCCGCAGGTCATCCTGTCGATTGCGACTGCGCGGCACTCGTCCTGGCGCGTGCCCTGGACCGGCTCCTGGAGGGAACCGGCCTGGGCTACGCCGAGTTGGGCTCCCAGGTCGTGGTGGTACCCAGGGAGGAAACGGTGGACTACCGCCCGGACGAGGTGAGCCGAAGCGGGACCCGCATTCTGGCAACCCTTACCGGCATCGTACGCGACGATGCCAGCCTCGAACCGATCGCGTTTGCGACGGTGGCCGTCTCACCGCAAGGAACTGCTTCCGCTTCGCTCGCCGGATCCAGCGACCGCTTCGGGACCTTCGTGATTCCGGGCACTCCGGCCGGCCCGGTGCGCATCGAAGCGAACGCTTTCGGATACGCGGAGTGGGCCCGCGACTACGACGAGCTTCCCGCCGCTCCCGTTGAGGTCCTCCTCATTCCCGCCCCGATAGTGCTGGACCCCCTGGGCGTCAAGGCCCCGGGACGGGCGGGAGACCCTATCTCGTTCTCGCGGGACGCATTCGTGGTGGATCCGGTCATGGTCCAAGCCACGCCGACCGTGCTTGAGACCGATGTCCTGCGTGTGCTCGCGATGTCCCCTTCGGCCTCGGCGCCGTCCGATTTCGTCTCGGTCCCCTATGTCCGCGGCGGCACCAGTGAAGGGACTCCCGTCTTGCTCGACGGCGTGCGCCTCTTCAACCCGTTTCACCTCGGGGGTTTCTTCTCGGCCATCAATCCCGAAGCGGTGGACCATGCGGCGCTGCTTCCCAGCTCGGCCGCCGGCGCTCAGCACATCGGTTCGCTCTCGGGGGCCGTCGAGATCGCCACGCGGGACGGGGCACGAGATCGCCACCGCGTTGCGGGCGCGGTGGGGCTGGCCTCTTCCCGGCTCTCGGTGGAGGGGCCGATCGGCGGCGGTACATCGTACCTGGTGAACGGTCGCCGTACGTACATCGACATGCTCACCAGTTTGGCGGAGGAGGAGGTGTCGCAGTTTCCCTATTCCTTCTCCGATCTGCACGGCAAGATCACACACGACTTCGGTGGATTTCGCCGCTTCTCCGCAACCGGCTATGTGAACTCGGAGGGAGTCCGGTACGAGAACAACTGGAACGGCCGCAGCGGGAAGTCCGACTGGGGGAACTCCGCGGTCGCGGCGCACTACCGAGACCGCCTGGGGGGCGGCATCCTTCTGGATGTCACCATCGGTCGAAGCCGGTTCCGAAGCGATATGCTCGAAACCGGCGACCTGGGCCAACCCGCGCCTGATACGGTAGTCGGCGGCGGCGGCCAAATGACGGAGGATCGCGCCGACTTCCGTGCGACCTGGCATCTGGCCAGCGGCACGTTCACCACGGGCGGGCAGGCGATTCGGTTCGACGCAGACCACCACTTCACGCACTCCGGCCTGTCCGAGGTTCTGGACTTCATCGACGTCGTGCGTCCGCTCGAGTTGGGGGCTCGGCAGTGGCGGGTCGCGGTCTTCGCCAATCTGGACATGTCGCTGAGACGGAGCTGGCGGTCGCGGGCCGGAGTGCGGCTGGACCGCTTCATGGGAGTGGCGAACACACTGTCCCCGTTCGCCGAACTGGGGTATGCCGAGACGTGGTGGGTTGCGCGTATCTCGGTTGCGCGCTCCTACCAGTCTCTCGCTTCACTGCGCAATGAGGAATCCCTCGGAGCCGGCTTTGTCGCCTACGATCTGATTGCGCCCGTCCAGAGCGGTCCCGTCCCGCGCAATACCGAAATCTCCGCCGGGTGGGAGGGATCGCGGGGTGCCTCGCGCCTGCGGCTGGACGCCTACGGAACCTGTCAACGGTTGAGAGACACATTGCGGAATCAGTTTAGTGATCCGTC
>JAPPGI010000166.1 GCA_028874985.1 Gemmatimonadota bacterium | reverse complement strand
CCACGGATGGACCTACGGACGCGGTGGCGATTCCCGCCAATCGAACTGTTTTTCCCGCTCTCGCGGGACGGTCCAGAAGGGTCCAGTACAACAGCAGGAAACGCAGATCGTGCAGTCCTGTAATACTTTAGACGATTTCCTGCCGTGATTCAGGCCTCTGGCGATCCGCTGGGCGAACACCCACAAGGAGGGCATCGAGGCCGTCGAGGTGATCGGCCACCTCATTGCCATCAAGCGGGAGGTCGCGTCGCTGACTCTCACGGAGCGCACGAATACGGATGCTGGTTAGGTTCCTCGCCCACGGGACCGGATCGGCGCGGGGCGCGGCCAACTACCTCCTCGGGGAGCGGGACGCGGCCGGGAAGCCGCGCGAAGGCGTCGAGGTGCTGCGCGGGGATCCGAACGAAGTGGCCGCCTTGGCCGACACGCTGGAGTTCGAGCACAGGTACACCTCCGGCCTGATTGCGTGGGCGCCGGAGGACCAGCCGACCGACGCGCAGATCGAAGCCGTCCTCGACGAGTTCGAGAAGACGGCTTGGGCGGGGCTCGAACCCGACCGCTACGCCTGGGCGGCCGTGCTCCACCGTGAGCAGGGCGGAGGCGCTCACGTCCATGTGCTCGCCGCGCGGTGCGACTTGGAGACCGGACGGAGCCTGAACATCGCCCCGCCGGGGTGGGAGAAGACCTTCGGCCCACTCCGGGACGCCTTCAACCACGAACACGGCTGGGCTCGGCCGGACGACCCGGCGCGGGCCAGGGTGGAGCAACCCGGCCACCGCGCCTACATCGAGGCCACGCGGCTGCGGGCGGGGCTCCGGCTCGAAGCATCACCCCGCGACCTGATCCGGGACTACCTGCTCCAGCGCGTCGAGCACGGCATCGTGCGGAATCGTGCCGATGTCGTCTCCGCGCTGCGCGAGGCGGGTCTCGAAGTGCCGCGCCAGGGCGAACACTACCTCACCGCGCTCGACCCCGAGACCGGGGACCGTTGGCGGCTGAAAGGAGGACTGTATGGAGAGAACTTCGACCGCGAACGATTTGACCGACCGGCTGCGGTCGCGGCTGGAGACCGAACGCAGGGAGATCGAGGAGTTGACCGCGAGCGAGCTGAAGCGGCTCGCCGAGAACTCGCGGCGCGTCGCGAGGAACGCGCTCAGTACAATCGAGCGCGATACGGAGGAGGCGACCGGACGGATGCGCGAGTTGCTGGCCACGGCGTGGCTCCGGCTTCTGATCGTCGGCCTGAGCCTTTGGCTCGGTTTCTTCGGCGGAAGCTGGGCGACGATGCGGTGGTTGGCGGGGAGCATTCAGGACCGGATCGAGACGCTGGCGAGGGCGAACGCGCGAATCGAGGAGGCGCACGAGACGCTGGCGGAACTGGAGGCGGACACCTGGGGGATCGCGCTCCGGGAGATCGAGGGGGAACGATACGTGGTGCTGCCATTCGGGACACTGGCGGACCCGGGCTGGGAGGTGCGCGACCGTCCGGCCGTGAAGCTGTCGAACAGGTAAAGGAGCTTTATGAGCGAGTTGGAACGGCAGTTGACGGAGGCCTTGAAGAGGTTGTCCGAGCAGTACGAGCGGGAACAGCGGCGGCACTCCGGGCAGATCGAAGCCTTGCACGAGTACGCCGAAGTCTTGCGAGAATACGTCGAAGCCTTGAGGCAGCACGCCGAGCGGCAGAGCGGGGAGAGCGAAGCCTTGCGGACGCGGATCGAGCGGCTGGACGGGCAAGTGGAACGCTTGGCCGAGTGCTACGGAACGCTCGCCGCGACCTTGTGATGATGATCGCGGCGCTGAGGCGGCGCGGCCGAGGCCGGGATCGCGGCCGCGATCTTGGTCCGAGCCGCTGATGGCTTCCGGCAGGGCTGGATCTGGCGCGGGCGATGCCGCTCCGCGAGGTTTCGTGCGCGCAGATCGTGCGGTCCATCGCGAGAGGAATCGAATGATGGCACGCACGAAACGTGACCGGCGCGCATACAGCGCCGGCGAATGGGGCCGGAACCGGGTCCGGGTGTTCCCGGATCCGAAGACCGGCCGATACCAGATCGAGTGGCGAGAGAACGGGCGCAGGCTCACGAGGTCGCTCAAGCACCGCGACTGGTCGCGGGCCAAGAGGCAAGCCGACGAGGCCGCCGCTGGCCTCGCGGGGCTGGGGCTGAATGGACGGAAGGACGCCGAGCCCGAGCCGCTCACGCTGGGAACGCTTTTTGAGATCTACGGTGAGGAGGTGACGCCCACCAAGGGCGGGCGCTCCCAGAAATACGACCGGGGCGCATTGCAGATGTTCCTCCGGTTCTTCGGCAAGGACCGAAGGCCCGCAACGCTTTCCCAGCGGGACTGGGACCGGTTCATCCGCGAGCGCCGGGCTGGCAGGATCGGACCGAGGGCAAGGCCAGTGTCCGACCGGACGGTCGAACGGGATCTGAGGTTCCTGCTGGCGGTCCTCAACTGGGCCGCGCGGTCTCGGAACGAGGCGGGAGAGCTTCTCCTCGACTCCAACCCTCTGAAGGGCTTGAGAGTGCCCAGGGAGAAGAACCCAACCCGGGTGGTTCTCTCACAGGCGGAATACGAGGCCCTGCTCCGGGTGTCCGGTGAGATCGATTGGCGCTTTCGCGTGGCGCTCGTGCTCGCACACGAGACAGGGCACCGGATCGGCGCAATCCGCCAACTCCGGTGGTCCGACGTGGACATGGGAGCCGGAGTCATTCGGTGGCGTGCGGAGCACGAGAAAACAGGGTTCGAGCATCGGACGCCCGTGACCGACGAGGCGCTCAGTGTGCTGGAAGAGGCGCGGGAGGAGAACTGCCGAAACGGCGACGCCCCAGTGTTGCCCGCGCCCAGGGACCCCGCGAACAGCGTGAGCCACCCGCTGGTGCGCGACTGGTGGAAGAGGGCCGAAGCGCTCGCCGGGCTGGAGCGCAAGCGTGGCAGGGGCTGGCATTCGCTGAGGCGGAAGTTCGCGAGCGACCTGATGGATCAGCCGCTGAAGGTGCTCTGCGAACTGGGAGGCTGGAGGACGGCACAGACGGTGCTCCAGTGTTACCAGAGGCCCGACGAGGACCGGCTCAAGAAGGCGCTCGACGAGCGGCGGCAGGTCCACTCCTCTCGCGAATAGCGGGAGTCAATTGGCGGGACTCGCACCTCCAAATCGCGTAACTTCAATCAGGGTACGCGGAATCGGCCGCGAGACCTCCTGCCAAAATGGCAGGATCACCACCCCGTCACCCACCATGGGCTTCGGACCGGCCAAATTGGCAGTCAAGACCGGCCATTTCGGCAGGTTCCCGGCCACGGAGAGCGCGCGGCGCCCCGTTCCCGTCACACCGGCGCCCCCGTTTCCCGGCACGCGCCTTGCCACAAGATCCCCGGTTACTTCGTAGGCTGCTTGAGCGAATACGAATCCGCCGGCTACGACCGGCACCACGACCGATGGCCGGGGCCGGCCGGAGAGGCCTGCCCCACCGGCAGCGAAAGGAAGAGCAGAATGGGCAAGATCATAGGAATCGACCTGGGGACGACGAACTCGGTGGTCGCCGTCATGGAGGGCGGCGAGCCCGCGGTGATCCCCAACTCCGAGGGCGGGCGCACCACTCCCTCCGTCGTCGCCTTCGCCAAGGACGGGGAGCGGCTGGTCGGGCAGGTGGCGCGCCGCCAGGCCATCACCAACCCCGAGAACACCGTCTTCTCGATCAAGCGCTTCATGGGCATGCGCTACGGCGAGGTGGAGACCGAACGCAAGCGGGTGCCGTACAAGGTGGCCCGCGACGGCCAGGACCGGGTGGTCGCGAACCTGCCGAACGGCGGCAAGTCCTTCACGCCCCCCGAGATCTCGGCCGTGATCCTGCAGAAGATGCGGCAGACCGCCGAGGACTACCTGGGCACCTCGATCACCGAGGCCGTGATCACGGTGCCGGCGTACTTCAACGACGCCCAGCGGCAGGCCACCAAGGACGCGGGCAAGATCGCCGGCCTCAAGGTCAAGCGGATCATCAACGAGCCGACGGCGGCCGCGCTCGCCTACGGGCTGGACAAGAAGACCGACGAGAAGATCGCCGTCTTCGACCTGGGCGGGGGAACCTACGACATCTCGATCCTCGAGATCGGCGACGGGGTCTTCGAGGTGAAGGCCACCAACGGCGACACGCACCTGGGCGGCGACGACCTCGACCAGGTCCTGATCGACTGGCTGGTCGCCGAGTTCAAGCGCGACCAGGGGATCGACCTGTCCAGGGACTCGATGGCGCTGCAGCGGCTCAAGGAGGCCGCCGAGAAGGCCAAGATGGAGCTGTCGTCCAGGACCTCCACCGACATCAACCTCCCCTTCATCACGGCCACGCAGGAAGGGCCGAAACACCTGAACTACCAGCTCACCCGGGCCCGGTTCGAGCACCTGGTCGACGACCTCATCCAGCGCACGATCCCGCCCATGCGGAAGGCGCTGGAGGACGCGGGGCTCACGCCGGACGACATCGACGAGGTCGTGCTGGTGGGCGGCTCCACGCGCATCCCGAAGGTGCAGCAGGTTGTCGAGGAGTTCTTCGGGCAGGAGCCGCACCGGGGCGTCAACCCCGACGAGGTCGTGGCCGTGGGCGCGGCGATCCAGGGCGGCGTGCTGGCAGGCGACGTGAAGGACGTGCTCCTCCTCGACGTGACCCCGCTGTCGCTCGGGATCGAGACGCTGGGAGGCGTGATGACCTCGCTGATAGAGCGCAACACCACCATCCCCACCAAGAAGATGGAGGTCTTCTCGACGGCCGAGGACAGCCAGACCACGGTGGAGATCCACGTGCTCCAGGGCGAGCGCAAGATGGCGCTCGACAACCGCACGATCGGGAAGTTCCAGCTGACCGGGATTCCTCCGGCGCCCAGGGGCGTGCCGCAGGTCGAGGTCGCCTTCGACATCGACGCCAACGGCATCCTGCACGTGACCGCGAAGGACCGGGCCACGGGCAAGGAGCAGAAGGTGCGCATCGAAGCCTCGGGCGGGCTGAGCGACGCCGAGATCGACCGCATGGTGAAGGACGCCGAGAAACACGCCGCCGACGACGAGCAGCGCCGCGAGGCGGCCGAGGCGCGCAACCACCTCGACTCGCTGGTGTACCAGGTCGAGAAGGACTCGGGCGAGTGGGGCGACAAGGTCTCCGAGGATACGAGGGGCCGGCTCGACGCCGCGCTCGAGCGGGGGAAGGCCGCGCTCAAGGGCGACGACACGGGCGAAATCAACGAGGCGCGCGACGAGCTCATGCAGGCGTTCAGCGCCGCCGGCCAGGAGGTCTACCAGGCGCAGGCGGCCGAAGCCGAGACGGAGTCCGAGGCGTCCGCCGACGACGACACCCCGTCGCCTCCGGCGGGCGAGGAGGGCGACGAGGACGTGGTCGAGGCCGACTACGAGATCGTGGAGGAGGGGCGGTAGCGGTGCGTGGCGGGGCCCGGGCACGCTCGCGGCGGGACCGCCGCCTGTCCGTCCCGGGCAACGGCGGCGTCCCGCGGCGCGTCGCAGTGGCTGTGGCGGGAGCCCGCGGGGCACCTCGAAACGTGAACTTTCTGCAGGAGAAGTAACGATGTACGATCCACTCAGAGCCAAGGCCAAGGTCGCCCTGTCGGTGGCGGCCTGCCTTCTGTTCGGACTGGGAATCGCTTCTCAGTTCGGATTCACCGAGTCCGCCGTGCCGCCGCCGGCGGTGCAGACCGGTCCCCGGGTGTCCGACGCGGCCGTGCAACCGGCGCTTGACCTCAGCGAGGCATTCGTCAACATCGCCGACGCGGTCACTCCGGCGGTCGTGATAATCGAGGCTACCCGCCAGCGCCAGCGCCTGATCCCCGGCGGCGGCGGCTTCGAGTTCTTCTTCCGCCGGCAGCCCCTCGATACGGTGTCGCACATAGTGCCGGCCGGGGGCAGCGGCTTCATCATAACCGCGGACGGCTACGTGATGACCAACAACCATGTCGTCGAGGGGGCGGAGCGCATCAGCGTCGCTCTCAAGGACGGGCGCAGGTTCAACGCCGAGGTGGTGGGCACGGACCCGACCACCGACATCGCGGTGATCAAGATCGACGGCGAGGGACTGCCCACCGCTTCGCTGGGGTCCTCGGCGGAGGTGCGGGTCGGCGAATGGGTGCTGGCCGTCGGCAATCCCGGTTTCGCGCAGCGGGGTCAGTCGCCCGCCCTCGACTACACCGTGACGGCGGGGATCGTGTCGGCGGTCGGCCGGTCGCTGGCGCTCCTCAACAGAAGTCTTCAGCTGGACCCGGGGTTCACGGCGAACCCGGCCTTCGCCATCGAGGACTTCATCCAGACCGACGCCGTGATCAACTCGGGCAACTCGGGCGGGCCCTTGGTCAACCTGCGCGGACAGGTGATCGGGGTGAACGCGGCCATCGTGAGCCGCACCGGAGTCTATCAGGGCTACGGCTTCGCCGTCCCGATCGACCTTGCACACCGGGTCATGGAGGATCTGGTCGCGCACGGGCGGGTGCGAAGGGCGTATCTGGGGATCAGTATCGAGCCGGTGCTGGAGGCCGATGCGGAGTACCTCGGGCTGCCCGAAGTGGCGGGGGCCCTGGTCCAGAGCGTGACCCCCGGCGCACCCGCCGAGCGTGCCGGCCTGGAAGACTACGACGTCGTCACGGCGCTGGACGGCGAGAAGGTGCTCACGGGTAACGACCTGCAGCACAAGATCGCGCTGAAGGCACCCGGCGACGAGGTGCATATCACGGTGTACCGCGACGGCCGCCCGCGCGAGATAGCCGCAAGACTGGCCGAGGCCCCCTTCAACGAGGACGTGGTCGTGGCCCAGCGCTCCTCCAGGAGGGCGGCGGACCGGCTCGGGATCGTCGAAGTGCGCGATCTGGATACCGGGGAGGCCAGGGAGCTGGGGCTCGAAAGCACCGCCGGGGTCGTGTTGCTGGAACTGCAGCAGGGCGGCCCGGCTGCGCGCCGGGGCCTGCGGGGCGGCTGCGTGGTCACCGAAGTCGACCGCCGGCCCGTCGAGGACCGCGGCGACTGGCGCGACGCGCTGGACGATGTGAAGGCGGGCGACGTCGTATCGGTGATCGCGACATGCCCCGTTCGGGGAGGCAGAAACGATCCCAGGATGATCAATATCCGCGTACCGGAGTAGCCGGGCGAGGCACCCAACCCCCCTTGGTGCGCGCCCGCCCCGCATTACCTTTCATTACCCATCGGACAGCCGCGCCGGGACCGCGGGCCCGCAGCGCACGGGCCGCGCCCGACGGCCGGAGCACGACGAGGAGCGAAAGTGGCGGAACTGGTAGACGCGCAAGACTTAGGATCTTGTGGCCCCTGGCCGTGGGGGTTCGAGTCCCCCCTTTCGCATTCGGGGCGGGGCGGATCATGAACGCCCGCGCGCGGGTCGCGGGGCGGGGCGGCGGGCCCGGCGTCGACGTGAGGGTCACCGAGGGAAGGCGGTGCCGCCGCACCCTCGAGGTGAGTGTTCCGACGGGCCTGGTGGAAGCCCAGCGGGCGGCCGTAACCCGCAAATACGCGTCCCGCCTGAAGCTGAAGGGGTTCCGCAAGGGCCGGGTGCCTCCCGGCGTGATCCACAGGCGCTTCGGCCGCGCCATCGAGGAAGAGGCCGTCGAGAGGGCCGTCCGCAACGCCTGCGACGAGGCGATCGCGTCCCGGGAGCTGAAGCCGGTCAGCGATGTGGACGTGACGGGCGTGCGCTTCGAGCCGGGCAACCCGCTTACCTTCAAGGCCACCTTCGAGGTGCGGCCGGCGGTCCCGCTGGGGCGCCTCGGGGGCTTCCGCGTCGAGCGTCCCCGGGTCGAAGTGCCGGAGGGGGCGGTGGACCGGATCATCGAGCGGCTGCGCGGCGAGCACGCGGTCTGGAGGACCGCCGCGAACGGCCGGCCGCAGCCGGGCGACGCCGTCACGGTGTTCATGACCAGGCTGGACGGGGAGGATTCGAAGCGCGACGACAGCCGGCGGTACGACCTGGTCCTGGGTGAGGGACAGGCCCTCCCGGATGTCGAGGAGGCGATCCGCAGCCTGGCCGCGGGTGAGGAGGGTGACTTCGAAGTGGCCTTCCCCGACGACTTCGCCGACGAGAGCCGGCGCGGAGTGCGGCGCAGGGTGAGGATCGCGCTGCTGTCCCGCAGCGTGCCGGAGCTGCCCGAAGTGGATGACGCCTTCGCGCGTTCGGTCGGCGAGTTCGAGGATCTGGACGACCTGCGGGAACGGATCGGCGAGGATCTCGAGCGGGAGACCCGGTCGCGGGCCGAGGCGGAGGTCAACGACCGGCTGATGCGCATGGTCGTGGAGGCCAACCCGTTCGAAGTGCCCGAATCGTTGGTGGAGAGGTACACCGACGCGGTCCTCCGCGAGGCCGACGACATCGAGGCCGAAAAGCTCGATGTGCTCCGGGAGGAGCTCCGGCCCGCGTCGGAGTTCGCGGTGCGACGGGACCTCCTCGCGAGCCGGATCACCGAGGAGCACGGCCTGCACGCTTCACCCGACGAGGTGGGCGCACGGCTGGAGGCGGTGGCGCGGAAGCGGGGAGAGCCGGTCGGCCGGGTTCGGGCCCGCCTTCGCGAATCGGGCGCACTCGAAACCATTGAACGGCGGCTCGCCGATGCGAAGCTCATCCGCTTCCTCCGCGAGCGGTCGGAAATCACCGAACCGGAGCTCTGACCCATGTCCACATATCCGCCCTACGTGATCGAGCGGACCAGCCGGGGCGAGCGCAGCTACGACATCTTCAGCCGCCTCCTGATGGACCGGATCGTCTTCCTGGGCAGTTCCATCAACGACCAGGTGGCCAACATCATCGTGGCGCAGCTGCTCTTCCTGGACGCCGACGATCCCGACCGGGAGGTCTACCTGTACATCAACTCGCCGGGCGGGAGCGTCTACTCCGGGCTCGCGATCTACGACACCATCAACCACCTGCGCGCTCCGGTCTCCACCTACTGCGTCGGGATGGCGGCCTCGATGGGCGCGCTGCTCCTGGCGTCGGGCAAGAAGGGGAAGCGGAACGCGCTGCCCAACTCCCGCATCATGCTGCACCAGCCCTCTTCGGGCTACCAGGGGACGGCGGCCGACATCGAGATCGCCGCGAAGGAGATCCTGGGGACGCGCGAGAGGCTCAACCGCATTCTGGCCGAAAAGACCGGGCAGACGCTCAAGAAGATCAACGCCGACGTGGACCGGGACCGCTGGATGAGTGCGGAAGATGCGGTGAAGTACGGTCTGGTCGACCAGGTCCTGTGGAAGGGGGACGGCCGGGGGGCCGCCTCCAAAGCGAAATAGGAGGCCGGCATGTCGAGTGACAAGCACCTGCGCTGCAGCTTCTGCGGAAAGTCCAAGGAGTCGGTGAAGAAGTTCATCTCCGGCCCCTCGGTCTACATCTGCAACGAATGCATCTCGCTCTGCAACGAGATCCTCGCCGAGGAGGAGGAGCGCGAGAGCCAGGACGCCGCCGCGACGACACTGGCCCCCCGCGAGATCAAGGAATTCCTGGACGAATACGTGATCGGCCAGGAGCAGGCGAAGCGGTCGCTCGCGGTCGCCGTTTACAACCACTACAAGCGCGTGCATGGCCAGGGACGGCTCGACGACGTCGAAATCGACAAGGCCAACGTACTCCTGGTGGGCTCCACGGGAGTGGGGAAGACGCTGCTCGCGCAGACGCTGGCCCGCGTGCTGCAGGTCCCCTTCACCATCGCCGACGCCACCACCCTCACCGAGGCGGGCTACGTGGGCGAGGACGTGGAGAACATCCTGGTGCGGCTGCTGCAGGCGAGCGATTTCAACCTCAACGACTGCGAGAAGGGGATCGTCTACATCGACGAGCTGGACAAGATCGCGCGCAAGTCCGAAAACCCCTCGATCACGCGTGACGTTTCGGGCGAAGGGGTGCAGCAGGCGCTTCTGAAGATCCTGGAGGGGACGGTGGCCAGCGTGCCGCCGCAGGGGGGACGCAAGCACCCCCAGCAGGAGTACATCCAGATCGACACGCGCAACATCCTGTTCATCTGCGGCGGGGCCTTCGAGGGGCTCGACAAGATCGTCGAGACCCGGCTCGGCAAGCGGCAGATCGGGTTCGGCGACGATGTGGCGACGGCTGCGGACCCGGAGGTCGCCGACAACGGCTACGAACCCGGCGACGATCCGCTGTCCTGCCTGGAGCCGGAGGACCTCCAGCGCTTCGGCCTGATCCCCGAGCTGGTGGGCCGTCTCCCGGTCA
This sequence comes from Gemmatimonadota bacterium, assembly GCA_028874985.1. Lineage (GTDB taxonomy): Bacteria > Gemmatimonadota > Gemmatimonadetes > Longimicrobiales > Gaopeijiaceae > Bin94. The sequence continues at coordinate 4,537 of JAPPGI010000166.1, read as the reverse complement.
CGGTGTCGCTGGAGGATCTCGACGAGGAGGCTCTCGTGCGCATCCTGCAGGAGCCCAGGAACGCGCTGGTCCGGCAGTATCAGAAGATGTTCGAACTGGAGGGGATCGGGCTCACCTTCGATCCCGGGGCGCTCAAGGAGATCGCCGGCCGGACCTTCCAGCGCGGGACCGGGGCGCGGGGACTGCGCGCCGTCATGGAGAGGATCATGCGGGACGTGATGTTCGATCTTCCGTCCCGCAGCGATGTGCGGGAGGTCGTGGTGACCCCCGAGTGCGCCACCGGGAAGGTTCCGCCACTGCTGGTTCTGCGGCCCGAAGCCCGGCGGAAGGAGGCTTAGCGGCCCGTGGACGGGACGCGCCCCGGGCGGACGGCTTCACAGGGGACCGCCTGACAGCGCGATGGCCACCCTGAACCGGCTCGACGGCACCTTCGAAATCCCCGCCGCGCTGCCGGTCATCCCGCTTCGCGACCTGGTCTTCTTCCCGTACATGGTGGTGCCGCTCCTGATCGGGCGGGCTCCCTCGGTCGCGGCGCTGGAGGAGGCTCGCTCGGATGGTGGGCTCGCGCTCCTGGTGGCGCAGAAGGACGCGACGGTGGATGAGCCGGAGCGCGACGATCTCTACCGCACCGGGACGGTGATCCGGGTGGTGCAGGTGTCGAACCTGGCCGACGGAACGGCGCGCGTGGTGATGGAGGGGATGGGACGGGCCCGCATCGAGCGGTTTCTGCCTTCGGGGACGTGTTTTCGGGCCGCGGTGGAGCTCCTGACGGAGTGGGAGTTCGAGCCCGACCCGCCCGAGGATCCGGGGCTGGACGCGCTGACCGCCAAGGTCACCCGGATGTTCCGGGAGTACGTACGCCTCTCGGACAGGATTCCCAACGAGGTGATCGCGGCCGCCGCCGAGGTCTCGGACCGCGTGCGCCTCGCCCACCTGATCTGCGGACACCTTCTGATCGGCACATCCGAGAAGCAGGAGCTGGTGGAGGAAACCGACGGGGCCGCCCGGTTCAGGATCCTGTGGGAGCTGCTCGTGCGGGAGGTCGAGATCCTGCGGATCGAGCACAAGCTCGACCGGCAGCTGCGGCTTCAGTCCGACGCCGACAAGCCGGCGCTCTCCCTCGAGGAACAGGTCGGCGCGCTCCTGCCGGAACCGGGAGGGACCGATCCGGAGTGGGCCGAACTGGAGCGCACGATCGTCCGCACGCCGCTGAGTTCCGAGGCGAGGGAGCGGGCGGACAAGGAGTTCGACCGACTGCGCAAGCTGAATCCGGTGGCGCCCGAGGCCGCGGTCATTCGCAGCTACCTGGACTGGATCCTCGCGCTGCCCTGGGAGCGGGAAACCGCGGACAGCCTGGACGTGGAGCGTGCCGAGGCGGTTCTGGAGGGTGAGCACTACGGGCTGGAGGAGGTCAAGGAACGCGTCCTGGACCACATCGCCGTGCTGTCGCTGGTGGGGAAGCTGCAGGGGCCCATCCTCTGCCTGGTGGGCCCCCCGGGGGTGGGCAAGACCTCGCTGGGACGGAGCATCGCGCGCTGTCTCAGGCGCAGGTTCGTCCGCGTGAGCCTGGGCGGCATTCGCGACGAGGCCGAGATCAGGGGCCACCGCCGCACCTACGTGGGGGCGCTCCCCGGCCGCGTGATCCAGGGGATCCGCAAGAGCGGGTCCCGCAATCCCGTCTTCCTCCTCGACGAGGTCGACAAGCTGGCCCGCGACTTCCACGGCGACCCCGGGGCGGCGCTGCTGGAAGTCCTCGACCCGGAACAGAACCGCGCCTTCACCGACCACTACCTGGAGCTCGAGTTCGACCTCTCCGGTGTCCTCTTCATCGCCACGGCCAACACGCTGGGCGAGATTCCGGGCCCGCTGCGGGACCGCATGGAGGTCATCCGCCTGCCCGGCTACCTGGACACCGAAAAGAGGGTGATCGCGCGGCAGTTCCTCTGGCCCAAACAGGTCGCCCGGCACGGACTGGAGCCGTTCGCGCCCGAGATCTCGGACGAGGCGATCGAGCTGATCGTGGCCGAGTACACCCGTGAGGCGGGTGTGCGCGAGCTGGAACGGCGGCTGTCGCGGGTGGCGCGCAAGCTCGCGCGGGGCGTGGCGAGCGGCGAGCAGGGCGAGCCGGGCCGCGTGGAGGCGGCCGACCTGCGGGTCCTGCTGGGGCCGCCGGTGCACCTGCCGCCGAGCCGCGAAGAGGGACGGGACCGCTCGGGAATCGCCTGCGGGCTGGCGTGGACCGCCGCCGGCGGCGAGGTGATGGAGGTCGAAGTGGCGGCGGTCCCGGGCTCGGGCAAGATCCAGCTGACCGGTACGCTCGGCGACGTCATGAAGGAGTCGGCCTTCGCGGCGGTCACCTACGCGCGGTCGCGGGCCCGCTGGCTCGGGCTTCCCGAGCGGTTCCACCGCGAACTCGACATCCACATCCACATCCCCGAGGGTGCGACGCCCAAGGACGGCCCCTCGGCGGGGATCACGATCGCGGTGGCGCTGATCTCGGCGCTGACCGACACTCCCACCCGTGCCGATCTCGCGATGACCGGCGAGATCACCCTGCGGGGACGGGTGCTCGTCGTGGGCGGGATCAAGGAGAAGGCGGTGGCGGCGCTGCGGGGCGGGATCAGGCGCGTGCTCCTCCCCGCGACGAACGTGATGGACATCGAGAGGCTCCCCGACGAGGTGCGCACGGGCGTGGAGCTGGTCCCGGTCGAGACGATGGACCAGGTGCTCCGGGAGGCGCTGGCGCCGGTACGGGGGAGGTCCGCGGCGGAGGAGACGGCTCCGGGCGCCCGGGCGCTGGGCGCGCGCCCTTCCTGAGGCCCGGGACCGTGATCATACGCAGCGTGGAGTTCGCGGGATCGGTGGTGGCGCCCCAGCAGCCGTGTCCCGGGGACCTGCCGCAGGTTGCGTTCGCGGGCCGCTCCAACGTGGGGAAGTCGTCGCTGATCAACCGGGTGCTGGGACGGCCCCGGCGCAAGGTGGCGCGGGTGTCGGCCTCGCCCGGGAAGACCCAGGCGCTCAACTTCTACGAAGTGAACGGATCGTTCTTCCTGGTCGACCTGCCGGGATCGGGGTACGCGAAGGCGCCCAGGGCCGTGCGCGAATCGTGGCGCGTGCTCGTGCGGGGATTCCTCGCGGGCAGCGAGCACCTGCGGGGCGTGGTGTACCTGGTGGACTCGCGGCACCCGCCCACCCGGGGGGACCGGGAGTTCGTGGAGTACCTGGCGGAGACCGGCGTGCCGGCGCTGATCGCCCTTACGAAGGTGGACAAGTTGAAGGCGCGGGAGCGGGAGAAGGGGGTCGAGCGCCGGGTGACGAGCCGGCTGGGCGTGTCCGAGGACCAGGTCGTGGCGAGCTCGGCGCGGACCGGGGAGGGGGCCGAGGAGCTGTTGGAGGCCATCGCGGCGTTGCTGGAATCGGAGGAAGAATCGTGAGCCGGACCGGTTGCCTGAAGGTGGCGGCCCTCGGAGCGGGCGGGTCGCGTGACCGGGGGGTGGGCGTGGGCGGACGGGGTGGAGCCGGGCGGCTCCGGCCGTCGGCGTGGGGTGGTGTGAGGGGATGGGGGCTGATCGCGTGGGGTGTGGCGGTGGCGGGGCCGGGGGGGTGCGCCCCGGCGGCCGTGCCGGAGGCGGAGGCCGTTCCCGCGCCGGAGTCGCGCCGGGTGGGGGGGGTGGAGCGGGAGCAACCCGGCTCGTTGCGGCAGCGGGAGATCTCGGTGCGGCTGGCGTCCGGGGCCCTTCAGATCGAAGTCACGCCCCTCGCCGGCTGGGTGCTGGAGGCCGCGGCGCCGGACACGCGCGACCGCCTGCGCCGGATCGCCGAAGCGTATCGGCCGGAGTCGGCCGGGCGCACCGGCGCAGAGGAACCCGCGCTCTTTCTGGTGTCGCTCTCGAGCCGCCAGCACGGCACGGTGTTCGCGCCGGACGACCTGCACATGGTGTCGCGGGGGCTCCGGGAACGGCCGCTGGCGATCCGGGCGATCACCCCCGGATGGGGAAGCAGGCGGTTGTCGCAGCAGGCCACCGAGGCGGCGGTGTACGCCTACGGGGGCGGTCTCGATCTGACGCGCGAGCTGACCGTCGTGTACCAGGAGGTGGAGGACTCGTCCTGGCGGGCGAAGGTCGCGGTGATCGATAAAGAGCGAGCGCGGATCGGGCGCGGAGGCCGAAGCCGGGATAGAGGTGCTTGAGCTTGACGCGTGCGTCGTCCGCGGTGAACTGCCGGTCGGCTGCCAGGCGGAAGTCGGCATTGCGCTGCAGTTGATGGCACCCGCCGCACCGTCTCGTGCGCGACGCCGTACCTGCTTGGGGGGGCGGCACGAATTCCGCCGGTGGCCTGTCCCATTCCGACATGCTCGCGTCCCGGGTTTCGCCGCGGCGACGGGCGGGCGCCCGATCACGCCACCGCCTCCAGCGCCTCGAGCTCCAGCGACAGCGGGACCGCCGAGTCGACGAAGCGGGGGGCGCCGTTGGACAGGCGGTCGGGGGGCGGGGGCTCCGGCAGCTGCCGGGTGACCTCCGGCAACGGCGGCGCGCTC
>JAPPGI010000024.1 GCA_028874985.1 Gemmatimonadota bacterium | reverse complement strand
GTGAATCTCCACCTCGCCCCGAACCCGTACCGAGCCCTCGGCGAGGGGGGTCGCTCCCGCCACGGCCCCAGCCGCTCGCGTGCCACGGAGGATCGAGCGATCGGGCCGCAAGACGTTGCCGCACCGCAGGATAAGCAGGACGGCAGCTGTGCACCGGAGGCCGACCAAAGTGTGAAACGACCCCCCCTGTCGTTTTCACACTCCGGTGCGGTCGTAAGTGGGAGCGCTGGAGCCTCGGCGAACAATCCTTGGTCCTCCGGGCCGCCGACCGGAGGACCCAATACGAAGCCGTCTTCGTACCCCATACGTAAACGTCAACTGCCCCAACGGGGGTTTCTGCGGACGCCCGGGCTTTGCCATCGCAGCGACCCGTCGCCTCGCGAGGCGTTTCGCGCGTCAGCGCCGGTCTTCTCCGGGGGGTAGAGGTGGCAGAAGCCCCTCGTCAGCCTCCTCGTGGCCACGAAGAGTATGCTGCTCAGTAACCTGCGGTGGCTCACGCCAGCCCTGCACCCCCCCGCGAAACCCTCCCGCCGCCACTATGGCCTCTCCGATAGCTTCTGTTCGCCTTGCCGTCCCCGGAAGACGAATGATTCCACTGCTTGGCCGACTTGGCCGAACGATTACGCGGCCTCGAAACCCCCGAAACCCTCCAAAGATCCCAACCAAGACCAGTTCGGCGGTGCGAGCGATGCCGCCCATCCGGCGAGTCGGACTGCGCGCCGGATGGGCGGCTGAACCCTCGTCGCCTACCGAGCGGGCGCTGCTGCCTCCAACCGCGCTCGGAACGTTTGATACCGGACCGAGCCGCTTGCGGTGATCGCGAGTCTCCCGAGCAGGCCCGCCTCGATCAGGTGGTAACTATGGTCGAAGCGCTGGCTCGCGATGACCTCGTTCGTCCGCAGGTCAATGACTTCGAGGATGTCGTCGTAGTAGGTGTCGCTGTCTCCGCTGTGCAGGTCGGCCTTTCGCCATTCCTCATCGGCTACGCTGGCCGCAACCCATAGGAGCGAGTCGTACTCGCTCAAGGCGAGGGCGTAGATGAAGGGCTGTGGGGGCTTATCCATTCCACCGTGCGTCCGTTCGACCCGTGTCTGCTCAGGAAACCAACTTGCCTCATGCCGAAGCAGCCGGTGCCGTCGATTCATGTCCCAGAGAGCGATGTCATACCTCTCGGACCCCACGACCATCCACATTCGGCGGTCTTGGCGGACGGCTACGGGGTGGAGGCCGGGGTTGGCGCCCAACTCGTGCTCGCCCGTCACCGAGCCGAACGAGCGCTCGATCTCGCCGGTCTCCACGTTGACGAGATGGAGGGGGAATCCGATCCGGTCCGACGTGGCCAGATTGGCCACATGAACTACCTGGGGGCCATCCCATCCGAAGGTGCGCGTTCCGTGTGGCACCCATCCGACAGTCCTAACCTCGCTTCGAAGGCGTCCGGTGTGATCGAAGTTCAGGATCACTCCGCGTCCGCGGTCGAGGACCGAGAACTCTCCGTCGCCCGTCACGACGAGCGAAGAACCGTCCTTGAGTTCACCGGGGCCGGAGCCACTGCTGCCTATCCGTCGCACGAAACGTCCGTCGGGGCCGAACACCAGCACGTTGTCGATCGGGTCTCCGGCGATGTATGTCCGCCCCGAGACATCTCGATACGCCTTGACCCACCCGACTAGGTCGAGGATTCCTGGCCCGGAATCGTCGCCGTACTCCATCTCCAGGTCCAGGGTGATTCCGCAGGCCTCCTCGCATGACGCAACGGCGGTGGGCCCAGGCGGGTTCTGGGCTGCTGCCCGCTGTGGGCCGAGCAGCGAAACTGCCAATGCGACGTAGAGGAGAAGGATTGGAGACGAACCGGGGAGTTGCGGGTATTCCAAGTCCATTTTGCGTGGTCCTTTCCGGATGCCCTATAGGAGGGCTTCGAGGGCGGGGATTGTCTCAGATGAGTAGCTGGCAACGATTCTCTCGTTGCACCCGATCAACTGAAGGGCTCGACGTGCCCGGTTGACTTGTACCATGTGCGAGTAGCGCTCTACCAGCGACGCCAACTGGGTTGGTGTGCTGTCCTTCAGGGAGTCGATCAGCTCCGCTGCCGCCGCCATGGCCAGCTCGCTCGTGCCGCACTCCGGATGAACGTCACAGCCACCTCCTTTGAGGCATGGATGCGGATGGTAAGCCTCGCGGCCGCCGGTCGGTAGGGGCCGGTCTCCGTGCTTGTGGCCGTTCTTACCACACGGCGAGCAGGAGAAGCACGCTTGAGGGAGCGCCCTTTCCAACTCGGCGGCGGCGTGCTCGGCGGCGGCGTGCTCGGCGGCAGCGTGCTCGGCGGCAGCGTGCGCGAAGGCGACGGGTTCCACACGCGTGTCGGCGCGCGAAGGCAACGCAGTGTCGCTTGCGCTGGGCGCGATGGTGAGCGTCAGCGCGGCGAGGGTGGGGACGAAGCGAGTCAACCACTTGTTCATGAGATGTCTCCTTTCGGATGAGATGGAGCGGCCGGTGCCGGTCAGGGTCGGCGCCCCTGGTGTCGGGCGATCCTCCTTCGGGATCGTGCCCTTGCCCTAATAGACGGTGCGAGCGAGAGAAACGTCTCACCGGCTTCAGAGCCCGGATTCGGCCGTTTGTTCGGCATGTCTTCGGCAAATCGCGCCGGACGGGAAGTTCTTGGCACATTTCGGGGCGGATTTCGGGAACTTTCTTCCCGGCCCGACGGGAAGTTTCTACCCTGGCACGGGAACTTCTTCCCGGACCACTCGGGAACCTTTTGGCACCAAAGTCGTGGAAAAAGTACCCTGTCTGCGCGCTCGTCCCCACCGGCAGCTTTAGTGTGCGCTTCGGCCAACGAGGCGCGAATCTCGTGCCGAAAGGAGCGGACGGATGAACCGCAACGGCGGGCGCAGTACCCGGGGGGACGGGCGGTGCCGGGACGACGACCTGCTCAGGCGGGTCGAACCGCTTGTCCAGTCGGTCGCCGTGCGATTCGCGCGGGACCGGACGACCGCCGAGGAACTGGCGCAGGCCTGCCGCATCCGAATCCATGAGAAGCGGAGGCAGTGCCGCGACCCGGAAGCGTTGCTCGGATGGGCGAAGACGCTTTGCCGGCGCGTCTGCGCCGACGCGGTCGGGCGGGACCGGATCGAGCGGGACCGCCTTCTCGAGAGCGACGGCGAGGTCACTCCGGCCGTGGATACGGCTCCGGATCCCCTGGCCGCCGCCGAGACCGCCGAGTTGCGGGCTCGGATTGGCAGCGCCTTGGCCCGTCTCCCGGCCGAGCAACGGCGATTGCTGCTCCTCCGCCACTGGTACGGGCTGAGCGCCAACGAGATCGCGCGCCGCGAGAATCTCCCGGCTTCCACCGTGCGGAACCGGCTGAGGCGCGCCTGCCAGCGGCTGCGGCGCACGCCCGAACTCGCCTGCTACGCGCCTCGTCGGCCGTCGCTGTGGTCGCAAGGGCCGGGGAACGGTATGATCAACGGGGCGAACACCGGCACTCCTCCCGCGCTCGGCGAGGCAGCGCCATGATCCCCGGCCTGTACTTCGAGGAGATTCTCATCCACAAGCTGCTTGCCCGCCCAAGCGACTTCCGGGCGGTGTTCCGCGCATCGCCGGACGCGATGCTCCTGGTCGGGGCCGACGGCCTGTTGAGGGACGCGAACCCCGAGGCCGAGACGATGTTCGGGTGGTCGCGCGAAGAGTTGGTCGGCGAGTCGGTCGAAATCCTGGTTCCCGCTGAGCTTCGGGACCGCCACCGCCGCCACCGGGAAGTGTACCACCGCAAACCCACATCGCGCCCGATGGGCGTCGGCATGGAACTTGAAGCGGTGCACAAGGACGGCGGCGGGTTCCCCGTCGAGATCAGTCTCGGTCCGATGACCGACGAGGCGGGAGAGGTGCTGGTGGTCTGCGCCGTGCGCAGCCTGGCTCAAAGCCAGATGCTTCGCAGGGTGGCAGCGGCGAGGGTCCTGGCGGCCGAGGCGGAGCGGTCGCGGATCGCCCGGGACCTGCACGACGAAGTGAAGCAAAGCCTCACGGCCGTCCAGCTTCATCTCGCCGCCCTGGTTGAACGGGGAATGGCGGGGGAGGACGCGCCCAAGATGATCTCGGGCGTCCAAGGCGATCTGGACCGGTGTCATGACTCGCTGGATCGCGCCATACGGGATCTGATGCCGGTCGAGTTGGAGGGGCATGGGCTCGAATTCGCGCTCAGCGTCCTTTGCCGCCGCACGGAGGAGCAGGGCTTCGCCGTCGAGCGGGACATCCGCTGGGCGGGCAGGGCGTTGAGGGCCGAGACCAGTCTGGCCGTTTTCCGGGTCGTGCAGGAGGCGCTCAACAACGCCAAGCGGCACAGCGGTGCCGGTAGCGCGAAGGTGAGGTACTGGAGGGAAGGCCGGACGCTGTACGCCGAAGTCAGCGATTCCGGCGCGGGCTTCTCGCCCGATGAGCTTGAGCCGCATCTGTCGGTCGGCCTCGGGAGCATGCGGGAGCGGAGCCGGATCGCCGGAGGGCGGCTAACAATCGCGAGCACGCCCGGGGACGGCACGTCGGTCAGGCTCGAAGTGCCCATTGGGATGCCCGCGCGCGAGGAGGACGACCCGGAATGAGCTACTCCTGCCGGGTCGTGCTCGTAGACGACCATGCCGTTGTCCGCGCCGGAATCAAGCTGCTCATCGAACTCACGGAACGGTACGATGTGGTCGGAGAGGCTTCCTCCGGTGAAGCGGCCGTCGAGCGGGTCAACGCACTCAAGCCCGACTTGGTGGTCATGGACATCCGCATGCCGGGCATGGACGGCATCGCCGCAACCCGGAAAATCACGACGCGGAACCCGGATGTCCGCGTGCTGGTGTTGACCGCCCACGACGACCCGGAGTATGTCGAAGCCGCGATTGAGGCGGGCGCCATGGGGTGCCTGAGCAAGCGGCGGGCTCGCTCCGATCTGGTCGGAGCCCTCGACATGGTGGCCGCCGGAAGGATGACCTTCCCCGCGCATGTCGTCGGGCTGCTGTCGAAGGCGCGAAACGCCTCGCAGGGCCTCGCCGGTGGTTGGGACTCCCTGAGCGACCGGGAACGTGATGTCCTGTACCTCACCGCGACCGGTTACACCGCCGAGGAGATCGCCCGGCGGATCCATCTGGCACCGAAGACCGTCGCCAACTATCGAATGTCCCTGAAGAGCAAGCTGGGCGTCCAGAGCCGCGTCGATCTCATGCGGGCCGTCGTGGAGTCCGGACACTTGGCGGACATGCTGAAGACCGCCGGTATCGGGCCGAAGAATCCGTGAGCTTGACACGGTGCTGGGGTTCGCACAGCTTCCCGCCAATCAACCCCGACACTCCCGCATCTTTGGCCCGTGCGCGTCGGAATCGACATCCCGGCAAGAGCGGCAGATCGTGCAGCCCTGGTTGAACTTACATGATCTCCTGCCGGGATTCTGGCTTCAGGTGCTCTGTCGGGCTGGCAAGGCGCGACGAAGGGGGAATAGCAGCGCTATTCGTCCGAGGAGCAACGCAGAGCGCACGGGTGCTACAGCTCCAGAGGTGCGGGCGAGAAGCTGAGGGCGAAGAGCGCGAGCGCGGTCCACCCCAGAATCCTCCTGCCCCTCCCCACCGGGATTTCCTCCGCCAGCACCGGAGGGTGTGCGACCCTGCCCCTCCCGAGGCCCAGTGCTATCCCCGCCCAGAGCCACCATCCCCACCACACCAGCCCGAGCAGCAGCAGAATCAGGATGAAGGCCCTTGCGAGCGTGCGCTGAGCCGTCCCGGCAACCGCGTAGAGGATGTGGCCGCCATCGAGCTGTCCCAACGGAATCAGGTTCAGGGCGGTGACGAAGATCCCCAGCCACCCCGCGAACGCGAGCGGATGGAGCACGACGGCCGAGCCCGTCTCGAAACCGGGCACGCTCAGCACGGTGGCGGACTGGAGGATCGCGTTGCTGCCGATCCGGATGGGTTCACCGGCGAAATGGACAAGAAAGGGATACAGGCCGGCGTCGGCGGCCGGCACCGGTTCCGAAAGATGCAGGCCGACGAAGAGGAGGGGCATAGAAAGCAGAAAACTGGCCAGCGGCCCCGCGACCCCGATGTCGAAGAGCACCGAGCGTCGCATCATGGGACCCCTGAGCCGGATAAACGCCCCGAGAGTGCCCACGATCGAAAAATACGGAGGAAACGGAATGAAATACGGAAGTGAGACGGGGACTCCGTGCCGGCGCGCGGTCAGGTAGTGGCCCATCTCGTGGGCCAGAAGGATGCCGATGAAGGCCAGGGCGAACGGCAGCCCTACCGCCATGTCGGCGAACCGAAGCCTGGTCGGGACGGGGAACCAGGCCCCCCCGATCTCCGTGAAACGGGTGTCCAGGACATCCGTCCCCGCAAGGAACCCGCCCGCCACCACCGCACTCCCCAGCGCGGCCGCGAAGAGAAACAGGTGCAGCAGCAGGTTGTCCCGTGGAGGTGGCGAGTCCCGCCGCACCGCGACGAGTTCCGTTTCGCTCCCTTTTGCGAGGGTCTGGACCTGGTCGGCCCAGTCAGCGACCTTTCTCATGTCTTCGCCGGACACCCCCGGTCTGATCCGTCCCCGGACCACGCGGTACCCACCGGCGGTGCCGACCCCGTGGTCTTCGAGAACGTCGTCCCAGGGGGGCTCGCCCCGCAGCCGGCCCGGCGCTTCGTCGCGTTCGCCCCGACCGGGGACCTCGGCACCGGCTGCGAGGGGCATCCTGACCTCTTTCTGGCTTCCCGATGGAAATCGCCGAACTCAAGAACAGAACGGTAGCCGAACTCCACGGCTACGCGGAAGCGCTCAACATCCAGCACTACGCGGGGCTCCGCAAGCAGGATCTCATCTTCACGATCTACCAGGGGCTCCTTGGACAGAACGAGACACCGCGGGCCGAGGGCGTACTGGACATCCTGCCCGACGGCCATGGCTTTCTCCGGTCACCGGATTGGCACTACGTCTCCGGCCCCGACGACCCCCATGTGAGCCGGGCGCACATCGAGTCCTACGGACTTCGCAAGGGGGACGTGCTGGCCGGCCCGGTGCGTCCTCCCGCGAGCGGCGAACGCCACCTTGCGCTGGTCAGCGTGGACCACGTCAACGGCGACCGCCCCGAGTCCGCCCGCCAGCGCGCCTGCTTCGAGGCGATGCGGCCGCGCTACCCCGACGAACGCTTCACGCTGGAGGTCCCAGGGGGCGATGTGGCCATGCGCATGATGGACTTGATCGCGCCGGTGGGGATGGGACAGCGGGGGCTGATCGTCTCGCCGCCGAGGGCCGGAAAGACGACCATCCTGCGCAACATCGCCAACGCCATCTCGACCAATCATCCGGAAACGGGTCTCTTCGTCCTCCTCATCGACGAGCGTCCCGAAGAAGTCACCGAGATGAGGGAGTCGACGAAGGGCGAAGTGGTCTCCTCCACCTTCGACGAGCCCGCCCTCCGCCACCGCCATGTCGCCGAGATGGTCAACCACAAGGCCAAGCGAATGGTGGAGCGCGGCGAGGACGTCGTCATACTTCTGGACTCGATCACCCGACTGGCCCGCGCGTACAATTCGCTGGCTCCCCACTCGGGGAGGATTCTCTCCGGAGGCGTGGACGCCAACGCCCTGGCCCACCCCAAGCGTTTCTTCGGCTCGGCGCGCAGCCTGCAGTGGGGAGGCTCGCTCACGATCATCGCCACCGCCCTGATCGATACCGGCAGCCGCATGGACGAGGTGATATTCGAGGAGTTCAAGGGCACGGGAAACATGGAGCTCGTCCTGGATCGCGAGATCGCCGATCATCGCATCTTCCCCGCCATCGACCTCAACCGTTCCGGAACCCGCCGGGAGGAGCTGCTCCTCACGGAGACCGAGCTCAACCGGGTATTCGTCCTGCGCAACTTCCTCTCGGCGATGCCACCGCCGGAGGCGATCCGGTTCCTGATGGAGCGCATGGAGGGCCACCGGACCAACGCCGATTTCCTCCGCGCGATGGCCCAAGGAGTCTAGCGGGGCTGCCAGGCAGGCTGGTCAGGCGTCCGCGTCGCGGTAGCGCGGGTTCACCACGAGGCCGCCCTCCTCGAATATCTTCCGGTCCCAGGGGTAGATGAGGGTCGCGTCGGTGGCCAGCGCGTAGTAGTCGGGCTTGTAGCCCCGCGTCCGCGCGAAGCTGGTGGCCGTTCGTACTTCCGCCGGACCCACGTCCCGCACCGCGGCCAGAGCCAGGCGGAGCGTCTCGCCGGAGGTGGTGATCTCATCGACGATCAGGACGCGCTTGTCCCGGGCCTGGCGGGGGGCCGCGGAGAGGATCGAGGGGCGCTGCCGCACCACCTGGCCGCCCTCCCGCCGCGTGATCTTGAGGGAGAAGAAGTCGCGTCGCATGATCGAGGCGATGACCGCACCCGGGATCACCCCGGCGCGCGCCACCCCGATGACGATTTCGGGATCGTAGGAACGCGCCACCTTCAGCGCGAGTGCCCGGCACAGTTCGCCGAACATCTCCCATGGAAGATCCAGGTATTCCTCGGATGGAACGATGTCGCGCTGATCGAAGGAACGGCTCAACATTCTCTGCTCCTCTCCGCGCTGTAGACTTTACATTGGAACATGGCCACCGACCTCCAGAAGAAGGCCGACGCCCGCTTCACGGCGGCTCTCGCCGCCGCCGGCGCCCGCGACCCGCGGGACTACTACCGCGCCCGGCTTCGGGATCTCAAGCGATCCAATCCCCAAGGGTACGCCGACGCCGTCGCATATTACCAGACTACGCTCGTCCCGTCCATTGCGGAGGACGGCGCCGACCCGCTGGTCGCCTGGCGGGACTTCGGGCTTCTATTGGCGCGCCTGAGCGCTCCGGGCCGCGCCGTCGCCGTGGATCCCGGCGGCCGTTCGCGGCTCTTCGAGCCCCCGGGAGAGGCCGAAGACATGATTCTGCACCTCCCGGACGCGAGGAACGCCCGCGCCCTCCTGGTGGGGCTGCCGCCGGAGCCGTCGGCCGCGCAGATGGCGACGCACAACTGGCTGGTGCTCGGGCGCCGGGCGCTGGGGGGAGGCTAATCGCTAACCAGGGGGGCTGCCGGTCCCTGGAGAGTCCTCCACCATGTAGGCGATCCCCCATGCGCCGGGGCCCAGGTGCGTCGCGATGACCGGTGTGATCGGCGCGATCAGGATCTCGGCGCCCGGGTAGCGCCCGGCCAGTTCCTTTCTCAGCGCTTCCGCCATCTCCGGCGCCGCCGCATGGATCACCCCGAACCGGTACTTCTTCGCGTCCGGGGGAATCGCCTCCGCGACCGTGTCCAGGATCAGCCTTCTCGCGCGGCGCGCCCCCCGCACCTTCCCATATGCCTTGACGGAGCCGTCGCCCGCGAGTCCCAGAACCGGCTTCAGGTCGAGGACACCACCCAACCACCCGGCGAACTGGCTCACCCGCCCCGAAGCGATCAGGCGGTCGAGGTTGCGGACGGTGAACAGGATGCCTGACTGCCGCCGGATTCTCCGGACTTCGGCGACGATGTCGTCGGCCGACATTCCGGCTTCGGCCAGTTCGGCGGCCTTGAGGGCAAGCAGACCGATCAGGATGGAGGCGGCCCTGGAGTCGACGAGCCGCACGTCGAGGTGGGGGACCAGGCGCCCGGCGTTCTCAGCCGAGCGATGGACCCCCGACAGGGAGGCGGCCACCAGGATCGCGACGACCACCTCGGATTCGGTGGACGCCCGCTCGAAGGCGGCAATGAAGTCGCCGGGCGGTGGCTGCGAGGTCGTCGGGAGCGGTCCGCCCTCCTCCAGCCGGGCGTGAAACTCCTCCGCGGTGACATCGATCCGGTCCTTGAGTGTCCGGTCACCGTCGATGAGCAGGAGGGGGATCATGTGGATGCCGTGTGCGCGCACCACCGCATCGGGAAGATCCGAGCCCGAATCCACCATGATGCCGACGGGCCGCCGGACCACGTCGGCGCGCGCGTCACGGGCCGCCTCGTACTGGGCCAACATGTCCTCGGCCTTGTGCGCGACCACCTTCCCCAGGGTCCCGCAGTATTCGACGGCGTCCCCGGGGTGATCGGTGTGCAGGTGGACCTTGAGGATGTCCTCGCTGCGGATGACGAGCAGCTCCTCGGACCCCTCCGAGAGAGCCGCACGGACCGTCTGCTCTCCGGGAAGCCCGGCACCCTCGACGAGAATCTCGGTACAGTAGCGCTTCGTGCCGTGGGTGAAGGGGTGCTCGGCCGCGCCGATCGGCGACCACCCGGGGTGCACGTCCGCCCCCACCGCCGCCGCCCCCACCGCCTCTTCCCCACCATCTCCCTCCTCGATCAGCCCCACCACCCCCTCGACCATCTCCACGAAGCCCTGGGCACCCGCATCCACCACCCCCGCCTCGGCGAGCACGGGTAGCAGGTCGGGGGTGCGTGCCAGGGACTCCCTGGCCGTCTCGAGCATGCGCGACATCGCGTCGGCGATGTCGCCGCTTTCCCCTCCGGCGCTCTCGTCCACCACCCTGCGCGCCGACTCGCGCACCACGGTGAGAATCGTGCCCTCCACCGGGTTCTGGACGGCCGCGTCCAGCGACCGCGCCCCGGCGGCGAACGCCGACGCGAGCTGTCGCGGTGAGACCCGTGAGCGCCCCTCGAACGCGCCTGAAAACCCCAGCAGGAACTGGGACAGCATCATGCCGCAGTTGCCGCGCGCGCCCAGCAGCGCCGACCGGGCCGCGGACGCCGCCACCCGGTCCACGCGCCGTTCCCGGGACCCGGTCAAGTAGTCGGCGATGGCCTCCAGCGTGAGGCTCAGGTTGGTGCCGGTGTCCCCGTCCGCGACCGGAAAAACGTTGATGCGGTTCAGTTCCGACTTGCACTGCCGGCCGCGCCGGCAAGCGGCGAGCAGCGCCCGCCGCAGGCGAGGGCCATCTACGTATGCGATCCGGGACCTGTCGGACATCGGGCGCAACCTCCAGACTTCAGCGACACGGCCTACCCACCCACACGGTACGCGAAACTCTTTCGGCGCAACAGAGATGACAACCCGATTACAGGACCTTCGGCCCGGCGTCGTGTACGTCTGGGAGGGCCGCCTGGACGTGCCCGCCCGGGCCGGGACGGCCGCGCGGGCGCTGCTTTCCCGCGACGAGCGCGCGCGGGCCGACCGCTTCGTCTACGACCGCCACAGGCGCAGGTATACCGTCGCCCAGGCCCACCTGCGCCGGGTGCTGGCGGGGCTGACCGGCACGAGTCCCGCCGGGATCGACTTCCGCTTCGGCAGGCACGGAAAACCCCACCTGCCCGGCGGCCCCTCCTTCAATCAGTCCCATTCGGAGGAGCGGATCATGATCGCGGTGGCGGCCGAAGGGCGCGTCGGCGTCGACATCGAGGAGATACGGATGGTGAAGCACATGCTCGGCATCGCCGCCAGGAACTTCGCCCGCGACGAGTCCGCGCGGCTTCACACCGCCCCCGCGCATGAAAGGCGGGAGCTCTTCTTCAGGCTCTGGACCCGCAAGGAGGCTTTCCTGAAGGCGCTGGGGGTCGGGCTCACCCATTCGTTGCGGTCGTTCTCCGTGGACCCGTCTCCGGGAACGGCGCGGGGGCTGCTTGAAGTGGGGGACCTTCCCGAAGATCCCGCGGAGTGGCATCTCGGGGGGCTCCCGTGCTCGGAGGGTGCCGAGGCCGCGCTGGCGGTGGATCGCGCCGGGATCGAGGTGGAGGGTCTGCGCTACGATGCGGCGGGGCTGTAGCGGCGGCGCACTGCCCGCGAGGGCCTGGGAGTCCGTGGACTCTCAGGCGTCGCAGGAAGCGGGAGCCCCATCGCCGCAGGAAGCGGGAACTCCGCCGTCGCAGGCCGCGGGCGCAGCCCCGTCACAGGCCGCCGCCTCCCCCGTGCCGGTCGTCGCGTTGGAACAGATCGCTCCGTTGACGTAGCAGGTGTAGCACGCCGACTCGCGGAGGCTGGCGTTCATGCCCACCGCCTCGGTCAGCGTGTCGGCGAGGCGCGCGCCGGGATAGTCCAACAGGATGGGACAGACGTAGACGCCCGCCGCCGTCACCAGCCGCGCCCGCGTGCACAGGAGCTGGTCCAGGTCGTAGCCATGCATCATCTCGTGCGTGACCCGCTCGTCGGGACGGTAGCCCCGGTTGCGCTCGGCCTCCGCCCCGATCAGCAGCGGCGGCAGCACCTTGAGCCGGGGCTCCTCGTAGCCGACCGCGCCCAGCGCGTCGCGGAAGGCCTGGAGCATGCAGGCCATGTCCTCGCAGGGCCAGCTCTGCATGGTCGTGATGATTGGCCGGAACCCCGCCGCCACGAGGAGGCGCACCCCGTCCATGGCCCGCTCGAAGGTGCCCTCGCCCCGGATCGCGTCATTGATGGCGGGTGTCGGGCCGTCCACGCTCACGCGCAGTTCCAGAGGGTGGCAGCGTCCTCGTGCGATGGTTCTCAACTCCTCGACGCGGCGCTCCGGCAACAGGGTGGCGTTGGTGAGAACGGTCGCCGGGCCGTATCCCAGGGTGTCGTCCAGGATCTCGACCATCTCGTTGTTCATGAACGGCTCGCCGCCGGTGAAGTAGTACTCCTTGACGCCCATCCCGGCGGACTCCTCGAGGGCGGTCCTCACCTGCTCCCTGGTCATGAACCAGAAGGAGTGGTTGTCGGGCGAGCAGGAGATGAAGCAGTGGGTGCAACGCAGGTTGCAGACGGTCCCCGCGACCTGGAACCACAACTGGTCCAGCGAGGTCAGGGGGACGGACGGGGCGGCGGCGATCATCGGCGAAAGGTGAGGCGCTGTTCACGTTCAAGCAAACGGAGCGAGGCGGCGGAGATCTGGCGACCCCTGCTCCGACCGGATAAGGTGACCACCATCCACCGTCCGCAATCCTCCACCCCCGGAGCGCTCGTGGGATTCGAGACCGTCAACCCCGCCAGCGGCGAAGTGCTGGCCAGGTATCCGTTTATGGCCGGCGGCGAAGTCAACTCCGCCCTGGCGGACGCCCGTGAAGCCCAGCGTGCCTGGCGCTCGCTGCCGACGGAGGAGCGGGCCGGAATCATCGGAGGTGTCGCGCGCCGGTTTCGCAGACACGGCCACCGGCTCGCCGAAATCGTCACCATGGAGATGGGGAAGCCGATTGGTGAATCCCTGGCCGAGGTGGAGAAGTGTGCGGGCTGTTGCGATTACTACAGCCGGTACGGCCCGGGGTTCCTTTGCGACCGGGTGGTGGAGACGGAAGCCTGGCGGAGCTACGTCACCTTCCAGCCGCTGGGACTGGTCCTGGCGATCATGCCTTGGAACTTCCCGCTCTGGCAGGTCGTGCGGGCCGCGGTCCCCGCGCTCGTCGCCGGAAACGGGGTGCTGCTCAAGCACGCCCCCACCGTACCCGGCTGCGCCCTCGAGCTGGCCCGCCTCTTCGGCCCGGGGTCGGGGCTCCCCGGCGGCCTCTTCACCAACCTCTTCGTCGACGTCGATACGACCGGCGACCTCATCCGGGACGTGCGCGTCCAGGGCGTAACCCTCACCGGGAGCACGCGGGCGGGCCGCCGGGTCGCCGCGCTGGCCGGCTCCCGGATCAAGACGTGCGTCCTGGAGCTGGGAGGCAGCGACCCCTACATCGTGCTCGAGGACGCCGATCTGCCCCGCGCCGTCGAGGCGTGCGTCACCGGCCGGCTCGTCAACGGGGGGCAGAGCTGTATCGCGGCCAAGCGCCTGATCGTGCACGAAGCGGTGGCCGGCGAGTTCACCGAGGCGGTCGTGGCGGGCATGGCGGCGGTGCGCGTGGGCGACCCGATGGCCGCGATGACCGATGTGGGCCCGCTCGCCCGGGAGGACCTGCGCGACCACCTGGCCGGGCAGGTGGAGCGGAGCATCGCGGCCGGCGCGGTGTGCAGGCTGGGCGGCGAGGTCCCGAAGGTGCCCGGATGGTACTACCCGTGCACGGTCCTGGAGGGGGTGGGGCCGGGGATGCCCGCCTACGACGAGGAGATCTTCGGGCCGGTGGCGTGCATCATCCGGGCCGGGTCGGAGGCGGAGGCCGTGCGGATCGCGAACGACACCGCGTACGGGCTCGGGGCGGCCGTGTTCACCCGGGACCTGGAGCGCGGGGAACGCATCGCGCGGGACGGGATCGAGGCCGGGACGTGCTTCGTCAACGACTTCGTGAAGTCCGACCCGCGCCTGCCCTTCGGCGGGGTGAAGGAGAGCGGTTTCGGGAGGGAGCTGGGGGACTTCGGGGTGCGGGAGTTCGCGAACGTGAAGACGGTGCGGGTGGAGCGGTAGGGGGCTCCCGGGACCACCCCATCCGCGCTTCGTCTTCCCAATCAACATATTATATTATATTAAGTTAGCATCGGTCATATGGTTTCATATATCAAAGGAGTGATTCCGTGCATCCTACCGTCCGGCAGATCGCTGTTCAGCTCCGGAGCCTGCGCGAGGCCCGGGGTATCAGCCAGCGCGAGCTGGGCGAGCGAATCGGGCTCACCCAGGCGCAGATTTCGCGGTTCGAGGGCGGCCGGGCCGACCTGAGGGTGTCGAGCCTGGTCGAGTTCGGCCGCGGCCTCGGTGTCGAGGTCATGCTGGTGCCCCGGAGGCGGGTCCCCGCGGTCGAGGCGCTTGGTCGAGCCGTCCGTGGACAGCAGCCCGTGGACAAAATCCCCACGGCATTCGAGTGGCGATGCATCCGCGCTGGCCGCTTCGCCTCACCTATCCACGCTGTAAAACACACATTACATTATGTCATGTTCACTATACAGTGCGCCGTGGAAAGGCGCGCCTTCCTAGTGGGTGCGAACCCCACC
>JAPPGI010000058.1 GCA_028874985.1 Gemmatimonadota bacterium | reverse complement strand
AGCGGGCCGAACCGGATCGGGCAGGGGATCGAGTTCGACTACTGCTGCGTGCAGGCGGTGCTGGCGCTCAGGGAGGCGGGCTTCGAGACGATCATGGTGAACTCCAACCCGGAGACGGTGTCGACCGACTTCGACGTGAGCGACAAGCTGTACTTCGAGCCGCTGACGCTGGAGGATGTGGTCGAGATCGTCGAGCGGGAGCGGCCGGTGGGGGTGATCGTGCAGCTCGGCGGGCAGACGCCGCTGAACCTGGCGTACAGGCTGGCGGAGGTGGGGGTGCCGATCCTGGGGACTTCGGTGGACGCGATCGACCGGGCGGAGGACCGGCGGCGCTTCGAGGAGGTGTGCCGGCGGATCGGGGCGCGGGTGCCGGCGAACGGGACCGCGATGAGCGAGGAGGAGGCGCTCGTGATCGCTGGGGAGATCGGCTTCCCGGTGCTGGTGCGGCCGTCGTACGTGCTGGGAGGGCGCGCGATGGAGATCGTCTACGACGAGGAGTCGCTGAAGGGGTACTTCGCGCGGGCGGTCAAGGCTTCACCCGACCACCCGGTCCTCGTCGACCGGTTCCTGGAGGACGCCTTCGAGGCCGATGTGGACGCGCTGTCGGACGGGACCGATGTGGTGATCGGCGGGATCATGCAGCACATCGAGGACGCGGGGGTGCACTCGGGGGACTCGGCGTGCGTGCTGCCTCCGTACCTGCTCGGGCGCGGGGAGCTGGACGAGATGCGTCGGCTGACGCGGCGTTTCGCGCTGGAGCTGGGGGTGGTGGGGCTGCTGAACGTGCAGTACGCGGTGAAGGACGGGCGGGTGTACGTGCTGGAGGTGAACCCGCGGGCGTCGCGGACGGTGCCGTTCGTGGGCAAGGCGACGGGGGTGCCGCTGGCGCGGCTGGCGGCGCGGGTGATGGCGGGGAAGAAGCTGGCGGACCTGGGGGTGACTTCGGAGCCCGAGGTGAACGGGGTCGCGGTGAAGGAGGCGGTGTTCCCCTTCAACCGGTTCGACGTGGACACGCTGCTCGGGCCCGAGATGCGTTCGACGGGCGAGGCAATGGGCGTGGACGACTCCTTCGGGATGGCGTTCGCCAAGGCGCAGGTGTCGGCGGGGAACCGGCTGCCGGAGGGGGAGGGCGAGCTTTCGGTGATCGTTACGGTGAACGACTCCGACAAACCGACGGTGACTCCGCTGGTGCGGCGGCTGGCGGACCTCGGTTTCCGGGTGCTGGCGACCGGGGGTACGCGCAACCACCTCACGCAGCTCGGCATCCCTTGTGAAAGGATTCACAAGGTCGGGCAGGGGCGTCCCCACATCGTCGACCGGATCGTGAGCGGACAGGTGGCGCTGCTGATCAACACCCCGCTCGGCAAGAAGTCGCAGTACGACGACTACGCCATGCGCCGTGCGGCGATCGCGTACGGGGTGCCGTACCTGACTACGATGTCGGCCACCAGCGCGGCGGTCGACGCCCTGACGGCGATGCGGACGCGCCGCGCCGAGATCCTGAGCATCCAGGAGCGGATCGCGCGGGTGCCGGAGCCGGCCGGTGCGGAATAGGCTGGGCGGCATGGCCGAATCACCCCCGACCGCCTTCCTCATGCACCCTTCGGCGGTGCTGCACGACACCGGCTGGGGCCACCCCGAGCACCAGGGGCGGCTGCGCGCGATCGCTTCCGCGCTGAAGGACGACCTGGTCTCGCTTCACGGGCGGGTGGTGCAGGTCGAGTCGGAGGCGGCCCGTGAAGCGGACTTGGCGCTCGTGCACGACGGTGCGCTGATCGGGACGGTGCGCGAAGCGGTGGGCCGGGCCCGCGAGTGGGGCCAACCCGTGGAGGTCGACCCCGACACGCGGGTTTCGGGGGCGTCGTGGGAGGCGGTGCTGGGGACGGTGGGGGCCGGACTCGAAGCCGTGCACGGGGTGGTGGCTGGACGGTACCGCAACGCCTTCGTGGCCGCGCGTCCTCCCGGGCATCACGCGACGCCGGGCCGCGCGATGGGATTCTGCCTCTTCAACAACATCGCCGTCGCGGCCGCGAGTCTCCGGGCCCGGGGCGAGGCCGGGCGCGTCCTGATCGTGGACTGGGACGTCCACCACGGGAACGGCACGCAGGACATATTCTACGAGGACCCCGACGTGTTCTTCCTGTCGCTCCACCAGTACCCGCACTATCCCGGCCTGGGGGCCGCGAACGAGACGGGGCGGGGGAGGGGGGAGGGGTACACGCTGAACGTGCCGCTGGCTCCGCGAACGCCCCGTGCCCACTATGTGAACACCTTCGCCAGGGCGCTCGAGACCGCGGTCTCACGGTGCGAGCCCGATTTCATCCTGGTCTCCTCGGGATTCGACGTGCTGGCCGGAGACCCGCTGGGCGGCCAGCTCCTCGAGCCTGGGGATCTCCACCGAACCACCCGGATCGTGATGGAGGCGGCGGACCGCTGCTGCGTGGGCAGGGTCGTGGTATTCCTGGAGGGGGGTTACGATCCGCAGCGCACCGGTGCGGGGTGCGTGGCCGTAGTCCGGGCGCTCGCAGGGGTAAGGATGGATGTCTGACCGATGAAACGGGGGAAGATGCGCTGGAGCGGCCGCCGGGGTGGCCGTCTTCGCGGGGGATTCGTCCTGCTGCTCGGGGCTGTCGCGATCGCGTGCCGGCCGGACCACGCCTCCGGGCAGGAGGAGCTTCCCTCGCGCGATGCGGAGTCGGCGCCCGAAGAGCTGCACCCCGAGGCGAGCAGGGCGATCTCCAGGCTCCGCTCCCCCTTCTGTCCCGGGTTCATGCTGGAAGTCTGCCCCACCCGAGAGGCCCAGGCATTGCGTGACAGCATTCAAATTGGTGCAGAATCAGGACTTGGAGCCGACAGTCTCGTGGAATGGATGATCGCCTCCCACGGCGAGGAGTACCGAGCCTTCCCGAAGCGTACGGGTGCCGGCCTGCTGGCCTGGGTGGTGCCTCCGGTGGCGCTGCTGGTCGGACTCGGACTGGTCGTGGTCGCGCTTCGCCGGCTGAAGGGTCCGGCGGTCGCCACGGGGCTTGCGGAAGGGCTCACGGATGAGGAGAGGGACCGTCTGGACGCGGCTCTGGCGCAACTCGAAGAGATGGAGGAAACGGAGTCATGAAGGTCGATCCGGACGATTCGCGGGCGTTGCTGGCCACACGGGAGGGTGTCGCGAAGGTACAGGCGGCGCTCCGCGCCATGGGGCTCGATGGCTGGCTGATCTACGACTTCAAGGACCGCAATCCGATCGGGCGCTCGCTGCTCGGGCTGGAATGGACCACCCGGCGCGGCTTCGCCCTCGTTCCCGCTTCGGGTCGGCCCCGCCTCCTGATCCACGCCATCGAGCACTCGTCGTGGCGCCACCTGGATTGGCCCAGGGAGAGCTATTCGAGCCGCCTGCAAATGGTGGAGAAGCTGCGCGGCCTGCTGGCCGGCCGTACGCGGGTGGCCACCGAAACCTCGCCGCGGGGCGACGTGCCCTACCTCGACCTCCTTCCCGCCGGCATCCGCGACGTCATCGCCGGCACGGGCGTCGAACTCCACAGTTCCGGCGACCTGGTGTCGACCTTCTACGCGGTGTGGACACCGGACCAGCGCGAGGAGCACGGACGCGCGTCGGAGGTGGTCCGGACCCTGGCCCGGGATGCCTTCGCGCGGGCGGCCGGCCACGTCTCGCGGGGCGAGACCATCACCGAGGGCGCGCTCTCCACCTGGATTCGCGACGAGCTGGCCCGGCGCGGCACGCCGGCGCAGGCCGACTGCATCGTGGCGATCGGCCCCAGGGCGGCGGATCCCCACTACGACCCCGGCGAGGTGGGCGAGCCCATCCGGCGCGGCGACCTCCTCCTCATCGACCTCTGGGGCGCGCTCCACGAGGGCTCGGTCCCGGCCGACCAGACCTGGATGGGCTACCTGGGCAGCGATCTGCCGCCGCGCATCGGGGAGCTGTGGGAGACACTGAAGGCCGCGCGGGACGGCGTGGTCGATTCGCTCAGGACCCGGCACGCGCGAGGAGAGGTCATCCGCGGTTTCGAAGCCGACGACGTGGCCCGGGGGATCATCACGGACGCGGGGTACGGCGAGTACTTCATCCACCGCACCGGCCACTCGATCGACCGCGACCTGCACGGCCGCGGCCCCAACCTGGACAACCTGGAGACGCGCGACGACCGCGTGCTGGTGCCGGGAGTGGGTTTTTCGGTGGAACCGGGCATCTACATCCGGGACGACGTGGGGATGCGCACCGAGATCAACGTCTTCGTGGGACCGTCGGGACCGGAGGTCACGGTGTCGGAGCCGCAGCAGGATGTGTTTCTTCTTCTGTGAGCGCGCGGTGGTTCCCTGCATCCCGACAGGCGGCGGCGGTTCGCGTCACGGACGTCCGGACAGCTGATTCCGGGGTGCCGGAGACCCCCGCGGTGGCCGCCTGATGTCTTTGAGCCCCGGTTCGCTGGTGGAGGTGGCGCTGCCGGTCCCGCTGCGGCAGTGCTTCAACTATCGGCTGGACGCACCGGTTCCCGAGGCGGGAACGCGCGTGCGGGTACCCTTCAGGGACCGCATGCTGGTGGGATGGGTGCTGGGACCGGGTTCGGAAGTCCCGGGCCTGAAGGATGTGGTCGCCGTCCTGGAGGACAGGCCGTCGGTCGGCGGCGAGCTGCTCGATCTCGCGCGGTGGATCGCGGAGTACTACGTGGTGCCCCTCGGCCTCGTGCTGCGCGCGATGCTGCCCGTGCGCATGACCAACCCGGCCGCGACGGAACCGGCCCCCGCCCGCCGGGCCGTGGCCCGCGTCGTGCGCTCCATCGGCACGCTCGAGGAACTTCAGCGGATCTTCGGCCGGGCCAAACGGCAGCGGGAAGCCTACGAATACCTCCTGCGGACGGGTGGGCGCCAGCCTCTGGCCGCTCTGCTCGAGGCGGGTTTCAGGCGTCCCGTCGTCCGGGGGCTCGAGGACAAGGGACTCGTGGCCCTGGCGAAGGAAGTCGTCGCGCGGGATCCGTTCCGGGACGAGCGGACAGCCGCCGAACCGGTGCACACCCCGACGCCGGGCCAGCGAAGGGTACTGAACCGGCTCGAGCGCGCGCTCGGAGACGGTGGCGGGACCCTGCTCCTGCACGGCGTCACCGGTTCGGGGAAGACGCTGGTGTACATCGAGCTGATCCGCCGGGTGCTGGGGCGGGGGCGTGGCGCCATCGTGCTGGTTCCCGAGATTGCCCTGACACCCCAGACCGTCGGCCGTTTCCGGCGGGCGTTCGGAGATCTGGTGGCCGTGCTGCATTCGGGACTTTCCCACGGCGAGCGCTACGACGCCTGGAGGTTGCTCCGGTCCGGCACGAAACGTATCGCGATCGGAGCCCGCTCGGCCGTCTTCGCACCCGTGCCGGCGCCCGGCGCCATAGTGGTCGACGAAGAACACGACGGCAGCTACAAGCAGTCCGAGACGCCGCGGTACAGTGCTCGCGACGTCGCCGTCGTGCGGGCCAGAAGTGCCGGCGCGGTCTGTCTCCTGGGTTCGGCGACCCCGTCGCTGGAGAGCTGGCTCAACGCGCGATCGGGAAAGTACGGCCTCGTCGAGCTGCCCGACCGCGTGGGCGGAGGCGTGCTCCCGGAGGTACGCGTCGTGGACCTGAGGACCCCGCCCGCGGCCGGGCCCCCGGAGGCCTCCGGCGCCGCGCCCGTCACCGGATCTCGCCGCGGCGGTGCTCCCGCGGGCGGCGGCCCCAAACCCCCCGCATCCCCCATGCAAGTCCTGTCGCCGCGGCTCGCCGACGCCGCGCGGCGGAGGCTGTCGCGCCGCGAACAGACGATACTGCTGCTCAATCGCCGGGGCTACGCGACCTTCGCACTCTGCGAGAGCTGCGGCCTGGTGAGCGAATGTGCCCACTGCTCGGTGTCCATGACGCTGCACCGGGCGCTCAACCGCATGATCTGCCATCATTGCGGCCACACCGAGACCCCTCCGGAGCACTGCGGGCGGTGCGGATCCCGCGACATCGCCTACGGCGGTCTCGGTACCGAACAGGTTGAGCGGGTCGTAGTCGAGAGCTTCCCGGGGGCCCGGATCGCCCGGATGGACATGGACACCACCAGGGGCAAGTGGTCCCACCGGGACATCCTGGAGCGCGTGCGCAGGGGGGAGGTGGACATCCTCCTGGGCACCCAGATGATCGCCAAGGGCCTCGACTTCCCGCGGGTGACCCTCGTGGGGGTGATCAACGCCGATACGGGGCTCCACCTGCCCGATTTCCGCAGCTGCGAACGCACCTTCCAGCTCCTGTCACAGGTGGCGGGGCGGGCGGGAAGGGGCCGTTTGCCCGGCCAGGTGATCATCCAGACCTACGTGCCGGATCACTACGCCGTGCGTGCCGCGGTGGCCCACGACTACCGCGGATTCGTGGAGCGCGAACTGCGGGTGAGGACCGATCCCCCGTTTCCGCCGCACCTGCGCATGGCGAGGATCGTGTTGAGCAGCCCCGCGCAGGACGACACGCTTGCGGCGGCCGAGTCGCTGGGCTCCTGGCTCGAGTCCCGGGGGCGTCCGGGAGTCGAGGTCCTGGGACCCGCGCCGGCGCCCATCGAGCGGCTGCATGGACGGTTCCGCTGGCACTTCCTGCTGCGCGGGAGTACCCGCGGCGTGGGCCGTGTGCTCGAAGCGGTGGCTTCGGGCTTCCAACCCGCGGGCACGGACATCCGGGTCTCTCTAGACCGGGATCCGCTGCACTTGATGTAGCAGCCCGTGGACAAGACCCCCCGGCATTCGAGCGGCGATGCATCCGGCCCGGACGCTTCGCCCGACCGGCGGGGCCTTATCCACGGGCTGGTTAGCCCGTGGTGGTGCCGCGGCGTGCAACCGATACATTTATGCTGCGATGGAGGCTGTCGTGCGTGAACGGTATTGGTCGAGGAGATGGTCACATCAGGAGGGATGGGACACCCGGCTGAGGGCGCGCGACAAGGCAACTGGAGACCCGAGTGAGCTGTCTGGCCCTGAACGCTTCGTACGAGCCGCTGATGATCGTCCCCTCGCGGCGGGCGATCCGCCTCGTGCTGGACCGGAAGGCCGAGGTGCTCGAAGCTGACGCCCACCGTTCCTTCCGCTCCGTGCGGGAGCATCATCCCTGTCCGGTGGTCATCCGCCTGGTGCGGTACGTCCATGTACCGCGGCGCTTCAGACGACAGGTTACCAACACCTTCCTCTTCGCACGGGACGGCTACGCCTGCCAGTACTGCCAGCGCCACAAGAGGGAACTGCGGAATCGCGAGTTCCTGACCCGCGACCACATCCTCCCGATCTCGCGGGGTGGCGACAACTCGTGGGAGAACGTCGTCACGGCCTGCTCGAGCTGCAACCACCGCAAGGGGAACCGCCTTCCGCAGGAGGCCGGCCTGCGTCTGCTGTCGCGACCCGTGGAGCCGAACCACGTTCAACTCGTGTGGGCGGTGCGCAGGGTGACGCCCATCCAGGCCAAGTACATCGGCATGTTCTTCGGTGAAGACGCCGTGCCGCTGGAGATCGGCGGCCGGGCCCCATACCAGCTCCGTAGACGCGGAGGGGTTCGCCGGGTTTAGCCGAACCACGGATGGTGACGTGAACGAGAGCGCGGAGTCCCGGGGAAGCGAGGTTCCGCCACCAGCGCGGCCGGACGGCGACGAGGCCCCGGAAGAGACTGGACGTGACGCCGGCACGGAGACCCGGTCTTCCCGTTCGGACCGTCCGACATCGGTGCGGGAGACGATGCCTGCGGACCGACGCTATCCCGCCCGTCGCAGGCGGCGTCCCGTCGCGCGGCAGCGGCGGCCGGCGGCAAAGGGAATCGCTCCGCCACCCGCTCGTGAACTTGCCGATACGCGCGAAGCCGAGGCCGCCTCGCGCCAGGTGGAGGTCGGAGGCGAGGTTTGGACCGTCCTGGTAAAGGGGTCCGCCCGGGCAGGGTCCGGGAGGGCACGGGGGGCCCCTCTGCTGAGTATCGGTTTCAAGGCGCCGGGAGGGCAACCGGACCCCGAGTGCACTCGCTACCTGGTCGCTGCCCGGCTCGAGGATGTCGCCGAGGATGTCCTGTGTGAACTGGTGACGGAGGTGAAACGCGGTCCCGAGGCTAAGTCAGGATCGGAGCTCCGCGGCCGGAAGGGCCCCAGCCGTGGTCGCCACCGTCGCCGAATACGTTGAACCCGGCATCGATGACGCCCGTAGTGTCCCGCGAAGGAACCCGCCGCTCTCGGTCCTTGGGGCGGCCCGGTCAACGGACTGTCTGTCCACAAGCGGCTAACGGGAAGGCCCATCAGGGTGTCCAATGTGCCCCGGGTGGCCTGACACTCAACGGGGAAGGCGCAACAGGTGTCTAGTCCCAGGGAATGAAGGAACGCTCCGACGCCGAATTGGTGATCCTGGCGCGCTCCGGCGACGCGGCATCGTTCGGGGAACTGGTCGCGAGATATCTGAGACCGGCCTACTCCGTGGCGCTGTCGGTGATCGGACGTCACCAGGACGCCGAGGACGCCGTCCAGGAGTCCTTCATGGTTGCCTTGGAGCGGCTCGAGGAGTGCCGGAACCCGGACCGGTTCGCCGGCTGGGTACTGGCAATCGTGCGGAACCGTTCGCGCAATCTCATCCGCAGGGAGAGCCTGAGGAGAGGAGACGAGATTCCGGCGAACGCGAGTTCGCCGAGTCCGAGTCCCGAGCGAGCGGCGGACATATCGGCCCTGCGGAGCCGGCTGACGGAGGCGTTGAACACATTGAGCGAAGTGCAGCGGGAGATCGTGCTCCTCCACGACCTGGAGGGTTGGAAGCACGTCGAGATCGCGGAGAAGCTCGGCATGCCGTCCGGCACGGTCCGATCCCATCTGCACTTTGCCAGAAAGGCGTTGCGGGTTCAGTTGGCTGAGTGGAAGGACTACCGAAAAGGCGGCTGAGATGAATACTGAAGACGGAAAGAGGATGACTCCGCCGAGAGGGTCCCGGGGTCACGACCGTAACGGCGGGCCTGCGGGGGGTATCCGCCGCGCGTTGCGGGCGATGGACCCGGAGTACGAGCGCCCGGGGTACTGGGACCGGCTTCGCACCAGCGTCATGAAGCGCGCCTCGTTGGAGCTGGCGAGGCGCCGCCGGCTGGCGCGCGTGTCGGTGGCGGCGATCCTGTCGGGTTGGTCGCGCAGGCTGATTCCCGTGGCAGCCGCGGCCGCGGTGGTCGCGGCCTTTCTCATCGGCACCGAGGTGCGGCAGGCGTCGGACGCGTCTCCTCCGCTGCTGTTGGAGGACATCCTTGCGAATGAAGTTGGAGACGGGGCGTTTCAGGCCGTGATAAGCGGTCAGGCCCCCGCAAGTCCGGTGGCCTTCATGGCCCTTGTGGAAGGGAACGTTCCGTAAATGGCCCGTTTCAGGAAGGCGAGTATTCTGTCGGTCGCGCTCCTCGTGCTTACCGTGGGGGCGGGCTTCCTCGGCGGGGTGGCCTGGCAGGGGAATCGGGCCGCGGCGCCGGAGTCGGCCGCAACGCCGGACGAAGAGCCGCGCGACCGTGACAAGCGGCGACTCGTCATCGACGAGGTGGGACTGGAGCCCGCCAAGAGAGAGGAGGTCGAGGCGATCGTCCAGCACTTCGTGGCCGGCATGAAGGCCCTCGACGAGGAATTCAGGGAGGCGTACAGGCCGAGGCATCGAGCGCTCCTTCACGATGCTCGCGACTCGATCAAGTCCGTCCTGCAACCTGAGCAGCGCGCCCTCTACGATTCGCTGCTCGCGGTCAGGTACGGGAGTGGCCGGGGCGAGGGCGACTCGTCCGGCTCGGGAAAAGGGAAAGGCCCCCCGGACGGGCGCGGAGAACGGTGACATGGTATCGAAATCGACTGTGATGACGTTTGGACCCACACTCCTGGCGTCCGCACTCGGGATGGGTGCGGTGGCCCAGGAACAGGTGGAAGCGATATACCTGGAGCAGGCGGTCGAGCGCGCGCTGCTCCACAACCCCCAGTTGGCGCAGACCCGGGCCGGCGTGATAAACGCCGGCAACACCCGCCGCAGGGCGTGGGGGTCCTTCCTGCCCAACATAAGCGTGAGCTCGGGTGCTTCGCTGAACAGCCAGAGCCGCTTCGACCCCAACACGCAACGGGTCGTCGAGGGGAGCAACGACTCCTACAACGCCGGAATAAGCGCCAACTACCAGATCTTCCAGGGGGGCCGGAAGTACTCCGAACTGAGCCGCGCGGGTGCGGCTCGACTGGAGGCGGAGGCCCGGTTGCTGACCCAGCGCTACTCGGTGGTGCTGCAGACGACCACCCTGTTTGTGAACGCCCTGCGCCAGGGAGATCTGGTCCAGGTGGCGGAGGCGAGCGTGGCCCGCGCGGAGGAAAGCCTGGAGATCACCCGGGCCCGGCTGGAGGCCGGGAGTGCGACCAGGTCGGATACCCTGCGTACCCGCCTGGAGCTGGCGAATGCCCGCCAGTCACATCTTCAGTCGCGGAACCAGCTGCGGGCGGCGCGCTTCGCCCTCGGCCGCCAGGTGGGAGCGAACGGACCGGTCAGGCCTCTCGCCCCGGACAACCTTGATCCGGCCCCGCTGGCCCTGAGCGAGGAGGAGATCCTGGCGCTGGCCGAAACCGCGTCGCCGAACCTCCGCGCCGCCGAGGCCGCCGCTGCCGCGGCGAGTTCGTCGCTCGGAAGCGCGCGCAGCGCCTATCTGCCGTCCCTGTCCGCTACGTCGAGCTATTCCTGGGCCAACCAGGAGCCTTCGCTGGAGGACGGCAACAGGAGCTGGAGTTTTCGGTTGTCCGGAAGCTACCAGATCTTCGATGGCTTCCAGCGGGACCAGAGCGTGAGCCAGGCGGCCGAGAGCCGGCGGGTGGCCCGCCTGACCGAGGAGGACGCACGCCGCGGCGTGAGGCAGGACGTGGAC
Organism: Gemmatimonadota bacterium; assembly: GCA_028874985.1. GTDB lineage: Bacteria > Gemmatimonadota > Gemmatimonadetes > Longimicrobiales > Gaopeijiaceae > Bin94. Next base: position 78,795 of record JAPPGI010000058.1, on the reverse strand, counting down.
GCGGCGCTACGGACGCTCGAAACGCAGGAACTGGCGATCGGCATCGCCGAGGAGGCGCTGGTCGTGGCCGAGGAGGACCTCAGGTTGGTGCGGGTGCGGTACGGCGCCGAGGAGGCTCCGATCCTGGATGTCATCACCAGCCAGATCGCGCTGGACCAGGCCCAGGTCAATCTGGTGTCGGCCCGGTACGACTACGTGCTCGCGAAGGCCGAACTCGAATCGATCATAGGAAGGGAACTATAGATGAAAACACGAAGAGGGCAGGGGACGCCAATGAGCGGCGACACGAACGGAAAGCCGGAGAACGGCGTCGTCATCCGGACCGAGAACCTGCGCAAGTACTACATCCTCGGAGCGGAGACGGTGCGGGCGGTGCGCGGAGTGGACATGACCGTGCAGCAGGGTGAATTCGTCGCGATCATGGGACCGTCCGGAAGCGGCAAGTCCACCTTCATGAACCTCATCGGCTGCCTGGACACCCCTACGGCCGGGAGCTACTGGCTCAACGGTCACGAGGTCTCGGAACTCTCGGACAATCAACTCGCCCGAGTCCGCAACCGCGACATCGGTTTCGTCTTCCAGACGTTCAATCTCCTGCCGCGGGCCTCGGCGCTGCACAACGTGGAGCTTCCGCTTATCTACGCCGGAGTGCGCGCGAGGGAGCGCCGGAGACGCGCCGAAGAGAAGCTGGTTCGGGTCGGCCTGGGAGACCGCATGACGCATAAGCCGCCGGAGCTCTCGGGGGGACAGCGGCAGCGGGTCGCCATAGCGCGGGCGCTGGTGAACGATCCGGCCCTCCTTCTCGCGGATGAGCCGACCGGAAACCTGGACTCGCAGACGACCGGGGAGATCGTGGAGATACTGATCGCGCTCAACCGCGCGGGACAGACGATACTGCTGGTGACACACGAGGCGGACATCGCGTCCGCTGCATTCCGCCAGGTCCATCTCAAGGATGGATTGGTGGAACGCGACTTCTTCAATGAAGGGATGGCAATCTGATGCGCGAGCTGAAGCGGAATCCGGGACTCGTTGCGGCCGTCTGCGCAGGCTCGGCCCTGACGCTGATCGGCACACAGGGGTGCGCCGAGCCGGAGGCGGCCGAGGGCATCACCGTGCAGACGGCGCCAGTCGAACTTCGCGGCATGCGGATCACCGCGGAAGCGGACGGCCACCTCGAGCCGGTGCTCAAGGTTGAGGTCAAGTCCAAGGCCTCGGGGGAGATCCTCGAACTGTTCGTCGATTCCGGCGACGAGGTGGAGGTCGGCACGCTCCTGGCCAGGGTGGACCCCCGGGACGTGGAGAACGCCTGGGAGCAGGCACGGGCCGACCTGGACGTGGCCGACGCGCGGATGAAGAACGCAAGGGCGCAGTTGGAGCGCAGCAGGAGACTGCGCGCGGAAGAGGTCATCACCAGGCAGGAGTTCGAGTCCCGGGAGCTCGAACACGCCAACGCCCAGGCTGCGCTGGTGCGCGCCACCACCAACCTCGAACTGGCCCGGTTGCGTCGCACCGACGTTACCATCAAGGCGCCGATGGCGGGCACGATTCTGGAAAAGCTGGTCGAGTACGGCCAGGTGATCCAGTCGGCGACCCAGAACGTCTCGGGCGGCACCACGCTCTTCGTCATGGCGAACCTCGACGACATGCGCGTCCGCACCCTCGTCGCCGAGGTCGACGTGGGCAAGCTGTCGGCGGGTCTGCCCGCGACGGTCAGCGTGGATGCGTTCAAGGACCGCACCTTCCAGGGTCACATCGAGAAGATCGAGCCCCAGGCGATCGTCCAGCAGAACGTCACCATGTTCCCGGTGATCGTACTCCTCGACAATCGCGCCGGCCTTCTCAAGCCGGGCATGAACGCCGAGGTCGAGGTCCTAGTGGACGAGCGCTCGGAAACGCTGGCCGTGCCGAACAACGCGATCGTGCAGCCTCAGGAGATGGCCGCCGCCGCCGAGGTGCTGGGCCTGGATCCGGAATCGGTCTCGGTGGATTTCAGCGCGTGGGGGCCGCTGATGGCCCAGGCGGCCTCCCGCTTCGAGGAACTGGCGGTCGCGAACGCCCGGTCCGGCGATGGGGCAGGCCGCGGATTTGCCGGCGGGTTCGGCGGTCGGCAGGCCGGCGATGGCGTCCCCGGCGACAACGGTGATCCGGATGCCGCCGCGGGCGAGCCCGGTGACGCCGGCGACGAGGTTGCCGAAACCAACGGCATGGGTGGCTTCGCGGAAGTGCGCGCCAGGATTCGATCAGGAGAAATCAGCGAGGATTCGGCCAGGGCCCTCTTCTCCCGGATGCGGCAACTGCGAAGTGGAGGGGGGCGGCAGGCGGGTGCCTCCGAGGATGGGGGGTCGGCGGCTGTGGGCGGCGACGTGGGCGGGGAAACGCAGGGGGAAGCGAGGGGTGGACAACGGGCCGGGAGACGCGGCGGCGCCCGTGGGCAAGGGTGGGGTGGTGGGGGATTCCGCGGCGGTCTGACGGCGGCGATGGGCGGGTCCACCGGGGACCGGGCGTACCGGCCCGCGGTTGCCTTCGTGGTGGACGAGGCCGGCGACATGACACCGCGGCCGGTGGTGATGGGCCTGAGCGACTGGGACTACATCGAGATCCTCGCGGGGCTGGAAGCGGGAGAGAACCTCGCCCTGATCGGCGCGGCCCAGCTGCAGGCCCGCCAGCAGGAGCGCCTAGCGCGCATACGGCAACGCATGCGCCCCTTCTGATCTCCGTGCTGGTGCGCGCGCGATCCACCTGACCCCCCAGGCAACGAGAGTCCGTCCATGTTCATCTTCAGGGAAACCGTCAATGTCGCGCTGGCGTCGATTCGGGCGAATGCGCTTCGCTCCGGCCTCACCACGCTGGGCATCGTGATCGGTACGGGGGCTGTCATCACCATGGTGGCGCTGGGCGAAGGAGCGCAGCGCGCCGTCCAGGAACAGATTGAGAGGATGGGGACCAACGTCCTCACCGTACGGCCCGGCCAGAACTGGTGGCGCGGGCTGGCCGGCGGAACCAAGCCGCTGGAGGAAAGCGACGCCAACGCGCTCCGCAGCCAGATGGGCGCCCTCTACAACATCGCTCCCGAGGCCGAGAGCCGGCTGCAGTTGTCGCATATGCGCTGGAATTCGTCGAACCAGGTTGTCGGGACATGGCCATCCTATTTCTCGATCCACGAACGCAACTTCGCCTACGGCCGTCCCTTCACCGAGGGAGAAGTACAGGGCCGGCAGCGTGTTGCAGTCCTTGGCCACGGAGTTCCGGAGGCTCTGGGCACCCCGGGTGCTCTTCTCGTCGGCCGCACCATACAGATCCGCGGTATCCGCTTCGAGGTGATCGGAGTCTTGGAGGAAAAGGGGTCGATGGGGTGGGAGAACCCGGACGAGCAGGTCTACATTCCGCTCTCGACGGCGCTGTACCGGGTCATGGGCGGCCGTGACCGGCTCCGTGCGATCTATGTGGCCGCGCCGTCTCCGGAACAGCTGGAGCCGGCCTGGGCCGACATCGACCGGATAATCCGGCGCGAACATCGGATCCGTCCCGCTGACGACCCCGACTTCCAGATCCAGCAGGCCTCGGACTTCCTGGAGACGCTTGGGGAGACGGCCGAGACCTTCACCATGCTCCTGGCGGGCATCGCGGGCGTCAGTCTGCTCGTGGGCGGCATCGGCATCATGAACATCATGCTGGTGAGCGTGACCGAACGGACCCGCGAGATCGGGGTGCGCAAGGCACTGGGCGCCACCCGCAAGGCCATCCTCTTCCAGTTTCTTGTGGAGGCCCTGGTGCTCTGCATCCTGGGGGGCATACTGGGGGTTGCGGCCGGTTTCGGCAGTGCGGAACTCGTCACGCAGCTCTACGGCAGGGACACCGCGGTAGCGCCCGAGGCCGTCGCTGTCGCCATGGGCTTCTCGGCTGTGATCGGGCTGTTCTTCGGCATCTGGCCGGCCCGGCGCGCATCCATTCTGGATCCGATCGACGCGCTACGCTACGAATAGCGATGGCAGGGTGCCGGGCGCGGCGATCAACGGCTCGCCGGCGGGCCCGCTACAGGCTCGGGTAAGCCAGCTTTATCGCCTTCCTTCGGCGAACGACCGTGATCTCGATCGGGGTCTGCTCTTCCGCAAGAACGCGGCGGAATTCCGGAAGGTCCCTGACTTCCTTGCCTTCCACCGAAACGATGATGTCGCCGGGACGAAAGCCCGCATGCGCGGCCGGAGTAGCGGCATCGATCACGTCGGTCACCAACACTCCCGTGTCCACCCCGAAGTAACGTCCCAGTTCGGCTGTCAGGTCTCTTACCACCGCACCCCCGAGAACCACTGTGACGGTGGTGCCCAGCAGCTGCGGGGTCAGCACCGAAGCCGCCGCGGCAACGGTGCCGTCCACCAATACCGGTCCGCCGCCCCCGCCGTCGGCGCCCCGTGGCGACGCTGTCGGCCCGGGACGATTCCCGATACCCGCACCTGTCCACGGCCCCGGTTCCCGCTCCGCCCTCCGACGCTGCTCGGCGGGCATGCCTGTCCGGCCCGGCTCGACCCCTGAGCGCGGTTGAGTTCGGCGGGAGATCAAGGTATCCGCTTCGCCCACGCCCGGACCTCTCTGCCGTGTGGACCCCGGCGGCACATCGCGCCTGGCTGCGACAACACTCCCTCCGGCCTCGGGCCCCGTGTCGTTGATAGCCATTTCCAGGGTCGCCGGGTTCAGCCCCCACCCTCTCGGCAAACCGAAGTGCGGCAGTTGATATCCCGGCCACTGCGCCATCCCGGGGCCACCCTCCAGAAAGACATCGAAGAGTGAGTCGAATCGGGCCCGGGCCGCTTCCCACTCCAGTCGGAACAGCCGATCCGGCAGTACGGACCGGGGACGCCGGTCGGCCACGACGATCACTTCCTGCACGTCCGAGTCGCGAAAAAGGCGCACGCTCAGCGTCTGTCCGGGACCCAGGTTCGAGGTGGTCCGCAGCCACGCTTCGTAGGTTGAAAGAGGGTTGCCGTTTACGGCGACAAACCGGTCGCCGGGACGGATGCCGACATGGTCGGCGGGGCCGTTCCCGTAGACATCCCGCACCACCAGGGCGTAAGGGCCCTGTCCCGGACCGGGAGCCGCGCCTGCTTCCAGGCTGAAGCGAATCCCGATCCATGCGCTCGCCGTGTCCTGCGCCGTGCCGTCGGTCGGAATGACCGCGCCCGACGCGACCACGGCTGCCAGCATTGTGCCCAGCATGCCGCGCGGCGTCCACACGGGAGGCGGATCGGCGATCATGAGATCAGTGCCAGTTGTCGAGGCTGACCTGGCGGAGGGTCTGGTCCCGTTCCGCCAGAGTGCGCACGAAGACCCCGTTGAAGAACTGGTCTTCCGGGAATTTCTCGACGGCGACCCGGCTGGCCGCGAGTACCGTTTCGAACGCGGCCAGCCGCACGATCGGATCCCGCGAAGCCTCGGTCCGGGTCTCCGCGCCCAGGAGACGCTGGTATCCGCCGAAGCTCTCATGCCATCTTCTCGCCGCCTCGTCCATCGCCGCCTTCGCTTCCTCGACGCTCGCAAACGACGCCGGACCGCCGGTTGGGGAGGTGGCACGCTGCGGGCTCGCCGTCGTGGATGCCGTCACCCATCCGAAGGCGGTCCCCCCGGTGAAGATCACCAGGGCTGCCGCTGCCCGCACCCACTTCCGCCAAACGCGCGGTGTTCCCTGCGGGTCACGGATCAATCCGGCGGCGAGCAGCTTCTTTTCAAGTTCGTTCCACCCGCCGGGGGGTGGTAGCACGGCCGGGAGGTTTCGCAGGGCCTCCTTCTGCGATCTCAGCGCCTCCAGTTCCCGCCGCAGATCCGGGTCTCCGTCCAGGATGACCCGCTCGGCGGGCGTCGGCGGCTCGTCGACCAGCCGAGCCAACTGTTCAAGAGTCAAACGCTCCATGCTTCGACTTCCTTGGCATGTGTTTCGTATCCTTTGAGCATCTTCCGCATCTTGGCCCGCGCCTTGAAGAGCTGAGACTTCGAAGTGCCCGATGTCACGCCCAGGATCTTGCCGATCTCCTCGTGGGTGTAGCCTTCGACATCGTGCAGAATCAACACTTTTCTCATGCCCTCCGGCAGTTCCGCCAGCGCCTCCTCCAGCTTGCGGGCCATCAGTGTGTCGCCAATCCGGGGTGGCACCGGAATGACGTCCGGGAGCGGGGCTTCGCGCTTCCTTCTGGTATTATCCTTTCTGACTGCCTGGAGCGCCGAATTGACAGCGATCCGGTGCAGCCAAGTGGAAAAGCGGGCTTCGCCACGGAAGGTGGGCAGGGCCCGAATGGCCCGGATCCACGCTTCCTGGGCGTAGTCCTCCGCCAGGTCATCGTCGCCGGCGATCCGGCGGACCACCGCGTACACCCGGGGGGAGTAGCGGTCGTAGAGTGCGCGGACGGCTCGGCCGTCTCCCTCGCACGCGCGGCGAATCAGTTGGGCTTCGATGTTTCCGGTTTTCAAGTTGGCGTACCCGCGAGCACGATTCAACCGCACGTACCCGTGATCTCCCTCGGTCCTCGCAGTCTGTTTCGGCCGGGGCATCCGGTGGTTCCAGATGGTTGCCTCCGTGAGATGCGTGTTGGACAATGTACGGTTGCCCGCGCGAAATCTGCCACGCCCACCCGCTGCAGCGCCACGCCTACCGCAACCCCGAAACCCCTGAGATGAGCATTCCGCCCGGCGACCTTCCCGGGGCGGCGTTTCTGCAGTGCACCGCCACGGGGGAACGCCTCCCGTCCGAACGGTTGATCGGCCTTTCGCCAGCGGGGAAGCCGCTCTTCGCCCGCTACGACCTTGCCGCGCTCGGCGGCCGGTTCACCCCCCGCGCCGTCGCCGGCCGTGAGCCCACCCTGTGGCGCTATGCCGAGGTCCTGCCCGTGCGAGACCGTGCATGTCGAGTCAGCCTCGGCGAGGGTTTCACGCCCCTGGTGGAGTCGCCCCGTCTGGCCCGCACGCTGAAGGTGGGACGGCTGTGGGTCAAGGACGAGGGGCAGAACCCGACCGGCTCCTTCAAGGACAGGGGCCTCTGCATGGCCGTCTCGCGGGCGCTGGAACTCGGAGCGAGGGGGCTCGCGATTCCTTCCGCCGGAAACGCCGCCGGAGCTGCCGCCGCGTATGGTGCGGCCGCGGGACTGCCGGTCCATGTGGTGGTGCCGGCGGACACGCCCGTTCCCATACTGGCCGAGATCCGCGCGCTGGGAGCCGAAGTCCGGCTTCTCGACGGCCTTATCGGAGACTGCGGTGCGGTTGTGCGCCGGAGGTGCGACGAAGACGGCTGGTGGGACCTCTCCACCCTGAAGGAACCGTACCGGGTGGAAGGGAAGAAGACGATGGGCTACGAGCTCTTCGAGCAGCTAGGCGGTCGCCTGCCCGATGCGATCGTCTATCCGACCGGGGGCGGCACGGGACTTATCGGCATGTGGAAGGCGTTTGCGGAGATGGAGGCACTCGGCTGGATCGAGCGGAAGCGACCGCGGATGTTCTCGGTACAGGCGGCCGGGTGCGCCCCGGTGGTGCACGCCTGGGAGCGGGGGTGGGAGGAGGCGGGCGTTTGGAAGAAAGCCGCCACCTACGCGGCGGGGCTCCGCGTGCCGGGGGCCGTGGGGGACTTTCTGATCCTGCGTGCGCTTCGCGAATCGGGGGGTGGGGCCGTGGCGGTTGCCGATGGGGAAATGGAGGAATGGGTGCGCGGCATGGGAGCCGCGACGGGGATTTTCGTAGCACCCGAGGGTGGGGCGACCGCCGCCGCCGTGCCCAGGCTGCGGGAGCTGGGGCTCGTGGGCGCGGCGGACGAAGTCGTGCTGTTCAATACCGGCAGCGGCCTGAAGTACGTGGGAATGGAGCCGCTGGGCTGAGCGGGTGGGACCGCCGGGCGCCGCTCTCAGCGCCCGGACTGCCAGCGATAGCTGAGTTCCGGGAGCGGTACCAGGGTCTTTCGGGGTGGTCGCCGGTCCTCCGGGTCCGGGCGTTTCAGGGCGAGGGCTCGGTTGAGGTAGATTGTCAGCGCGACCGCGTGCCGTGATGCCACGTCCCAGTCGAATCCGGTCGGAATGCGGCCGATGAGGCCGTAACCGGTTCCTTCCTCCGCCCGGGCGACGATGGCCCACAGACCCGCGCCCACGAAGGGCTCCACCGCACGGGAGCCCACGTACTGCTTTCCGGTGACGGACAGGCTCAGGTCCCGGAACTGCCAGGTTCCCGCCTGGACCTCCAGTCCCTGGTGTTCCCATCGGTATTCGACTACCAGTGCGACCGTGCTCGCACCGCCGAGCGACAGACCGAAACGGTACTGGGCGCAGGCGGTATCCGTTGCGGCGGCCGAGCACAGCGTGACCAGCGCGAGCAAGGGTCCAATGCCCGGAGCGGTCTCTCGCCGGGCTGCCGGGGCACGCCCCCCGGGGAGGTGTGGTGTGCGGGCGCAGGAGGAACGATTCGGAGCCATGGCGTGCCAACATACCGGGTTGCAGGATCGGATTCCAGCTCCGCTAGCGGGCCATTCCGCTGCGACCCCTCCCGGCAACTGTGATGCCGCCCCAGATTCAGCCACCCGCCCCTCTCCCCAGTGCAATGCCAACTTCCCATTTCGCCGCGCCGCTGGACGTATCCACGGTGACTCCGTTCGGTCCCGTCCGGGGCAGGTGGCCGGCCGTGTTCGCCGCCGCCCTCCTCGCCCTGACCAACTGCGCGGCACCGGACAGGGAGATCGGCGCGGATCGCTCTCTTCCCGCGGCCGCCCTGTCATGGCTCGAACCCGATTCCCTGCACAATGAGCCACTGGGAGACGGTGTCTTCTACCATTTCGTGTGGTCCGCGGGCGGCCCCTGGGCGGTCCACCTGGTGTCAGCCGACCTCACGCGGTGCGACCTGAAGCTCGTCGTCGTTCCCGCTTTGGAGGAGGACGGGGTCACGCGCACGCGCAAGGCGGTCACGGCCATGATCCCACGCGGCGATGCCACACCCCTGGCTGGTGTCAACGGGGACTTCTTCTCGATGGACGGTTCCCCGGTCGGGCCGGAAGTCACCGCGACGACGAGACGCTCGTCCTCACGTCCGGCCATTGCGTGGGATTCGGGACGGATTCCACGAATCGGCCCCGGCACCGCATTCGGCCGGGACTCCGTCTCGGCAGCGGGACTCCAGGTACTCGGCGGCTTTCCCGAACTTCTGGACGAGGGGGCCCGGGTGGAGGACCTGGCAGTCGCGGAAAGGCCTCGGTTCGCAGCGGCCCGCCATCCGCGAACGGCGGTGGGCTACGACTCGGAGGGTAGCCTTCTGTGGCTGGTCGTGGTCGATGGACGCCGGCTTTCGCATTCCGTGGGCATGACGCTTCCCGAGCTGACCGGGCTTTTCGAGGCGCTCGGTGCCGCCGAGGCGCTTAACCTGGATGGGGGTGGTTCTTCCGCGATGGCGCTGGGGAAACGGCTGGTCAGCAACCCCTCCGATGTGGCGGGCGAACGTCCCGTGGGCAATAGTCTCTGGCTGGTGCGTGACGGCTCGGGCTGCGACATCGCTCAGCTCCGGTCGCCGACGGTTTCCCACCTCACCGTCAACCCCACATGGCCACCCCGATCCGGACCGGGTTCGAAATACCGGCCGCCAAAGGCGTTCACCACCACCGAAGAAGCGTAGCGCGCATTGGTGAGGTTGGTGACGGCCGCAAACGGCGACAGCGCGAACCTGCCCAGGCGGATATCGGTTGCACCGAAGCGGATCCCTGCGAGGCCGTAGCCCTCCGCAACCCCGTCGTTGGCGTCGTTGGCCGGCACCTCACCCCGTAACTCCAGCCTGACCTCGCCGAACCACACTCCGCGGCCTGCCCGCAGCGAGGCTTCGAGGCGGTGCGGTGCGATACCCGGAACGCGGTTGTCGTCGAATACACGGTTCCCGGCGCGGAACTCGATGAAACGCGCGTCCACGTAGCCGTAGGCCAGGCGGGCGGCAAGCGATGGCGACAGCACCGTTCGCGTCGCGACCTCGAATCCGCGCACCCTTGATCGTCCGGCGTTGCGGTAGAAGCGGCGTCCCGGGGCCGCGAGCACCTCGAACGGTACGAGCTGGCCCGTCAGCACTGTTGTGAAAACCGCGAGATCGTAGGCCGAACGGCTTCCCGCCGCGCCCCGGATCCCGCCTTCGAACGTCCATCCCTCCTGCGGTTCCAGATCCGGGTTGAACCCTCCGGCACCCTCGGGTCGGTTGGCGAGCTCGGTGGTCGTGGGAGTCTCGAAGGAGCGGCCGACCGAGGCGAATGCACCATGGTCACCCAGATCGACGTGAACGCCGAAGGACGGGCTCAATCCCCCCATGCCGCGCTCCCCCGAGTCGTCGGGATCGTCCGGGGCTGCCAGGAGATCGTTCACCCGGAAGCCGAATCGGTCGAATCGAAGCGCGGCCATGGCGTCCAGCCGGCCGGTGAGGGGCATCAGTAGCTGGCAGAAGGCGGCCGCCGCGTACACGCGCTCCTCCTGGTCCAGGGTCGGAGCACCGGCGCTGCCCCCATCGTTCACGAAGTTGCGGCGGTAGTCGCTCTGAAAGTCCCCTTCCACTCCGACATCGACCCGCCCCGGACGGCCGATCCGCTCCCACGCCCGGCCCATTTGCAGTCGCGCGCCGCCGCCGCTTCTTCGCAGGTCGATCACGCTGGTGGGGATCGGGTTGTCGAGTTCACGCCGAACCCCGTATGCGGCCACGACCCATTCCAGACCGGTGAAGGGCCCCCTCCAGTGCACGCCCATCTGGCCCTGCCTGACGTCCTTCCGGGTCCGGCGGGCAATGTTGAATCCCCATGCCTCGTTGCTTCCCTCGTCGAACACGTCGGCCGGAAGCGAGCCGGGGTTGAGTGCGGCTAGATCCAGGCCGCTCAACCGCACCGTTAGCGTACCCGCCGCTGCCGGCGTGGTCAGGGCGGTGGTGATGGTAACCCTCTCCGCCCGGCTGTACGGGTCCTCTCCGGATCCGGAAGCGTTGCTCCTGAAGCCGTCGAACACGGTGCGGGCCGCGCTGGCGCGAAAGCCGACCCGCCCCACGGTGCCCGAGCCGGTGGTCTGCACCCTGAGCAGTCCGTCGGAGCCGGCAACCACCGACAGATCCTGTCGATAGGTGCCCGCATACGGCGGTGCGCTGCGGAAGAGGATGACGCCGCCCGCGCCGTTGCCGTAGAGGGCCGACGCGGGACCCCGGAGCACCTCGACCCGCCCCAGCGAGCCGACGTCCAGATGATCGAGGGTGCTCTGGCCGTCTGGAAGGGTCGCCGGAATACCGTCGACGAGAATCCTGATGCCGCGCACACCGAACTGGGACCGTGCGCCGAAACCGCGGATCGAGATTCTCTCGCCGGTGGAGGCGTTGTAGCGGTTCTGCACCCTCACCCCGGGCAGGGCGTGAAGCGCTTCCTCTACAAAGAGACCCGAGTTGCCTTCGGAGAGGGTCGGGCCGGCAATGACGGACGCCGAAAACGGCAGGCGGTCCAGCCGTACCGGCGACCTCAGCGCCGACACGACGATGGGCGCCAGCGAGACCGTGTCGCCCGGGTCGTTCTGGGCGTGGATGGGGACGGGGACGGACGCCGGAGCCGCGGTGGCCAGCACCAGCGCGAAAACCCATATCGGCTTGCACGGGTCCGCGGCCGAGAGAGGTTCGCCGACCACCGGTCCTCGCGGCGCGGGAGCCGGGGAACGCCGTGTATCCCGGGTTCGGGGTGCAATGCTGCCGGGAAGGATCACCTGCCACCGACCTCGAGGTCCAGTCTGCCCAGGGGCTCCCGCGGATTGATGACGACCTGGTGCTCCCCGGTCCGCAGGTCGGCGGCTCCGAGGCCCCCGGTGTTCGCCCCGCTGCCGGTCTCGACCACCGCCACGTCGAGCGGCGTGTCCACCGGAACCCAGCAGGCGCGGTAGTATCCGGAAGCGTTCGTCGTCACCTGTACGCCGGTCCGTCCCGACCTCAGGTTGACCCGCCCTTCGGAGGACACGAGGTCATAGTGGGTCGACAGAATGCGGACCGTCGCGTTCGGGACCGGATTCCCGGCGGGGCCGGTCACCCGGCCCACCAGAATCCCGTCGATGGGGATCTTCCGGCCGGCTTCCACGGGTGGCTCCGGACGCTCCACGTCGCGGCACATGCCACGCGTGATCCCGGCCACGCTCGGTGCGGAGATGCTGACCTGGGACGGAGTCTTGGCGTTCGCCGATACCCTTACCTCGAAGGGCTCCGGGGTGTATCCGAACGGTTCCAGGTACGGATGGGTGAAGCTGACCGAGTACAGGCCGGGCTCCAGCCCGCCCAGCGCGAATTTCCCCTCGGCGTCCGTGACCGACTCGATGCCCGTACCCTCGACGAAGACCCTCGCCCCGCGAAGTCCGGTTCGGAGGCTGTCCAGGATGACCCCGGCAATGCCGCCCCCGAGTTCGGCTTCGAGAACCGTGCCCCGGTCTCCGTGCACCTTGACGACATCTCCGCCCTGGACCACGATCGCCTCGAGGAAGGTGACCTCCTTTCCCGTCAGCGGGCTGGTGCGCATGCCCCAGTGGGGCATCCTGATGCGCCAGGAATCGACGATCCAGGTGCCGTTGGGCAGGGCTTCGAACTCCAGCGTCCCGCCAGCGCCGGTGGTCCCCATGCTGCCGGGATAGTCCATATTCCTGTATGAGAAGTCCAGGCGCTTCAGGTGAGAGGTCCCGCGTTCCATCCACAGGACTCCTCCGATGTCGGGTGTCACGCGTCCCGATTGGGGTTCGAACTTGAGGCCGATCCTTCCAGGAGCCTTGTCCTCGTCGGTCTTTAGGCTGAAACAGTGCGTTGCCAGGAAGGCGTCCGACAGCAGGACCTCGGCGTCCGGAGCCCAGTAGAGCGATTCCTCACCGGTGATCCGCGCGAAACCGCCTTCAACCAGGGAATCGGCCGGGCGCGAGACATAGGGAGTCTTCACGTAGGAACTATTGTAGCTGCGCTGCTCCGAGATCAGCTTGCCCTCCGGCTCGAGGTGCTGTCTGAGGTTCCTCATCTCGTATTGGTAGTAGCCGCGTTCCTGGGTCCACGCCGCCGCGGCCAGCGCCTTGCGGGCTTCATCCCAGACCCTCGCGAGCTTCACCCCTTCCCTGGAGTCCATCCCGCAGCGCCGCTCTCCACTTGCTTCGATGCCCTCCAGCGAAATCGCCTCCACCGACGCGGAAACGTCGATCCTCACAGTCTCGCCGGCCCCGACGTCGAAGTACTCGGAGAGGGTGGTGGCATACCCTATGCGCTCCGCTTTCAAACGGTATTTTCCCGGCCTCGGTGCCGACAGCCGGAAGAGGCCGTCGCCCGGCGTGAGCGTGCCGTCGACCGCCGAGCCGCTGACATCCACCAGCATCACCATCGCGCCGCCGACGCCGGCGGTGCCGTCCGTGTCCAGGAGTCGGCCACGGACCATTTGACCGCTGGTGCCGGGAGGGATGCTCGCGACGAGAACGAGAGCGGCGGCGACATGGAGGAAGATGTGACCAGGAAAGTGTCTCACGGGTACCTCCGCGTGGTGTGCCGGTTGTGGCGATGCTCTCGCGATTCAAGGTAATACGCGGTTCGGGTTGGGGCATTGGGGACTATACCGCTGTCTAGACGCGGCATGGTTCTACGCACTTGCGGGCAGGACTGCACCCGCTCTCCGTTGGTGCTCCGCGCATTCCGGGGTATCCCCGCCCGGATTCGGACTCATGGCCCTCTGGAGCACGTTCCTTGCGGCGTTCACGTCGCGGTCCACGACCAGTCCGCAGGCGGCGCAACGGTAGACGCGGACCGACAGGGTGATGTCCCTGCGGTGTCCGCACGCGCTGCACTCACGTGACGTATGGTGAGGGGCGACCGTCGTCACCGAGCCACCGGCGCTTTCAGCCTTGTAGCCCAGCATTCGGACGATGGCGCCCCATTGCTGTTCGTGGATGGCGCGGGCCAGACGCCGGGGGTGACTTCGAGCTTTCGCTCGACCACCAGCTGGACCTTCACCCTGCGCGCGGTGCGGCAGATGCGGACAAGCTTCACCCCGCCCTCCGGCGGCCTGCCCCGGAACCGTATCCGGCCCACGCCCTTCACCACCACCCATGACCACCTGCCGTTGGTCTTTACGGGCGTGGTCACCTCGAAACTGCGGATCCCCCGGTCGCCCGGCTTGAAGCGGGGATGGCCGGGCCAATCGCCGGCCTTGATCCGCCGGAAGAACGCCTTGTAGGACCTGTCCAGCCCCTGGAGGACGCTCCGCTGCGCCATGACCGGGAACCGGCTCCACACCGGGTCGCGCCGGGCCTTCGTCAGCGTCTTGCACTGGTCGTAGAGCTGACCGACTCCTCACGCTCAATCCATGCCTGCTTCCTCCGGTGGAGCGCGATGTTCCACAGCCAAGTGAGTTGCCCGAAAAGTTCCGACAGGTTCCGGTGGCCCGCCTTCGACAGGTACGCCTTGCGGATGATCGTGCGAGTTACGACCTTGGATTCGGAGGCCATGAACGCTCACTCGTTCGTGGTAGGCGCCGGTGAGGGACCGCATATCCCGATCCGGCGTTCTCTATTCAACCTGCGGCCATCAGTCACCGTTCGCAAACCCCGTCAAGTCAGGGGTATAATCCCCTTTGAATTCGACCCGGGGGCCGTTCCGGACCCGAACACGCCCGCACGCGACCGGGACCGGTTCACAAGGTAGGTTGCGAGCCGTCAATGAAGCTGAAACTTGAGCCGGGCCGATGCTTCACCGTAGTTTGCCGTCGGCGCCCGGTGGTTGCCGAGGCGCTGCGCGGGAGGCGGATCGGCGGTGGACGGCCGATGGCGGGCCAAAGCGACCTGCCTCCGCATGGCAACGAATGGGATTCGGGAATGACGATTTCAATGAGGCTTCGGCGCGACGCGCCGCCGCACACGAACGGGCATGCAGCCGGGACGGAGGCTTCCCCGATGCGGTCCGGCCCGATAGCCGTTGTTGCAGCGGCTCTTTGCGTCTTGCATGCAACCAGCGGTCTGAGTGCCCAGAACCCGGGCTACGCGCCCGGGCTGTACTACCGCTTGGTCGGCGTCGGCGACGTTGCCGTTTCGCCGGATGGAGCGAATGTGGCCTTCACGGTCACGACGGTGGTGGAAGAGGAAAACCGGCGTCACCGCGAAATCTGGCTGCAGCCGCTGTCCGGTGGCCGCCCCGTGGGTGCCGCGTTCCCGGTCACCAGCTCCGGCGAGGAATCGAGCGATCCGCGCTGGTCCCCCGACGGGTCGCTGCTCGCATTCTCATCCCCGCGCGGCGACGACCCCAACACGGTCTGGTTCGTCCGCGTGCGGGGTCCGGGCGGCGAAGCCTTCCACGTCGAGGGGGTCGAAGGGGCCCCGGTATGGTCCCCGGACGGATCCCTGATCGCTTATGTCCAGGTGCCGGATGACGATGAGTCCGCGGAAGACGACGAGGGCGAGGCGACGGGGCGCGACGGCTGGATCGCGCCGGATGCCGTGACGCGCACACTCGACCCCGCCCGGTTTGACGGGCGGGTCGTGACCTCGATGCGCTACAAGCAGGACGGGCGGCTCGCCCTGCAGCCACACTACCTGGCGCGGGAGAAGCGGCAGCTGATGGTGGTGGACGCGGCCGGAGGAGCGCCTGACCAACTGACGCGGGTGTCGTTCAATGTGGGAAACCCGGTTTGGTCCCGCGACGGAAGCGTGATCTTCTTCACCGGGGACGAACGTGAGGACGACGAGCTCGACTCCGAAAACTCGGGAGACATCTGGGCGGTCGACATCCGGGGAGGTACGGTGCGCCGGCTCACCTCGAACCCCGGCACCGAGAGCGCCCCGGCCGTTTCTCCCGACGGCCTCCACCTGGCGTTCCTGTCGACACCCGCGAGGGGCAGCCAGACCGATCTGCTGATGGCGGAGATCGGATCCGACGGCCACTTCCGGGGTGTCCCGGTCAACCTCACCGCCGACTGGGACCTGCGTCCCGGGGCTCCGAACTGGACTGCCGGCGGCATCCGTTTCTCCGCCGGGATTCGCGGCGACCGGCACCTCTTCGCGGTGGCGCCCGGCGAGGGGGTGCGGCAGGTTACCAGCGGTACGCGCAGGTTGTCCTCGTTCTCATTCTCCGCTGCCGGGGGCGTCATGGCCTTCACCGGCACGGACGCGGTCACGCCCGCCGAACTGTTCGTGGGCCCGCCGGACGGTTCGAGCGAACAGAAGGTCACCCGCTTCAACGACGGCTGGCTGTCCGCGGTGACCCTGATGCCGGCCGAGCGCTTGGCCTGGACGGTCGAAGACGGGACCGAAGTCGAGGGCTGGGTCATGAAGCCGGTCGGCTTTCGTCCCGGCGGATCCCATCCGATGGTGCTGAAGATCCACGGCGGCCCCCACTCGGCCTACGGGAACACCTTCTTTCCCACCTTTCACGTCCTCTCCGCGGCCGGTTTCTTCGTGCTCTACACGAACCCGCGGGGGTCTTCCGGGTACGGGCACGATTTCCAGTACGCCACCCGGGGAGAATGGGGCATCGTGGACCGGGAGGACTACCTGGCCGGCGTCGAGGCGGCGCTCGCGGCGTACCCTGAGATCGACGCGAACCGCCTGGGCGTGTCGGGTGGCAGCTACGGCGGCTTCATGACCAACTGGCTGACCGCGACGACCGATCGCTTCCAAGCGGCCGTGACCTCGCGCTCGATCGTCAACTGGGAGAGCTGGTGGGGCACCTCGGATGCTCAGCGCCTCACCGAGTACGAGTTCTACGGGCCGCCGTGGGAGCAGCGGGACCTCTACCGCCGCCTCTCCCCGATCTCCTACGTCGAGAACGTCACCGCGCCCACCCTGATCATTCACAGCGAGAACGACTACCGCACCCCGATCGGGGACGGTGAACAGTGGTTCATGTCGCTGAAGAAGCTGGGCGTGCCCGTGGAGATGGTGCGCTACCCCCGGTCGTCGCACGGCCTGTCCCGGACCGGCGAACCGTGGCTGCTCGTGGACCGGCTGGAGCGAATCCGGAGCTGGTTCGTTCATTTCCTTGTCGAGAACCCGCCCCGGAGGCGCACCGAGACGGGTGCGGGCGGGTGAGCGAAGCGACCGGGCCCGGATGCATCGCGGGTCGAATGCCGGGAGGGTCCTGCCTACGGGCTGCCGGCCCGCGGTGAGCGGCGGCCCGCGCAGCGGCGGGTCGCTCCCACCGATCCCGCACGGCGACCGTCGCGACCGGCTCTTCTCGCGGCTCGGGGACGGGGCGATGGTGCTTCCCGCCGCCCCGGTACGGTTCAGGAGCGGAGACTCCGAGTACCGTTACCGCGCCGACTCGGAACTGCTGTACCTGACGGGGTGGGACCTGCCCGACGGCATCGCCCTCTTCAGGGGGTTCGCGGACGAGGACCGCTTCGTGCTGTTCGTGCCGGAACGGGACCCGGCAAGGGAACTCTGGACGGGGTCCATGCGCGATCCGGACGACGCGAGGGCCGCCTTCGGTGCCGACAGGGTCCTTCCCCTCGGGGACTTTTCCACGCGCGCGTCCGGGTTGCTGGCCGGGGGAGACGGGATCTGGTACCGGCTCGGTGCGAGCGAGATGTGCGACCGGGTGGTCCGGGAAGCTCTCCGCGGCGGATGGAGCCGCAGGCCGCGGGACGGAGTCGGCCCGTACCGGCTCGTGGACCCCGGCGCGATCCTGGACGGGTTGCGCCTGCGGAAGGACGCCGCCGAAATCGCACGCATTCGGCGAGCCGCGAAGATCACCGTGGCGGCCTTCCGTGAGGCGTTGCCGAGGGTCCGGGCGGGCGTGGGGGAGTGGGAGGTTGAGGCCGCGCTGGAGTTCGGGTTTCGGAGCCGGGGCGCCGGCGGCCCCGCCTTCACGACGATCGTCGCCGCGGGGGTGAACGCGTGTACGCTCCACTACACGGCCAACGACTCCCGCGTCGGCGCCGACGACCTGGTCCTCGTGGACGCGGGGGCCGAGTACGGCGGCTACGCCGCGGACATCACGCGAACCGTCCCGGCGTCGCGGGGACTCGAGGGCGTCCGGCGCGAAGTGTACGAAGTGGTGCTGAACGCTCACCGGGCGGCCGTGGCCGCCTGTGCACCGGGCACGACGCTCGACGGGGTTCACGCGGCGGCCGTTCGCGAGGTCTCGGAGGGACTGGTCGCGGTCGGTGCCGTGAAGGGGCCGCCCGAGGAGGTGGGGGAGCGGAAGCTCTACCGCCCGTTCTTCCCGCACCGGACCTCCCACTGGCTCGGGCTGGACACCCACGACGCCGGACCCTACCGCGACCGGAGCGGACCGGTGCGGCTCGAGCCCGGCATGGTGTTCACCGTGGAGCCGGGGCTCTACTTCCCGCCCGGCCGCGATCCGGAGCTGCCCGCCCTGGAGGGAACCGGCATCCGGATCGAGGACGACGTGCTGATCACGGGGGAGGGCGCCGAGGTGCTGACCGCCGGGCTTCCGGTGGGGGTGGACGAACTGGTGCGGCTGACGGAGGGGTGATGTGCGCGGCGGCCAGTGAAGCCCGGATGGGGCGGCCGGGCCCCGGCGGCGTCCACCGGTCCCGCCCTCCGGAGGGCATCGTGGAACGTCTGCACGAACCCGGGCCCCTTGTCGGGGTCGAACTGCGGCCTCCGCGCCTGGGGCTGGACGCGGCCCGCGGCATGGATGTCTGGATCGACATGTACCATGCGCTTCGGCGCCTGGCCCGCAGCGGCACCTTCGTCCTCCTCACCGACGACGCCGCCGGAGATCCGGAGGAGGAGAGTCTGGCCCACCTGGCCGCGAATCTGGGCGGTGCCGCGGACCTGGCAACGGTGGTGCCCTTCCTGACGTGCAAGCACCCGCTGGCGTACTGCCGGCTGTTCGCGCAGAGGGCGATGGGGCTGGGGGTGGCGGGGGTGGCGGTGGTGGGGGGCGACCACTCGGTAGGGCCCGAGCGCTGCGTCCCGCACGGCAAGGATCTGCGCGCGATCCTGCGGCGCGAACAGCCCGGGTTCCCGCTCGGCGGGTGGGCGAACCCGCACCGCGATCCGGTGGAGCAGGCCCGCTTCGTGGCCGCGGACGACTTCAGCGCCGACTTCGTCCTCACGCAGATCGTGTCCCACCACTCGCTCGGCCCGGTGGAGCGCTTCCGCGCCGAGCTGGATCGCCTGGGCGTGGACCTCCCGGTCGTGTACGGAGTGTTCCTGTACCGGAGCGCGAATCCCGGGACGCTGGACTACCTCAACCGGTACTTTCCGGTCCCGGGCCGCGAGATCACGGCGGAATTCGCCGCCGGGACGGGCGCCGACGAGATCTGTGCGCGGTCGGTGCGCCGTCTCAGGACGGTGGGGGCGGATAAGGTGTATGTGAGCAACCTGCCGATCCGCGAAGCAGCGCGGCGGCTGGGGAGGGTGGGGGGGATAAGCGCTGAACGAGCGCAGGGTGAAGCATGGGAGTCACGCGGTTCGACGCGGAAGCGATGACTGCCGGGAGCCGGTGGACAAACCCGGCCGGACCGGTGCCTCGGCAACCTCCGGGCTCCGGCGGCCTCATCCACGGACCCCCAGCCCCTCCACCACCCCCAACACGGCTCCCACCCCCTCGCGAACGGCCGAGATCTGCACCCCGGCGACCCGGCCCCGCAGCTCTCCCGCGATCCCGCACGCGATCTCCACGCCTTCGGCGGCGGCCCGGCCCGAACCCCGCCCCTCCGCCCGGCGCATCCGCTCCACCACCCGGTCCGGCACATGAACGCCCGGAACCTCGTTCTGCAGAAACTCCGCCTGCCGGGAGCTCTCGAGCGGCAGGATTCCCGCGATCACCGGGATCTTCCGTTCAACCTCGGCCAGGAATTGCCGCAGCGCGCCGGTGTCGAAGACCGGCCGGGTCACGGCGAAGTCGGCTCCGGCGTCCACCTTCCAGCGGAATCGCGCCAGTTCCCGCCTCCGGTCGCGCCCCGACTGGTCGAGGGCGACGCCCGCCACGAAGCCCGCCGGCTCGCCGAGATCGTTGCCGGAGGGGTCGACCCCGTTGTTCAGACCCGTGACGACATTCGTGAGGCCGATCGAGTCGACGTCGACGACGGACCGGTAGTCGGGGTAGGGGGCGGGACCCGGGGGGTCGCCGGTGAGGAGGAGGACGTTGTGGATGCCGGTGGCCGCCGCGCCCAGGAGATCGCTGATCATCCTCGGGAGCTTGCGGTCGCGGCAGGTGTAGTGGACCAGCGGCTCGACGCCCGGACACGAGCGCGCGATCAGGGCGGCGGTGGGGAACACACCCAGCCGGGCGGCGCCGCGGTCCTCCCGCACGGCGATCACGTCGGCGCCGGCCGCGGCCAGGGCGCGGCAGTCCTGCACGAGGGCTTCGGTGTTCCATCCGCGGGGGGGCAGCACCTGTACCGAGGTGACGAAGTCGCCGTCCGCGAGGCGGCGGCCCAGGGTCGAACGCGCCGCCAGCGGCCGGACCGGCCCGCCGCGCACATCGGGGGCCGCCCGGCGTGTGATCCGCACCGGCGACGCGCGTGGCCGGCTCGCCCTGACATGCTCGGCGATGCTGCGGATGTGCTCCGGGGTGGTGCCGCAACAGCCGCCCACGATGCGCGCCCCCGCGTCGACCAGGCGGCGCGCGTACCGGGCCATGTAGTCGGGCCGGGTGAGGTACATCTTGCGCTGGCGCACGGCAACGGGCTGTCCCGCGTTGGGCTGGGCGGAGAGGGGGAGGGAGGTGACCCGGGCCATGCGTTCCAGCGCCTCCAGCACGACGGCCGGGCCGACCGAACAGTTGAGTCCAACCGCGTCGGCGCCCCACTCGTCGGCCGCGCGCGCCGCCTGTTCGACGGAGACGCCCGAGGCGGTCTTCCCATCGTCGCCCTCCACCGTCACCTGGGCGATCACGGGCAGGCCGCACCGGCTCCTCACCGCCCGCAGCGCCTGCTCCAGTTCGGCCAGGTCCGAGAAGGTCTCCAGGATGAACCCGTCGACCCCGCCCTCCAGCAGCCCGTCCACCTGGCGGCCGAAGTACTCCCGGGCCTCCTCCAGCGATGTCGGCCCCAGCGGCTCGACGCGGATGCCCAGCGGCCCGATCGCGCCCGCCACCGCGGCCCGGCCACCCGCCGCCCGCACTGCGATCCCGGCGGCGCGCCGGTTCAGCTCCTCGGTTCGGTCCTCCAGCCGGTACGACGAGAGCTTGACCGGGTTCGCCTCGAAGGTGTTGGTCTCCAGGATCTCCGCTCCGGCTCGGAGGTACCGGGCGTGCACCTCCGCGATGAGCTCGGGGTGCGTGGCGTTGAGTTCGTCGTAGCAGACGTTCAGGAAGACGCCCCGTTCGTAGAGCATCGTGCCCATCGCGCCGTCGGCCACGAGAGCCCGCCCCTCGCCGAGCATCGCACGCAGGTCAGCCACCGCCGCCCTCCGCCCGCCCGCCCGCGCCCGCGCCCGCCGCCGTCACCACGCGGCCCGAGCCCGCGGTCCCGTCCTCCTCCGCCAGGTTCGGCGCCAGCCACCGTGCGGTTTCCTCCACGCCCATCCCGTTGCGCCGCGCGTAGTCCTCGAGCTGGTCGCGACCGACCCGTCCGACCCCGAAATAGAAGCTGTCCGGGTGCCCGACATAGAGCCCGGATACGGACGCGGCGGGGAACATGGCGCAACTCTCGGTCAGCGTCACCCCGATCCTCTCCGCGTCCAGCAACTCGAAGATGGTCCGCTTGCCCGAGTGATCCGGACAGGCCGGATACCCCGGCGCCGGCCGGATTCCGCCGTACTCCTCGGCGATCAGCTGCCGGTTCGTCAGAGACTCCTTCGGCGCGTATCCCCAGAACTCCCTGCGCACGCGCTCGTGCATCCGTTCGGCGAAGGCCTCGGCGAGGCGGTCTGCGAGCGCCTTCGCCAGGATGCTCCGGTAGTCGTCCCCCGCGGCTTCGAATTCGGCGCAGAGCTCGTTGACGCCTTCCCCGGCGGTGACCACGAACGCCCCGGCCCAGTCGGCCACCCCCGAGCCCGCCGGTGCCACGAAATCCGCCAGGCACAGGTTCGGCCGCGCGCTTCCCTTGGCGAACTGCTGGCGCAGGCATGGCAACACCGCCAGCACGTCGCTCCGAGACTCGTCGGAGTAGAAGACGATGTCGTCCCCCACCGCGTTTGCCGGGTAGAGTCCCACCACCGCCCGCGCGGCCAACAGCCCCTCGCGCCGGATGCGGCCGAGGAGTGCGAGTGCGTCCTCGTGCAGGGAGGTGGCCTGGGGCCCGGTATCCGGGTCGGCGAGAATGTCGGGGAAGGTGCCCCTGAGCTCCCAGGTGTGGAAGAAGGGGGTCCAGTCGATCCGTCCGGTGAGTTCGTCCAGGTCGTAGGAGGGGCGGGTCCGGGCCGGTGGCGCGGCCGATGGGCCGTGGCCACCGGCGACGGGGCGCGTCGGAGCGCTCGGGAAGACCCGGTCGCCGGTGAAGGTGGGCCGGACGGGGCGGTACCGGCTCCAATTCGGCCTCAGCCGGTTCGCGCGGGCCTCTTCGAGCGCCAGGAGCGGAGCCCGCTTGCCCCGGGCCTGCCGTCTCCGGCGAACGGCGGCGTACTCTTCGCGAATGCCGGCGGAGTACGGAGCCCGGCTGACCGGGTCCAGGAGCTTGCCCGCCACCGCCGCGCACCGGGAGGCGTCGAGCACGTGAACGGTGGCCCCCGAGTACCTCTCCTCGATCTTCACCGCGGTGTGGACCCGCGAAGTGGTGGCGCCGCCTATCAGAAGCGGCATGTCCATTCCCGTGCGCTCCATCTCGGAGGCCACGTGCACCATCTGGTCGAGGCTCGGCGTAATCAGTCCCGAGAGCCCGACGATGTCGGCCTCCACCTCGCGCGCCTTCCCCAGGATCACCTCCGCGGGCACCATCACGCCCAGGTCGAAGACCTCGTAGTTGTTGCACTGCAGCACGACCCCGACGATGTTCTTGCCGATATCGTGCACGTCCCCCTTGACGGTGGCGAGCACGATGCGCCCCGCCGAGCGGGACGTGCCGCCGGCCGGTTTCTCGCGCTCCAGGTACGGCACCAGGTACCCCACGGCCCGCTTCATCACGCGGGCGCTCTTGACGACCTGAGGGAGGAACATCTTCCCGGAACCGAAGAGGTCCCCCACGGTGTTCATGCCCGTCATCAGGGGCCCCTCGATCACATCCAGCGCGCGCTCCGCCCCCCGCCGGGCCTCCTCGGTGTCCGCCTCGATGTGGTCGGTCACGCCGTGGACCAGCGCGTGGCCGAGCCGCGCCTCCACCGGAGCGTCGCGCCACGAGAGGTCGTCCGTATCCCCTCCGGAGCTTCCCCGGTAGCTGCCCGCCAGGGCCGTCAGGCGTTCGGTGGCCTCCTCGTTCCGGTTGAGCAGCACATCCTCGACCGCTTCGAGCAATTCATCGGGTATCTCGTCATAAACCGCTATGGCACCGGCGTTTACAATCCCCATATCCATCCCTGCCAGACCCGCGTGGTACAGGAATGCCGAGTGCATGGCCTCACGTACCCCGTGGCTCCCGCGGAAGGAGAAGGAGACGTTGCTGACGCCGCCGCTCACCAGCGCATGGGGTAGATTCGCCTTGATCCGGCGCGTCGCCTCGAAGAAGGCCAACGCGTACTCGTTGTGCTCCGCGATCCCCGTCGCGACGGCGAAGACGTTGGGGTCGAAGATGATGTCCTCGGCGGGAAACCCCTCCTGCCGCACCAGGATGTCGTAGGCGCGCGCGCAGATCTCCACCTTGTGGTCCGCGGTGTCGGCCTGGCCGCTCTCGTCGAAGGCCATCACCACCACCGCCGCCCCGTAGCGTCGCGCCAGGCGCGCCTTCTCCCGCAGCGCGTCCTCGCCGTCCTTGAGGCTGATCGAGTTCACCACCGCCTTCCCCTGCACGCACCTCAGCCCGGCCTCGATCACCTCCCACTTCGAAGAGTCGATCATGAAGGGGACCCGGGCGATCTCGGGCTCGGCGGCCATCAGGTTCAGGAATCTCACCATCGCCGCCTCGGCGTCGAGCAGCCCCTCGTCCATGTTGACGTCGATGATCTGGGCGCCGCCCCGCACCTGCTGCCGCGCCACCTCCAGCCCGGCCTCGTAGTCGCCGTCCCTGATCAGCCGGGCGAAGCGGGCCGACCCGGTCACGTTGGTGCGTTCGCCCACGTTCACGAAGAGCGAGTCGGGGCCGATGGTCACGGGTTCCAGGCCCGCGAGGCGGGTGCGCACGGGGTGATCGGGGCGTCGGCGGGGTGCCACCCCCGCGACCGCCCCCGCGATCGCGGCGATGTGCTCGGGGGTGGTGCCGCAACACCCGCCCGCGAGGTTGAGGAAGCCGGCCCGGGCGAACTCGCCCATGGTGCGCGCCATGTCGTCGGGGGACAGGTCGTAGCCGCCGAATTCGTTGGGGAGACCCGCGTTGGGGTGGCAGCTCACCCGGCTCTCGCAGACGGTGGACAGCTCCTGCAGGTAGGGACGCAGCGCGTCGGGCCCCAGCGCGCAGTTGAGCCCGAACGACAGCGGGGCCGCGTGCCCGAGCGAATTGTAGAAGGCCTCCGGGGTCTGGCCGGTGAGGGTGCGGCCGCTCTGGTCGGTGATCGTGCCCGAAATCATGATGGGGACGTCGCGGCCGGTCGCCTCCCGCGCCTCCAGGATCGCGAAGAGGGCGGCCTTCGCGTTCAGCGTGTCGAAGATGGTCTCGACCATGAGGAGGTCGACGCCGCCCGCGATCAGGGCCCTGACCTGCTCGCCGTACGCCGTGCGGAGTTCCTCGAAGGTGACCTGTCTCGCCCCCGGGTCGTTCACGTCGGCCGAGATCGAGGCCGTGCGGTTCATCGGGCCCAGGATGCCGGCCACGAAGCGGGGCCGGTCCGGGGTGCGGGCGGCGTACTCGTCGGCGGCCTGCCGCGCGATCCGGGCCGCCGCGAGGTTGATCTCGCCGACGGCGTCCTCCACGCCGTAGTCGGCCATGGGCAGCCGCGTGGCGCTGAACGTGTTCGTCTCGATGATGTCGGCGCCCGCATCCAGGTAGGCGCGGTGGATCTCGCCGATCACGTCGGGGCGGGTGAGCGAGAGGAGGTCGTTGTTGCCGAGAAGCGGGGTGGGGTGGGTGGTGAAGTGGTCGCCCCGGAAGTCGGCTTCGCCGAGGCCGTACCGTTGGATCATCGTTCCCATCGCGCCGTCGAGCACGAGGATGCGCTCTTCGAGGATCCGGTCGACAGCGCGAATTCGCCGATGCCTCCACGGCGTACCGGTCTTCGCCCTGGCAGGTCTCACTGGATGCCGCATTTCCTTCACCGGAGCCCGGCGTGTAGGGGATCCGGCCGGGCCGGGTCCCATGGACGCTTTTGTGGCGAAACAGCTTCCGGGACCGGGGAGTTGGCCGGTCTCCGGTGGAACTCCCGGCTTTGTGTCCGGCGGCATCGAAGACCCGCGTCGCCGCGGGTGGCTTTTTAGCTGTTCCCGGCCGCAATACGCCACAAATCGCCGTGATTTCCCTTTCGGGGGCGGCCTGTCGCCGACCCCTATTCCATTGGTAGCGGAGAGTCAGGCGGGGATCAAGGCCCCGGGGGTCTCCGTGGGGCCGGCAGGGTCGCCCGACTGGCGACGGTCGCCGGGATTCCCGATAATTGCGTTACCGGGTGCGTAATCCGCGCGCGAAGCGTCGTGCGCGGGCCCCGTCGTCGGCGGTCGGTGCGATGTTCGTGAACCCGACGGACGAGTAGTGTGTATGATACGTTGGCGAAGTCCCCTGGAAAGGTACTCGCGGCCTGCCAAAGCAACCGCCGGGGGATCACGGAGACCATATCAGGCCCTCTTGGGAGACAAAACGAATGTTGGATCAAGGAAAACCCTTTCGGGAATTCGCGGGTTGGCCTGGCCGGCCCCGCGCGATGGGACGCTGCCCGGGCATGCGGACCGCGGCCGTGACGCTGATGGCGCTCCTTCTCTTCTCCGGGCGGGAGGCGGCGGCCCAGGAGATGGTCTCCATCACCGGCCAGGTGTTGGATGCGCTCACCCGCGATCCGATCCCGGGAGTGGCCGTGACCTTCGCGTCCAGGAGTCCCGACGACCAGCCGGACCTCGAGCTCGAAACCGACAGCGCGGGGCGTTTCGCGGTGCAGAGCATCGCGGTGGGCGAGTACCGGCTGCAACTCAGGCACCCCCTCTACAATCCCTCGGTCGGCGACTTCACGGTCGTGCGCGCCGGACCCTTCGTGACCTCGATGCAACCGGTCGCGCTCGGAGATGACGAACTGCTGACCGGCATCGTCGGTGTCCTCACCGACGCGGCAACGGGCGACGCTCTCTCCGGCGTAACCGTACGGACGGGCCAGGGACAGACGGGCACCTTTACGGACACGAGGGGAGAGTTCCTGTTCGACGACCTCATCGCCGGCCAGCACGTGCTGGAGTTCTCCATGATCGGCTACGCCGCTCGAGCCGACACCATACGGGTCACGGCAGGCCGCGTCACCAACGTGGAGGTGTCGCTGAGCGTCGACCCGGTAGGGCTCGAACCCATCGTCGTCTCCGTAGAGAGACGCGAAGCCAGGTTGCAGGAGGTGGGCTTCTACCACCGCAGGCAGGTGGGCTTCGGTGAGTACATCGATCGCCTGGACATCGAGAACCGGGGACCCCTGGAAGTTACGGATCTCTTCAGCGGAATGCCGGGGGTGGAACTCTTTACGCACCCCACGAGTTCCCTCGGCAAGTTCGTGGTGCTGCGGTCCGGCCGCCTGCCGTGGCGCAGCAGGACCCTGACGGACGAGCAGATCGAGGAAAGAAGAGAGAGGTTCAAGGGTCTTCAGCCACCCGAATACAACCGCTGCTTCCCCGCGGTGTACATCGACGACCTTCTGGCGCACAGCGGCGGAGCGGATCCGGCCAGGCTGGACGACCTGCTCGCTCCCGCGGCCATCGCCGGGATCGAGGTCTACCCCTCTACGGCGGGACTTCCGGCCAAGTACCAGGCCGGTGGAGCCCGCTGCGGGGTAATCGTCATATGGACGAGGGTGAGGGGCGTGGGCAGCCGGAAAACCGGGCCGGGCTAACAGCGAAAGGTGCGGGCGTCGGCTGTACGGGCAGGCGGCGCCGCCGGGGTCGTAGCCCTCCCGGGGCGTTTCCGCGACTGGCGACCGGTAGTCCGGATTCTATATGATAGTTGGCGAGGGGCGCACCCTGCTCGTGACGAGGCGCGTCGGCGAGTCACCTCGGCGGGGACCGCGATCCGGGGGCGCGAAGCTCGTCGCGCGGTTTTCGCCGAGGAGCGCCACCGGTCCTCCGGAGGGCGCTTTGCGAGGTGTTGAGCAGCTTTTCGGGGATGGCCCGGGATCACAGAGGCGTTGCAGGCCGTCAGGAGGGAAAACACATGATTGATCGGAGAACGTTGGCTAGGCGATTCGCGAACCGGGAGAGTTGCCGGTCCCGCGTGGCGGGCTGCCGGGCATGGATCTGGGCCACGGTGATACCGCTTCTGGCACTGCCGCTCACTTCCGGCCGGGAAGCTGTGGCCCAGGAGATGGTCTCGATCACGGGCCGGGTCGTAGATGGGATTACCGGCGATCCGATCCCCGGAGTGGCGGTGACAGTTGCATCCAGGGGGCTGAGCGTCCAGCCGGGCTTCCAGCTCGAAACCGACAGCGAGGGGGAGTTCACGGTTCCGAGCATCGCGGTGGGCGAGTATCGCCTCGAACTCTCCCATCCCCGGTACAATCCGGCGGTCGGCGACTTCACGGTCATGCGCACCGGGGGCTTCGAGACGTCGATGCAACCGGTCGGGCACAGTGATGGCGAGCTGGTGACGGGGATTGTCGGGGTGCTGACCGACGAATCGGATGCTCTGCTCGGTGGCGTAACCGTGCGGGCGGGCCAGGGACAGATCGGCACGTTTACGGACGCGAGGGGCGAGTTCCTGCTCGACAGGCTCATTCCCGGACAGCATGTGATCGAGTTTTCCATGATCGGCTACGCCCCGCGGGCCGATACCATCCGGGTCACGGCCGGCCGCGTCACCAACGTCCGGGTGTCGCTGTCCGTCGACCCCGTGGCGCTGGACCCAATCGAGGTATCCGTCGAGAGACG
This sequence comes from Gemmatimonadota bacterium, assembly GCA_028874985.1. Lineage (GTDB taxonomy): Bacteria > Gemmatimonadota > Gemmatimonadetes > Longimicrobiales > Gaopeijiaceae > Bin94. The sequence goes on along the minus strand of JAPPGI010000058.1, from coordinate 50,799 downwards.
CGAAGTCAGGTTGCAGAACGTGGATTTCTACCACCGCAGGCATATGGGCTTCGGGAGATTCATCGACCGCCAGGATATCGAGAACCGAGGGCCCGCCGAGATGACGGATCTCTTCACCGGCATTCCGGGGGTGGAGATCTACCCCGACCCGTTCAACGGCATCGAAAAGTACGTCGTGCTGCGCATCGGCCGGTTGCGGATTCCAACTGGCCCACGCTCCGATGGTCTCCCGGGATACCACCGCTGCTTCCCCAGGGTCTACGTGGATGGCGTCCTCACGGCAAACGGCGGATCAGAACCCGCCCACCTGGACAGTTTCCTCAATACCAACGCCATCGCGGGAATCGAGATCTACCACACCGAAGCGGGGCTTCCGCCCCAGTTCGCGGGGGGCTCGTTCTGCGGGGTCATCGCAGTCTGGACGAGGATTACCGGCAGCGCCGGCCAGCCGGGCCGGGGGCGGTAGTGGTGGCGGTGGGTCCCGCCTTGCGGGCCGCCCTTGGGTTCCTGCCGCTCATCTCGGCCGGCCTCGTCGGCCCCTCGGGCGCGGGTGCGGCGCAGGAGCCGGAACCGAAGACGGTTCGCATCACCGGCCGGGTGATCGATGCGGCGACGGGCAGTCCGCTCCCGGGTGCGGTGGTCGTGGTGGAGGGCACGGAGATCCGGCTCGAAACGGACGCCGAGGGAAAGTTCGAATTGAACGCCATCGCGATCGGCTTCTACCGCATTCGACTCTCCCACCCGGGCTACAGCCCCGTGGTGGACGACTTTCCGGTCGTGCGTGACAGGGGCTTCGTGCTGGCGATGCACCCGGCCCGCGAAGCCCCCGAAGCCGGTGAGGACCGGGCAGGTGGCGGGCTGATGACGGGCATCATGGGTATCCTTACTACGAGCGAAGATGATTCTCCGCTGGTGGGCGCGGCGGTGCGAGTGGGCCGGGGGGGCGTTCTCACCGATGAGCGGGGCGGGTTCATGCTGGGCGGGCTGGCAGCGGGTCTGCACATCATCGAGTTCGCCCAGATCGGATACGCCACGCGCCGCGACACGGTCCGCGTAGTGCCCGGACGCATGACCAGCGTGCAGGCTTCGCTTTCCGTGGACCCTGTTCATCTGGAGCCCTTGAAAGTCGTTGTCGAGAGGCGCGAAGCCGCCTTGCAGGATGCGGGGTTCTACGAGCGGCGGGAGGACGGTTGGGGGAAGTTCCTCGATCGTGAAGACATCGAAACCCGTACGCCGAGCGAGATGACGGATCTGTTCACAGGCCTCCCCGGGGTCACGGTCGAGGCAAGCGGCACTCAGCGCAGGGTGGTGCTCCGCAGTGGCCGCTTCTCTCTCTCGGACGGGTATTGCTACCCCCGCGTGTTCCTCGATGACCTCCTGGTTCACGATGGCGGGACGGAGGCGGCCGGGATCGACGACCTCGTGAATCCCGACGCGGTGGCCGGAATCGAAGTGTACCCTTCGTCCGCGGGCTTGCCGGCCCGGTACTCCATGTCTGCGGGTTGCGGCGTCATCCTTATCTGGACGCGGCGCTGACACGAACCGGCCCGCGCGGACGGCGGTGCTCGCGGGGCGCTATCCACGGACCGCTACCTCTCCCGGATCCCGGCCGCTACGCTTGCCGGATCGGAGTCGAGGGCGCGCTCGCGCTGCAGGACACGCGGCTCGGGATACACTTCGTCGAGCGTCATCCCGTCGTACAGGCGGCCGTCCTTCATCACATAACGGATATCCACCGTGTTGCGCAGGTCGTCGAGCGGGTTCGAGTCGAGGACCACGATGTCCGCGAACTTGCCCTCTTCGATGCTGCCGAGCTGCTTCCCGAATCCGATCGCTTCGGCCCCCAGGATGGTAGCCGCCCGCAGGATGTCGTGGTTCGACGCACCGCCGGCCCCCATCGCCCACATCTCCCAATGGTATCCGACCCCCTGCAGCTGCCCGTGGCTGCCGACCGCCATCCGCGCGTCGTTCTCCAGCATCTTCCTTACGAACTCGCCGTGGCGCGGGAAGACATGCTCCTCCTCGAGGAACCACCCGGCCCGGCCGGGGCTGCCACCCCCCCCGCTGCCGCGCCGCCGCGCCTTCGCGTCGAGTTCCCCCGCGGGCACGAAGACGTTGAGCTTGGGGTCATCGTGAACCACCTCGGTCGCGTAGAAGTGGTTTTCCCCGAAGGGACCGCCGTATGACACCAGCAGGGTCGGACTGTTGGTGGTCTCCGACTCCTTGAAGACCTCCACCACGTCCAGGTACATCGGTGCGATCGGCAGGTTGTGCTCGACGCCGGGATAGCCGTCGATCGCGTGCGTCATGTCGATCTTGAAGTCGAGGCCGCCCTCCGTCGTCGGCATGAGTTCGAGTTCGCGGGCTGCCTGGATGATCCACTGGCGCTGTTGGCGGTTCCCCGTCATGTACATCTTCAGCGTCTTGGTGTCGAAGTACTGGGAGTACCTCCGCAGGATCGTCCTGGCGTGGTCGGCGTCGCGGATGTTCTCGCCGCTGAAGACGCCGGGGCCGGTCGAGTAGATGCGCGGCCCTGTCATGCCGCCGGTGCGCACCCGGTCGGTGTAGCTGAGGATGTCGGTGACGGCCGTCTGGGGATCGCGCGTGGTGGTGACACCGTACGACAGGGTCGCCAGGTACTGCCAGACCTCCTCGGGATGGATTTCGGGCACCAGCCACTGCGCGTGGTAGTGTGTATCCACGAAACCGGGCACAAGGGTCTTGCCGCTGACGTCCACGACTTCGGCGCTGTCGGGAATCTCGACCGAATCGGCAAGCCCCACGGCGACGATCCTGTTGTCCGTCACGACCACCACGCCGTTCTCGATCACGTGCGGTTCACCGGTGGTGTCGCCGGGCGCCTTGCCCATCGTGATGATCCGCCCGCCCGTGAGCGCCACCGTCCCGCGCGGAACATCCCTTGGCAACCCGGCCTCGATCTTTCGTTCGTGTGCCTCGTACGTCTCGGTGGAGTCCTCGAGGATCTCCTTGTCGCCGTCGCGAACCGCCTGCGCCTTCGCGGCAACCTCGTCGGCCGCCCTGCGAATGGAATCGGCCCGCGCCATCAACGAATCGGCCACCACCTGCACCGAATCCGCCGCCAGCCTGACGATCTCGGCCTCGAGTTCCTCGGACACCTCCTCGTCTTCCTTCCCGAGGCTGTCGGCCTCGGCCCGTTTCTCCTTGAGCGTGTCGGTGATCGCCAGCGCCCGCGCCCGGATCAGCGCACGCGCATGGGCGGTCTCCTTCTCTTCGGCCTCCTCCGCCTCGACGTGGTCGAGGTCGTAGGTGAAGAACACGTTCCCCAGGGCCCAGTGCAGCGCCGACCCGTCGGGCGCCCAGGAGGGGAATTCCCCCCCGACATCCGTCACCTTCCGCACGGGCACCGGTGACGAGGACAGGTTCATCAGGGTGATGGTGGGAGGTGTGGCGCCGACCTGGGGCAGCATGTCGACGACGAAGATGTCCCGGCCGAATTGGGCGAAGGCCCGGTCACCCTCCGGTGAGAGCATGATCAGACCCGCCGGAGACGGGAATCCCGGCTCGGCCGGCGGTGCCGGATCCGGGTCCGTCGGGTCCGGAAGCCTGCGCCAGGGGAACACCCGCCGGGGAAGGAACTCCCACCGGTCCACATGCGGGTCGGCGATGCCGGGGACTCCCTGCCCGCCCCTTATCATCATGTGCCGCTTGACATCGGTGCCGTCCCAGCGGAATGACACCAGACCCTCGAGCGGGCTGTAGGCGTATATGCGGTCGGGCTCATCGGCGGCGAAGTGGGCCGCGTCGCGCAACCCCGTGGGTGAGATCACCTCGGCCTCCGACGGTTCGGAAGCCCTCGCGGGGACCCACACGAACTCTCCGCCCACGGGGCTGTAGAAGCCGGTCACCTCCTTCAGGTCGCGCGCGGCGCCCCGCGAAGCCACGATCCGTTCCCCATGCGGGGACCAGGCCACGTTGTAGTACAACGCCGCGGTCGCCGTGAGCCGCGCCGGTTCGCCTCCGTTCGCGGGCACCTTCATGATGTGGCCGCCATCGCGGTCATCCCAGTTGACGTACGCGATCCACCGGCCGTCACGCGACCACTGCGGGTGGAATTCGCCCACGTCCGCGTCGGTCAGCCTCCGCGCCTCTCCGTCCGGCAGGTCCTTGATCCAGAGCCGGTCGAAGGCGGTGAAGACGATCCGCCCGCCATCGGGATCCGCCACGGGATTGCGGATCTGGCTGGCCGTGACCATCTCGGTCGTATCGATCTGGTAGTCGAACTTGACGCTTGGCCCGATGGCCACCTCGGCCTCGACCTCGAAGGGGATCTCCGAGGGGTCGCCTCCGTCCATCGGCACGCTCCAGATCCTGCCGCCGTACGAGATGACGATCGCCGAGCCGTCGGGCATGAAGCTGTAACCCGGCAGCACGTCGAGAGGTGCGCGAGATTCCTGCTCGTCACGCTGCACCGGGTAGGCCAGCCACGATTCCTCGCCGGTTTCCAGGTCGCGTTTGCGCAGTCCCGTGTCCGCGTTGTAGCGGGTGCCGTATACCAGCCACCTTCCGTCCGGGGAGATGGCCGGCCGGATCCCGGAACCGTAGCGATTCGTCATCAGGGTGGTCGCGCCGGTCTCGCGGTCGTGGCGGTAGAGCTGATAGATCGGGAAGGTCGCGTTGTAGGACCAGTCCCCGAACGCCGCCGCATACCAGATATGACGCCCGTCCGGGCTGAAGGCCGCCCCGATCCTCTTCTGGAAGCTGGATCCCGGGATCGAGATCGGCGACCCGCGGTCCGCCCGGTACATGACCAGCTGCGCCGCGCCGCCCAGCCCGCCGGAACGGCTCGCCACGATGTACTCGCCGTCGGGGGACCACTCCGGAGACAGGTAGAGGTTCGAATTCCCCCGCGACACCTGGGTCGTGTCGGTGCGGTCCAGCCGCATGGTCCACACGTTGTCGCCCCCGCTCTTGTCGGATACGTATGCGACCGACTCGCCGTCCGGGCTGAAGCGGGGCTGCACCTCGTACGCCATTCCCGTAAGAAGGGGTGACGCCTTGCCCCCGGTGACGGGCATGGTATAGAGGTCGCCCAGCAGGTCGAAGACGATCGTCCGCCCGTCGGGGCTCACGTCCAGGGAGATCCAGGTGCCTTCGGCGGCGGTGAACTCGGCTGTGCGGGCGGCGCACAGGGGCAGGGGATCGGGCCGGCCGCCGCCGCCCCTGAACTGGGCCTCGGCCGTGGGCGCCAGAGCCGCCGCCGACACCAGCAACAGGGCCGCGAGCGCGGCCGCCGACCGCCCGCGCCGGATGGACGATGCCATTGCTCGCGCACTCATTTCTCACCTCCCCTGATTCCGGCCCTCACATCCGGAGCCGTGTGCCTCCAGGGCTCGTAGGGAGCCGCGCGTTGCCGGGGCCACAACTCGTCGAGGGTGTCGCCGTCGTAGAGACGTCCGTTCATCATGACCTTGTCGATCGTGTTGGTGTTGCGTATGTCGTCGAGCGGATCGGCGTCGAGGATCACGAGGTCGGCCAGCTTGCCCGGCTCGATCGATCCCAGGTCGGCGCCCAGCCCGATCGCCTCGGCACCCATCAGCGTGGCGACCCGCAGCGCGTCGTGCTCGCTCATGCCACCGGCCTGGAGTGCCCAAAGCTCCCAGTGGTAGCCCAGTCCCTGCAGCTGTCCGTGGCTGCCCACTCCGGTCCGCCCGCCCGCCTCCACGAGATCCTTCAGCCACGCCGAGTGCCTGTCGAAGACGTACTCCTCCTCCATGAACCACCCGGCGGGCCCCGGTCCATCGGTCTGCAGGCGCCGCGCCTTGATGTCGAGTTCGCGCTTCGGCGTGAAGTGGGTGAGCTTCTCGTCGCCGAAGACGTCCTCCCGCGTATAGTAGTAGTTCTCGACCCAGGGGCCTCCGTACGTCACCAGCAGCGTCGGCGTGTTGACCGTTCCCGAGGTGGCGAAGAGTTCGACCACATCGCCGTACGTCGGAATGATCGGCAGGTTGTGCTCGATCCCCGGGTAGCCGTCGATGGCGTGGGTCATGTCGAGCCGGTAGTCCAGCCCGCCCTCCGTGGTCGGCATCAGGCCGAGCTCGCGCGCGGCCATGATCAGCCACTGGCGCTGACGGCGGTTGCCGGACATGTACATCTTGAAGGTCTTGGTGTCGTAGTAGCGGCTGTACTTGCGGAGCACGTCGAGCGCGTGTTCGTAGCTGCGAACGAAGTCGCGGGAGAAGACGCCGGGTCCGGTGTGATAGACGCGCGGACCGGTCATGCGGCCGGCGCGCACCAGGTCTTCGTAGACGAGCACGTCGGTGGTGGCGGTCTGGGGGTCGCGCGTGGTGGTGACACCGTAGGCCAGATTGGCGTGGTAGAGCCACGAACGCTCCCAGTGCACACCCCACAGGTTCCACATGTGCGAATGCGTGTCGACGAAGCCGGGCAGGATGGTCTTGCCGCCGACATCGATCACCTGCGCGCCCTCGGGCACCTCTCCGGGCCCCGCGGACACCGCGGTGATGCGGTTGTCCGTCACGACGACGTCGGCGTTCTCGACGATCTCGCCGCCGTTCATGGTGATGGCCCGCCCGCCGCGCAGAACCACCGTGCCGCGGGGGATGTCACGCTCGGCGGTGACGGCGATCTGCCGTTCGGCCGCTTCGTAGCCGGGGTCGCCCGCGGCCGCGTCCAGGTCGTAGGTGAAGAGTCCGTTGCCCAGCGACCAGTGCACCGTGCGTCCGTCCGCCCCCCAGGTGGGGAATTCGACTCCCAGCCGGTTCAGCTTCCAGGCGGGGACTCCGGCCGAATCGGGCTTGGTGACGTCGACCGTCGGCAGGGTGGCCCCGAGGTCCGGGACCGTGACCGCATAGAGGTCGTCGCCTATCCGGGCCAGAGCGAGGTCGCCCAGCGGGGCCATCATCACCGTTCCGGCGCCCAGGCGCAGGATGAGTTCGCGTGGCTCGTCGTCGTCGAAGACCTCGGGCATCGCCAGGTCGCTCGTTTCGGAATACCGGTAGCCGACGGGCACACCGCCGGCCGACAGGTCCGCGCGAGCGGTAACCCGCAGGTGCCGCCGCCGGTCCGTATCGTCCCACCTGGCGGAGGAAAGCGCGATGGTCGGAGCCGGCGGCGTGGGCGAGCCGGGAACGGCGTCGGCCCTTGCGAAGCCGTAGTAGTAGATGCGGTCCGGATCCTGCGTGAAGTGAGGCCGCCGCCGCCCCTGCGTGGGTCCGATCGTGGTTGCCGGGCCGCCGTCCGCCGGGATCCACATGAGTTCCGCGGCCAACCCCCCGGCGGTCATGCCCAGGGACTCCCGGATGTTGCGCCGGTCCACTCGGATCCCCACGATCCGCTCGCTGTCCGGCGACCACGCGATCTCGCGGTAGAATGCCGCTTCCGTGGTCAGGTTCGTGGCGGAGCCGCCCCCGGAGGAGACCCGCCGGATATGGCCCTCGCCGCTGTCGTCGTCCCAGGTCACGTACGCGATGTGACGCCCGTCCGGGGACCACACGGGCTGGAACTCGCCCACGTCGTCGGCGGTGACGCGCTCCGGGGTCCCGTCCGGCAACTCGGCGACGTAAAGGCGGTCCAGGGCGCTGAAGGCGATCCGGGCGCCATCGGGGGAGGGACGCGCGTCGCGGATCTGTTTCACGGTGAAGGTCGGCGTGTCCTCGATCGGGTACTCGAACTCGACCTCGGGGCCGATCGCGATCTCGGCCTCGACGGTGAAGGGGATCTCCCGTGGGTCGCCGCCGTCCACCGGCACCCGCCAGATACGGCCGCCGTAGGAGATGACCAGCGCGTCGGAACCGGGGGTGAAGGAGTACCCCGGCAACACGTCCATCGACGCGGTCGATTCCTGGTCGTCGCGCTGGACGGGGTAGGCGAGCCACCGCTCCTCTCCCGAGGCGAGGTCGCGGAGCCGAATCCCGGTCTCGGCGTCCTCGCGGGTCCCGTAGGCCAGCAGGGTGCCGTCCGGCGAAAGAGCGGGCCGGAAGGCCGACCCGTACCGGTTGCTCATGGGCGTGCGGGTCCCCGACCTGCGATCGTAGACCCAGAGCTGGTACTGCGGAAGGATCGCGTTGTACTGCCAGGTGCCGAAGCGCTGCGCGTACCAGATGTAGCGCCCCTCGGCATTCACCGCCGCACCCAGCATGCGCTGGCCGCCGCTCCCTCCGACCATCTCCAGGCCCGTTCCCCCGTCAACGTGGTAGAGCCACAGCTTCTCCAGTCCGGCGAAGGGAGCCGCTCTCGAGACCACGACGTACTTGCCGTCGGGCATCCACTCCGGCGACAGGAAGCGGCTTCCGATCCCCTTGCTGAGCTGCCGCGGCTCGCCTCCCGCGGCGGGCATGAGCCAGACGTTGTTGTCGCCGCTCCGGTCCGACACGAAGGCGATCCGTTCTCCGTCCGGGCTGAAGCGCGGCTGCATGTCGTAGCCCATGCCGCCGGTGAGCCTGGTCGCGTTGCCTCCGGCAGCGGGCATGGAGTAGAGGTCTCCCAGCATGTCGAAGACGATCGACTGTCCGTCGGGACTCACGTCGAGCGAGATCCAGGTCCCCTCGCTGGTGGTGAAGCGCGCCCAGTGCGCCGGTTCCAGCGGGAGGCCCCGGTCGGGGTCCTTGCCGGCCTCCTGGGCCGGAAGTGCCATGGGCGAGAGGAGCAGCAGCGCGGCCGTCCACCGACCGCTCTCGAGGTAGCGCATGCGCCGAATCCCTATCTTTGAGTAGACTCCAATCCGACGCCGCCGGACGGGCAGTCGACGACATCGGCGTTCGGACCTTGAACGATACCGGCCGTGTAACCGACGGATATGGTAGTGTCTACAGTTGCCCGCGACCAAATGCCGAGACCGGCGATCCCGCTTCGCTTTCGTCCCGCCCTCGCGCCATGAACGATTTCGCCGACCGCGACATCGCGCTTCTTTCGGTGTCCATCGACCTCGGCGCGGGGCGCCGCGGAGTCGACATGGGGCCCTCGGCGCTGCGAATCGCGGGGATCACGCGCGAGCTGCAGTCCATCGGCTATCACATCCTCGAGTTGGGTACCATCACCGCCGGCGGGCTCGAGACCACCGGGGCCGGCGAGACCGCGCTGCGCTTTCTCGACGAAATCGCCAAGGTGACCGAGCAGACGCGTCAGGTGGTGGAGTCGGGCCTGGGGGTCGGGTGCATTCCGTTGGTCCTGGGCGGGGACCACTCGCTTTCGATCGGATCGGTGGCCGGCGTGGCGGCGCACTACCGGCGGCTGGGGGAATCCGTCGGCGTCATATGGGTGGACGCTCACGCGGACATGAACCGTCCCCAGACCACCCCCAGCGGGAACATCCACGGAATGTCGCTGGCGGTGCTGCTTGGACACGGTCACCACCGCCTCACCCGGCGACTGCCCAGCATCAGACCGGAGAATGCGAGTGTTCTGGGCGCCCGCGATCTGGACGCGGGTGAGAAGAAACTCATTTCGGAGGTCGGCCTACGGGTTTTCACGATGTCGGAGATCGACGAAAGGGGTGTCGCCACCTGCATGGACGAGGCGCTGAAACGCGCCAACGCCGGAACCGCCGGATTCCACCTGTCTCTCGATCTCGACGCACTCGACCCGCTCGTCGCGCCGGGGGTGGGCACACCGGCGCAGGGTGGTCTGACGTATCGCGAGGGACACCTCGTGTGCGAGAAGGCGGCGCGCTCGGGCCGGCTCCTCAGCCTCGATGTCGTGGAACTCAATCCGGTCCTGGACGACCGTAATCACACGGCCGTCCTGGCGGTGGGCTTGGTGGCCTCCGCGCTTGGGAAGACGATCCTCTGATCCCAATACCGCCCTCCGGCCATCTGCGACGGAGACCGTTTACGAAGATTGTCGTTGACAAATTCGCACCTGCTCCCCTACCGTAGTACCGTATCCATGTACGAGAACTTTCGTGAACCGGCGGGGTAATACCTGCGGGGACCAGCTGAACAAGCAAGAACGCCAGGGTGAATGGAGGGAAAAGCGGATGACCGCCGCTCTCGGTACTCGCGGGGCTTTATTGACCGACTGCCGAACCTCGTGAGCGTGCTGTGGCAAAGGGGGGAGACGCGGGCATGATTGCCTGGATTCCGTATGCGGCGCTGGTCGGCGGGATCGTCGCGATTGGCGGATGGGCGCTGGAGCGGTTGGCGGTCTCCGCGGGATGGCCGCGCCGGTTCGCCTGGCTCGCGGCGTTGACCCTGGCGGTGGCAGTCCCTCTGGCCGGAAGGACGCGCGCGCCGGTCGCTCCCCCGGTGCTGGAGGCCACGACGGCCGTCGTGTCGCTGGTCAGCGGAGCACCTGTGGCGGACGCCCGGAGCGTGACTCCGGCCCTTTCCGTTCCCGGGGGCGTGAATCCGAGCAGGATTGCGGCTCTTGCATGGGGCACCGCGTCCCTGACGGCCATGCTCGTTGTCGGTGGCGTGCTGCTGGTCATGGGCTGGAGGCGCCGCCGCTGGGAGCGCACAGGGGTGGCCGGAACGCCGGTCTACGTCTCCCGCCGCTTCGGTCCGGCCTTGGTCGGCGTCACCAGAGCGAAGGTGGTCGTCCCCGCATGGGTGTCGGAGCTTGAGCCGGGTGTCCGGGACGCGATCATCCGGCACGAGGAGGAACATGCGCGTGCCCGGGACCATCTCGCGCTGCTCTATGGCGGCCTCGCCGCGGCGGTGTTCCCATGGAGTCCGGCGATCTGGTGGATGTGCCGGCGGCTTCGCGCCGCGGTGGAAATGGACTGCGATGAACGGGTCCTGGCGTCGGGGATCGGAGTCGCCGACTACGGCACGGTCCTCCTGAACGCGGGAACCCGGTCCCGTGGCTGGTGGGGATTCGTCCCCGCGATGGGGAAATCCAGGAGCCTGCTTGAAAGGAGATTGAAGACGATGAGTGAGAAGCAAGAGAAGCTGGGTGCGGGCCGCGCGGCCATTCTCGCCTGCGTGGCGGTGGGCGCACTGGTGACGGCGTGCGACGTGCGGTTGCCGACGGAAATCGGCGACGCGATCGACGAGGCGTTCGAGGTTCAGGCCCCGGAGCCCCGGGGCAAACCTTCCGGATGGACCCAGGGCTCCTACGACGGCTATCTGGCCGAATGGTTCGTCTCGGACCCGGCTCCGCTCGTGTTCGTGGACGACGTGCCTGTCGCGCGCTATGAAGACCTGCCCGAATCGGTCCGGCTCTGGTCGGAGAGCGGCCTCAGGAGGGAAGGGGTGGTCGATCGCGTCGAAGTGATCAATGGTGCGAAGTCCCGGGAGATCTACGGCGACGAGGGTGCCAACGGCGCCATCCGGATCTTCACGCGGGGCCGGCCCTCGGTGGCGGAGATGGTCGAAGCCGTGGCCGAAAGTCCGAAGCAGTCCGACCGGGACAATCTGTGGGGGGGCAAGTTCTCGGGGATGGCTGAGTCGCCACCCTTGCCCCTCCTGATCATCGAAGGCGTCCGGGTCACAATGCACGGGAACGCACTGGACGACGACGGCAATGCAGCGCCGTGGCCGGATCCAACGCCGTGGCCGCATCTCAAGGGCATCGAGAGATTAGAGGTGATCAAGGGTGCTGCGGCCGTAGCGCTCTACGGAGACGAGGCCGCCGGTGGGGTGATCCTGATCTGCTTGAAGAAGTGATCCGCGGAATGGAGTGAGTCCGGGAATCGTTCCGGCGATGGATCTCGGGCGCGTTGGGAGCCGCGTGGCTCCTGTGCGTCCTGACGAACGGCTTCACGTAGATCGGCGGAACCAGGTATGATTGATGCTCGGCCGGGGTGGTGAAATCGGTATACACAGGGGACTTAAAATCCCCCGGGAGCAGTCCCATGCGGGTTCGAGTCCCGCCCCCGGCATGTTCCTCGGGCGAATGGCCCCGCTATTCCCCTCTCGTCGCGCCTCTCCAGCCCGGTGCCTCGCCGCTCGGGCGTTCTCCACGGCCTAGAGAATCGCGTCCAGGTAGAGGTCGACGCGGAAGCGCTTGTTCGGCCCCCTGAGTCCCTGCGACAGGTCCAGGCGGACGATCCCGTCCAGGATACTGCCCCCCACGCCGATGCCGTAGAGGATTTCGTCCGCCTCGAAGGCGTCTCGGTCGCCGGCCCAGCCGGCGTCGCCGAAGAGGATTGCGGATCCGGCGTGGAAGGTGCGGGACACCTCGACCCGGCCCCGCGCGAAGGACGGGCCCGAGATGACGGAGGCCGAATAGCCGCGCAGCGACCCGGCCCCGCCGAGGAACCAGGAGCGCTGCGCGGGCGCTTCACCCCAGGTGGACCCGGCCCCCGCCTCGAAACCCAGGTTCCACCTGAGCCAGCCGTCGCCCGCGAGTGGGATGATCGCCCGGAGCGTGGCACCGGCCTGCCGGTAGTCGCTCCGGCGGTCCTCGCCCGGTGCCCGCCACAAGGCCCAGCGACCTTCCACTTCGGCTCCCAGCTGGATGCCGCCGGGGTCGTGCCCCCACCACGGTGAAAGCCTGAGTTCGACTCCCGTCTCCTCGGCGTCGTCGGCCTCGAGGTTGGAGCGGAACGTCCCGTCGCCGTCGAAGGCCCGGAAAAGGGCGAAATCGATTGTGTTGCTCACCGCGCTCTGCCGCTCGGCCCATGCGCGCAGGACAAGGGACTCGCGCGCTCCGTCGGGTGGCCGCCAGCTCAGGTCGACCCCGGTGGCCCGGTAGTACTCCCCTTCGTCGCGGCCGAAGAGGAACGCGTTGAGAGAGTTGCCGAAGCCGAGGTGTCTGCCGTCAGGATCGGTCGCCCGCAACTCGTGGAAGGTGCCGAGCGACAACCGGCGCTGAACCGTCGAGCGTTCAAGGTCGAATCGCAACTTGGGCCTCAGGTCCGACAGCCCGAAGAACCCAGAGGCGCGCACATGGAACCTTTTGCCCGGCTCCCACTCCAGGCCGCCCCCGAAGGCGGGACCCTCCACCCGGTTGTAGCGGATGAGATCGTGGCGCGCCCAGCCCCAATGGAGACCCAGCGCGGCCTTGGCGACGGATGGAGCCGGGAGGTCGCCCAGACGCTCGACGAGCTCCTCCAGTTCGGCGTCGGACGGAAACCCGGCCGCGTCGTGCCAGATGGGCGGAGGGAGGTGGGGGCTCTCGTACACGAGATGGCGCTCCCTGGGGGCGATCACCGACGAGCGGTTGACTACAACTGTCAACGTATCGTCGAGGTGCTCGTACTCCACGCCCTCGTCACCCGACAAGAGCTGGGCGATGAACGCCATCGCCTCGGCCCGGGTCTCGAAGTGCACCTCCTTGAGGGGGGGCGCCGCGACGGGATGGACCGCCTCCGCGTCCCCGTCCGGGTCCGCCTTCCCGTTCTCCGCCAGGGTGACCGATTCGATCTCGTAGGAAACGTCCGTGGAGAGGGGGAACCTGAAGATCCCCGCCGCAGCCTCGCCCTTGAGGTGCATGGCGTAGGGGAGCCAGGTCCGGAAGTCCCAGAGCGAGTACTCCACCGCGACCACCGTGAGATCGAAGGTCCAGGGCTTCAACAGCCCGGGCACGTACCGGAAGGTCCCGCGTTCCTCCTCCCGCTCGAGGTCGGGAATGTCCCGCATGGCGTCGAACTTCCGGCTCAGCCGGTACACGGCCCGAACCAGCGCTCCGGACTCGGGTTCGATCCACAGCGTTCCGCTGATCCTGTTGGCGTCCGCCTCCCGGGCAAGGACGTCCAGCTGGATCGCCCTCAGCCGGCGCCCGTCCTGGAAGGAGATCGTCATGGTGTCGCCGCTGCGGAAGCGGTAGAGCGAGTCGGCTCCCCCGCCCAGGGGATGCGCCAGCCAGAATCCGTCGTCCCGCGGCTCGAGGGGAAGGACGTCCTGGTCGGGGATCCCGAAGAGCAGCTGGTCGCTCCCGGGTTCGAACGGCCGGTCGAAGGAGAGGTCGTCGAGCCAGTCCATTTCGTCCTCGATCACGCGCCCCGGATACTCGGAGCGGGTTCCGAGGACCTGGATGACCGGCCTGTGATCCCGCTCCCAGAAGGCCCGCACGGCCGTCTCGTTGTGGTAGAGGACGCGGTCCCGGAGGAAGGTGCGCATGGCCGTTGCGGATCTCTGCCGGATCACGGCCGTGTACCGCAGGACGGACTCGTCCAGCGCCTTCCAGTTGGCCCGGGCCGCCGCGTAGAGCCGGTGCGCCACCGAATCCTCGAAGGTGTCGGGGGCGAAGCCGGACTGGGCGCCGGCGCGCGCGGGCGCCGCGACGGCGACTCCCGTGGCGAGCGTGAGCGCGACCGTGAACGTCCTCACCAACCGGACCCCGGGTCGTCCGGGAGGTGAAACCGCGCCTCGCGAAAGTCCTCCCATGCGACGTAGCGCCGTTCGGCGACGGACCGGCCGCCGGCCGGTTCCTCCACTGCAGCGGAGAAGATGAAGATGCCGCGGTTGTCCTCGTCCACGTCGTTTCCGCCCGTCAGGTGGAACGAGCGCCCGTCGCGCAGCGTCACCCGCGCCCCCCCGGGCTCCTTCCTCTCGATGTGCGCGATATTCCCGAATTCGATTGACAGTTCGACACCGTCGGAACTCCCTTGGAGCAGATCCCTTGACCACTCCTCGTCGGCGTCCCAGCGGATCCGCCCGGCGATCTCCTCGCCTTCGCTGGTGACGACCGTGCCGGACAGCGGGCGGCCTCCGTCGAAGGCGTCGTAACCGGGGGTGCCGGGTGCGCGCTCGAAGCGAAGGACCCGGACCAGGTGCCACTCCACCTCCACCAGTCCCAGGGCCGGGTCCGAAATCTGCACCGGCTCCGGATCCGGTTCCAGCGGCTCGTTGCAGAGTTCCACTACCGAGTCCGATTTGAGGATCACCCTCGCGAAGCACGGAGTGCGCTCCAGCGAGCGGATATCGGCGAAGCGGAAGGACCGCAGGTATTCGTCCGATCTCCAGGGGTTCGCCAGCCCGGGCACGTCCTCCCAGAACCCGACGAGGAAGTGCGACTCCAGGATCTCGCGCAGGTCCCAGGTCACGAAACCCGTGAAGGACCGGCCTAACTTGTCCTCGACAGTCCCGTACAACCGGAGGGACGCCGGGACGCGGCCGGCCGGCGCGGGCCCGAATTCGACCTGTTCGATGTCACGCCCCCGCAACTTTGCCGAACCGTCTCCCTTGTCGACCCACACCTCCGCCCCCCGCCAGAACGACTCGATACGGACCTCCCCTCCGGAGTGGCGCGTCACGGTGTCGCCCGGCGCCGGTTCCGTTCCGTGCCGCGAGCGAATCGTCGCCGTGGGCCGCCCCTCGTCGTCGAAGGTCAGCTCTGCGATGTGGCCGAAGCGGACTCCCACGCGGGAAGGCCCGACGAACGCCGGGTGTTTCTCCACCCATGAAATCCGGTGACCCTTCAGTTCAAGCACCCGGGTGTGGCTCCTGCCCCCACGAGTCGCGTCGGTCCAGTCCCGGTAATGCTCCTCCGGAATCTCCCGCGAGGCCAGGAGGACATCGGCCCAGCTTCCGCTGCTCCTGGCCGCGCGTACATGAATGAAACCCTCATGGATGTCGCCGTCTCTCGTCACTGCGCGCCCCCACATCCGGCCATCGTGCTGGGCCCGCACCGGGGTGAGCGGAGCCCCAAGGACGTGAAATGCAAGGAGAACGAGGGCGGCGCGGGTGCGGAAGCAGGGGAGGGGCATGCGGTCGGGTTGCAAGGGAATGGCAGGCCTGTCGTCTGGTACGTAACCTCGCCCGCGAGGGTTTCCTGAACATAGCAGTCCGTGGACAAGGCCGCCCGAGCACCGAGAGCGGCGAGGCGCCGGGCCGGGCGTTCAGGCGAGGTGGGTTCCGCCCCCCTGCGACGGCGCCCGCAGCAGGAACCTGGGGATCTCGGCGCGAAAGACCGACCCGTCCGCGCGGCGAAAGTGGTAGTAGCCCTCCATGAACCCGTTCGGGCCCTCGAGCACGCAGAAGCTGTTGTATTCGTGGAAGTCGCCGGGGGCCAGCGTGGGACATTGCCCCACCACGCCCTCCCCGCTGACCTCCTGGTCGCCGCCGGCCTCATCGTGGATTCTCCAGTGACGCCAGAAGAGTTGCGCCGTGTCGTCGCCGACGTTCTCGATCCGGATGAAGTAGGCGAACACGTACCGCTCGGGGGGCAGCGAATGCGCAACCGAGTACACGGGCCTGACGCTGATGCGCATCCGGTCCGGCAGGATCGGGGGTCGGGGGCCGGCGTCGCGGGCCATTCGAATCATGGGCTACCGTGGACTTGTGGTGGCAATGGTTTAGAATACGTGCGGCCCGCGGGGAGTCCTCCCGGCTTGCGGGAGCCGCGCTCCCGGTCATCCGGCCTCCGGTGAAGTGCACTGCGGCTTTCGCCGATTCCGGCCAGGTCCGCCACCGTGCGAAGGTGCGGTGCCCGTGCGCTCCACCGCAAGCCCCGCGGCCGCGGGCGAATGGCCGGCCACCGGGCCCACCCCCTGTGAGAGGATTCACATGGCCGGCGCTCGAGCTGCCGGCCGGGGAACCGGGCGAAGAGAGGCGACGCAACCGTGAGTATGCAACTTCCCGAGTACTGGCCGTCCCTGGCGGCCGCCGCGGCCGCGCTGGCGATGGCGGCGTGGGCCGCCGGCTGGGTGGCTTCGCGCATCCTGCACCGCGTGATCAGCGGAGTTACCTCGCGCACGCGTTCGACCTGGGACGACCGCCTCATCGAACGCGGCGTCTTCAGACGGCTGGCGCGCGTGGTTCCGGCGGTGGTGGCCTACCTCGGGATCGGGCCCGCGCTCGAGGCGGGTGGCGCTGCACCGACCGTCGGTATGCCGCTCCTGGCGTGGACCTTCGTCCGGCGCGTGGCGGCCGCCTACATCGCGTTCGCCGTGGTGCGCGCCTTCCAGGCGTTCCTGGACGCCGTCAACGACATCTACAACGAGAGCTACGCCGAAGCGAAGTCGAGACCCATCAAGGGGTACCTCCAGGTGGCAACGCTCGTGGCCCATATCGCCGCCGCCGTGGTGATCGTGGCCGTCCTGGCCGGGAGGTCGCCGGTCGTATTCCTGTCGGGACTCGGCGCGCTCGCCGCCGTGCTCATGCTGGTCTTTCGCGACACGATCCTGTCGCTTGTCGCCAGCATACAGATCGCGTCGAACGACATGGTCCGGATCGGGGACTGGGTGAGCGTGCCGCAGGCGGGCTGCGACGGCGAGGTCGTCGACATCGCCCTCCACACGGTGAAGGTGCAGAACTGGGACAAGACGATCTCCACGATCCCGACCAACAAGTTCATCACGGAGTCGTTCAAGAACTGGCGGGGGATGTCGGAGTCGGGAGGGCGGCGCATCAAGCGGTCGCTGAGGCTCGATATGAACTCGGTGCGGTTTCTGAGCGAGGCCGAGGTGGAGGAGCTCTCCCGCCGCGAGCTGCTGCGGGACCACATGCGCGAGAGCGTCGCCGCGATCACCCGCTACAACGAGGAGAAGAACACCGGGGACCCGGAGGTGACTCCCGAAATCCGGCGGCTGACAAACCTGGGCACCTTCCGCGTCTACGTGCAGAAGTACCTGGAGGCGCATCCGAAGACCCACAAGGATATGACGCTGCTGACGCGGCAGCTGGCGCCCGGGCCGGAAGGGGTGCCGATCGAGGTCTACTGCTTCTCCAACGACACGGCGTGGGCCAGCTACGAGGGGTTCCAGGGGGACATCTTCGACCACCTGATCGCGATATTGCCGGAATTCGGGTTGAGGGCGTTCCAGGCGCCGGGGGGCGTCGACTTCAGGAAGGCGTCCCGTGAACGCTTCAGCTCAGAGGCTGCGCGACGAGGTACGCGGTGACGGCGACGGCCGCGGCGCCGAGAAGCAATTCGATCGTGGCCGGGTTGCGGATGAGTCCGATGCGGGGACTCCGTTCCAGTGCCGGGCGCACGAAGCGCCAGTTGTAAAAGCCGAGAGCCAGCACCCCGGCGACGACAACGTCCTTGACCAGCAGCGACCTCCCCCACGCCGTGGTCCACAGATCGGAGAGGGACTCCACGTGGATCCACACCTTGACCGCACCGGTGACCAGCAGCAGCGCCACGGCGATCCGGGCCACCCGCGAAAACGCCGCCACCATTCCGGCGACTCCAGGTGCATCCGCACAGTCCCCGGCGCCTCGTCCACTCAGCGCCGGGAGCCCCGCGAACAGCAGACAGGCGAGTCCCCCCACCCAGCCCCCCGCGGCCACCACATGCAGGTACGTGGCCGCTGCGGAGAGAGCGCGCGGGCTGTCCGCCCACCCGTGCCCGGAGAGTATCGGTGAGAACGGGATTGTCAGGGCACCCAGAGCGACGATCCGCCACCCGGCGTGGCGAGTTCCACCCTTGCCCGCGACGGCGAGACCCATGGCGACCGCCAGCGCGCCGGCCAGCTGCATCCACCAGCCCACTGCCCAGGGCGTCCCAGTGGCCACCGCGCGCAGATTTCCGAGCATGTCGCCGGGGAACAAGACCGCCGCCTGGTGCAGGAGGCTCAGGGGAAGGTGCGCCAGCAGGATCCCCAGCCCCAGGCCGGCAGCGAGCGAGACCCGGCGCGTGGCGGCCAGGACCACGTCGCGCGCCTTGCCGCCGCGCGCAAACCGGCCAAGCACCAGAAACCGGAAAGCCACTGCGCCCAGTAGCGCCAGGATCCCGAGGTAGAGGACGAGCCGGTTGAAGGTCCGGCTGAACGGGAATCGGGATCCGGACACGGCGGTGCCGGCCTGCGCGGTCTCACGGCGAACATTTCCCACATTCGTCACGGAATCGACGGCAGCCGCCGCGGCTCCCGGGGGGTCCCCCCGCGTCTCCTCGACAGGAGGCTCCACCCGGAACCCGAAGTCGCCCGAGATCCTGTGGCCATCCGGACCCGCGGTGGTCCACGCCACGGTGTAGCTGCCCGGCCCCAACGGCTCGCTCAGCGGCAGCACAAGCACATCGTGCCTTTCGTCGGCGAGGTAGGCCAGGTCACCAGCCGGCGCCACGGCCCCGCCGGCACCCGCGGCCCGAACGGTGACGATGCTCAGGGCCAGCTGCACGTCGGTCGTGTAGGTGAGGGTGACCGCGTCGGGGGACGCCTCCAGCGCGGTGTCCGCCGCCGGGCCCGACTCCTTCAGTTCGGTGTGGAGCGGGCTCGTCCCGGCGGCCGCCGGGGCCGCCACCAGAATCGCCGGCACCGCGACTCCGGCGGCCAGGGCCCGAAGCCCGCGACGCGGGGACCGCCGGTGGGTTTCAGGACTTGCTCTCGTCACCGCCCTTACGTTGGCGGCAACCCGTGCGCGATCGCCCATTCCATCGCTTCGCAAAAGCGGTCGAGCTCCTCCAGCGTCGTGTACACGCTGGGCGAGATCCGCAGCCCGGTGCACTCCTCGTGGCCGATCGGGCTCGTGATGATCCGGTGGGTGTTCCACAACCAGGTGCTCAGCGCAGCCGGTTCGAGTCCCTCCGCGTGGACGTTGCCGATCCCGCACGCGAATCCGGGCTTCCGGCTGGTGTTGAGGCTCACCCGGTCGTCTTCCAGCAGCCGGTTCGCCCAGTAGTCCCGCAGGTACACCAGGCGTTCGGCCTTCCGCTCGGCGCCGATCCCCTGGTGGAAGGTCAGCGCTTCGCCGATGGCCAGGTAGTTGGCGGCGGGGTGGGTGCCGATCTCCTCGTACTTGCGGATGTCCTCGTTCAGGCCGTCGGAGGCCGCCATCAGCGGCCAGATCTCGGGGATCCTCTCGCGCCGCACGTAGAGCAGCCCCGTCCCGTGGGGGGCGAAGAGCCATTTGTGGAGGCTGGTGGAGTAGTTGTCGCACTCGAGGTCCGGCAGCCTGAACGGGAAGTGCGCCAGCGCGTGGGCGCCGTCGACGATTACCGGGATGTCGCGCCCCCGCGCCATCCGTACGATCTCGCGCACCGGAAGGATCTGGCCCGTGAGGTTGATCATGTGGCACATGAGGATGAGCCGCGTGCGGGGCGTGACGGCCTCCTCGAAGAGGCGCACCACCTCGGCGGGGTCCTCGGCCGGAACGGGGACCCTGATCTGCCGCATCACGATCCCCTCGCGGCGTTCCCGCTGCCGGAAGGTGGTCAGCATGCGCCCGTAGTCCTGGGTGGTCGTGAGGACCTCGTC
Organism: Gemmatimonadota bacterium; assembly: GCA_028874985.1. Classification (GTDB taxonomy): domain Bacteria; phylum Gemmatimonadota; class Gemmatimonadetes; order Longimicrobiales; family Gaopeijiaceae; genus Bin94. The sequence continues at coordinate 30,776 of JAPPGI010000058.1, read as the reverse complement.
ACCCGGTTTCAGGTCGTACCCGAACTGGCAGGTCTGCAGGCTCTCCGACGCGTTGCGGGTGAAGGCGACCTCCTCCGCGTCCACGCCCCACTCCCGTGCCATGCGGGCGCGAACGCCCTCGCGCTGGGGTTCCAGGACCCTCCACATCGTGTAGGTGGGCGCCAGGTTGGAGTAGTCGAGGTGGCGCTTCATGGCGTCCTGCACGAAGGATGGCGAGGGGCTCACGCCCCCGTTGTTCAGGTTGACCAGCGTCCGGTCCACGGTGAAAGCCCGGGCCACCTCGGCCCAGAAGTTCTCGTCCCCAGCCGTGTCGGCGGGCGAGCCCGGGTGGCCGGCGAGCTCGCGCGCGATGTCCACGGCCTGCGCGTTGAAGGCGGGGAGCCCGGAGGCCCCGATGAAGGCGGCCGCCGAGCCGAGGAAGTCGCGCCGGTTCGGGGGTTGCCGGTCTCCGTCGGCTTCGGGAGAATGGTTGCGCATTTCTTTCTCGGTGCTGGGTGGTACGGCACCCGCGCGGACACCCGGCGGCGGCCTGCCGCCGCCGCCCCCGCGACGTGGGTGCGTCCGCGTCGGGCTCTGGTGGCCGCATCGTAGCATCCGGCGCAGCGGGCGGGCAAGCGAGTCCCGCGCGCCGGGGACTCCCCCGCAGCGCCGGTCTGCTACAGTTTAGGGCAGCCTGTTCGACCCGCCGCCCCACCTCGGGAACCCGCTTCCATGATCCGAGTACGTTTCCTCGGCACCGCCGCCGCACGTCCCACGGTGCGCCGGAACGTGTCCGGCATTGCCGTGCAGCGGGAGGGGGAGTCGTTCCTGTGGGACTGCGGCGAGGGGACGCAGCGTCAGATCATGCGATACGGAACCGGCTTCTCCTTTGCCCACATCTTCATCACGCACGCACACGCGGACCACCTCCTAGGCCTTCCCGGCCTCCTCCGGACGATGGGACTTCAGGGAAGGGAGGAGGAGATGACGGTCTACGGCCCCGTCGGGACGGAGGCGACGTTGCATGCGGCCGTGCGCCTTGGGGCGGAGCGAATGGCCTTTCCCGTCGAAGTGAAGGGGCTGGCCCCCGGACGCAGGGTGGACTTCGACGGGTGGGCGGTGCAGGCGTTTCACGCGGAGCACGGCGTCCCCGCGCTCGGCTACGCCCTGGTCGAGGAGGCCCGGCCCGGCCGCTTCGACGTGGAAGCGGCGCGACGGATGGGTATTCCCGAAGGTCCTCTCTTCGGCCGCCTGCACCGCGGCGAGGCCATCGAGGTCGGGGGGAGGGTCATCTCGCCGGAGGATGTGGTCGGGCAGCCTCGCCCGGGGCGGAAGGTGGTCTACAGCGGCGACACCAGACCCACGCGCGAAGCCGTCCAGATGGCCATGGGGGCGGACCTGCTCATACACGAGGCCACCTTCGGTGCCGGAGAGGGAAGGAGGGCCCGCGAAACCCGGCACTCCACCGCCGCCGAGGCCGCCGGGGTGGCCGCGCGGGCCAGAGTGCGGGAGCTGGTGCTCACCCACCTATCCGCCCGCTACTCCGAGACCCCCGCCCGGCTGGAAGAGCAGGCGCGCGCGGTCTTCCCGGCTTCGCGGGTTGCGCGGGACGGGCTCGAACTGGAGATCGGCTACCGTGATTGAGACCGGCGGAGAGGCGCTTCCCGGCGGGCGGGAACTGAGCGTCCGGGTTCCCGGCGACAAGTCGATCACCCAGCGGGCGCTGATTCTGGGGGCGCTGGCCGAGGGGGAGAGCCGGATCGGCGGCGTGCTCCGCGGTGAGGATCCGCTGGCGACCGGCCGGGCACTGGCCGGGCTGGGGGTCGAGATCAGAGGCCTGGAGGGGTCTCCGGAGAGTGATCTTCGGATCCGGGGCCGGGGACTGCGGGGCTGGCGGCAGCCGGACGGGGTTCTCGATCTGGAAAACAGCGGAACCGGGGCGCGGCTCCTCGCCGGCGCCCTGGCCGCGCAGCCGCTCACGGCGGTGCTCACCGGGGACGAGTCCCTCACGTCCCGGCCGATGGAGAGGATTGTCGGGCCGCTCAGACGGATGGGGGCGGCAATCGACTGCCTGGGAGTCCCCGGCCGGCTCCCCATGCGGGTCACGGGCGGGCCGCTCGTCCCGTTGTGCCACCGGGGGACGGTGGCGAGCGCCCAGGTGAAGAGTGCCGTGCTGCTGGCCGGGGTGGGAGCCGGGGTGGCGGTGGAGGTGTGCGAACCGAGGCGGTCGCGCGACCACAGCGAGCTGATGCTGGAGGCCATGGGGGTGAGCGTTGTCGCAGGGGCGGTCGAAGGAGGCTGGAGCGTCGGTGTCCCCGCGCCCCCCACGCGGCTGGCACCCCTGGACATGGAGGTTCCGGGGGATTTCTCGTCGGCCGCGTTCCTGCTGGCGTGGGCCGTGCTCTCCGGCTGCCGGGGGGCGCTCACGGTGCGCGGTGTCGGCCTCAACGGAACGCGGACGGGTCTCCTGCCCGTGCTTGCCAGGATGGGGATAGGGGTGGATGTCGCTCAGCGGGGGACCGCGGGTGGTGAGCCGGTGGGCGACCTGCGGGTGGCTGCCCCGATGGGGCCGCCGCGAGCGGTGGAGGTGGGGGGCGCGGAGATTCCCGCAATGATCGACGAGGTTCCGGTCCTGGCCATCCTGGCGGCCCGGGCCGAGGGTGTCACCAGGATTACCGGAGCACGGGAGTTGCGGGTGAAGGAGTCGGACCGTCTGACGGCGCTGGCCCTGAACTTGCGGCGGATCGGGGTGGCGGTGGAGGAGCTTCCCGACGGTCTGGAGATCGAGGGTACCCGGGGCCGCCTCGCCGGCGCCGCCGAGTGCTTCGGCGACCACCGCATCGCCATGTGCTTCGGGGTGTTGGGGGCCACCCCCGGGTGCGACATCCGGGTGGACGATCCCGGGGTGGCGGACGTGAGTTTCCCGGGCTTCTGGAAACTGCTGGCTCGTTTGCCGCACCGGAGCGCGAGTGACCGGCGCGGACGGACCGCGTACACCCGCCGCGATGCGGCACGCGGGGATGCCGCCGCCAATCCCGAAGCCGGTTGCCTGGTGGTCGCCATCGACGGTTCGGCCGGCTCGGGAAAGTCGACCACCGCGGCCGCCGTCGCCTTCCGGCTCGGTTTTCGCCATCTGGACTCGGGTGCGGTCTACCGGGCCGTCACACTGGGCCTGATCGAGAGGGGAACCGCCGATGCGGTGCTGGAGGAGGTCACCCCGGAGGAGTTGGCGGCACTCGAAATCGACGTGAAATGGGGAGAGGGACGCATGGAGGTGTGGTTGGACGGGAACCGGATACCCGAGCGGGATCTGCGGAGTGAGCGGGTCACGGCGAGGGTGTCGCAGGTCTCGGCCATTCCGGCCGTGCGATCCGGCCTCCTTGATCTGCAGCGGTCCGCCCGGGCAGGGGCCGGCCTGGTCGCCGAAGGACGTGACATGGGCTCCGTGGTGTTTCCGGACGCGAAGGTGAAGGTCCACCTGGACGCGGACCCCCGGGAAAGGGCGCGCAGGCGCATCCTGCAACGCGGTGAGCGCAGTCCGGGCCCGGCCGAGATCGAGGCGGAGGCCGACCGGCTCAGACGGCGCGACGAACGCGACTCGTCCCGCCGCGTCGCACCCCTCCGCCGGGCCCCGGACGCGGTCGTGATCGACACCACCGGCCTGGAACCGGACGAGCAGATCGATCGCATCGTGCGGCTGGTGGAGAAAGCGCGGCGAGTATCCCGTTGAGATTCGATTTCCGCTATCATTTAAATCTGTACCCTGTCGGGACCCCGGCAGAGTCGGCACCGCTGGCGGGCGTCCGTTCGGCAGACGGCGAAGAAGACGAAGCGGTTCCGGGCCCCGCGGGCCGGGCCTGTGAGCCGCAACCCCATCATTCAACCCGGCTTGCCCGCGCCTCCCGCCGAGCCGGAGTGGTAACCGGAGCGCTAGCTGCCTGCTGGCGATGCGCAAATGAACGAACCCCAGGATCCCCAGTCGGCGACCGACGCCCCCCCCGGCCCTTCCGCCGCTTCCCATCCCGCGGGCACGATTCCCTCGGATGAAATCTCGCCGGAACTGCTCCACGACCCCTACGGCGAAGAGATCCTCGACGTCTCCCGGGACGCCTTCGAGGCCATGCTCGACGAGCATCGCACCGCCGCCGGCGATATCCGCGAGGGCCAGATCGTACAGGCCCGAGTGCTGCGGACCAGCGAGTCCACGGTCATCCTCGAATTCGGCTTCAAGAGCGAGGGCGCCGTTCCGCTCGAGGAGTTCAAGGATCCGGATGAGGTCGAGCCCGGGCGTGAAGTGGAGGTGCTTCTCGAGAGCCTCGAGGACGAGGACGGCGTGGTCGTCCTGTCCAAGAAGAAGGCGGACTTCCTGCGCGTCTGGGAGCTGATCAAGGAGGCATACGAGAACGACCGCCCCGTCAAGGGCCTGCTGACCCGCAAGATCAAGGGCGGCGTCACCGTCGACATCATGGGGGTGGACGCCTTCCTGCCCGGCTCGCAGATCGCACTCAGGCGGGTTCCCAATATCGAGGACCTGATCGGCGATACGTACGAGTTCATGATCATCAAGCTCAACAAGCGGCGTCGCAACATCGTCGTGTCCCGCCGGGTGATTCTGGAGCACGAGCGCAAGAGGAAGCGGTCCACTCTGGTCAAGGAGCTGCTCACGGGACAGGTCCGGGAAGGCATTGTGAAGAACATCACCGACTTCGGCGCCTTCATCGACCTCGGTGGACTGGACGGGCTGCTGCACATCACCGACATGTCCTGGGGACGGGTCGGACATCCGTCGGAGGTGGTCAGGATCGGTGGCCGGCTGGATGTCAAGGTGCTCGACATCGATTGGGAACGCGAGCGTATCTCCCTGGGTCTCAAGCAGCTGCTGCCATACCCCTGGACGGACATCGAGGACCGCTATCCCGTGGGCGCAAGGGTGCGCGGCAAGATCGTGTCGATCACCAACTATGGAGCCTTCGTGGAGCTGCAGAAGGGCGTCGAGGGGCTCGTGCACATCTCGGAGATGTCCTGGACGCGCAACGTGCGTCACCCCTCCAAGCTCGTGGCGATCGGAGACGAGATCGAGGCGGTCGTGCTCAAGGTCGATCCGAAGGAGGAGAAGATCTCGCTCGGAATGAAGCAGATCGAGGAGGACCCCTGGCTCGCTCTGCCGCTGAAGTACCCGACGGGTACACGGCTCACGGGAACCGTACGGAACCTCACCTCCTTCGGGGCGTTCGTGGAGATCGAGGCGGGGATAGACGGACTCGTTCACGTTTCGGACATGAGTTGGACCCGCCGCGTGGAACACCCCTCGGAGGTGGTCCGGAAGGGCGAGCAGGTCGAGGTCATGGTGCTGGACGTGGACTCGGACAACAAGCGTATCTCCCTAGGCATCAAGCAGCTGCACGAAGACCCCTGGCCGGGGTTGGTGACGCGGTTCTCCAAGGGGTACGAAACTGATGCCCGTGTCGCGCGACTCCAGGACAGGGGTGTCGTGGTGGATCTGGGAGACGATGTGGAAGGCTTCGTGCCCGGCTCCCATACCGGCGTCCCGGCCAACGCCCTGGACGACCATTTCCAGGCCGGCGACACGGTGTCGCTGCGTGTGATATCCTCGGACGCCTCCGACCGGCGCATCGTTCTCGAGGTCGTCGAGCCGCCCGCGCGGCGACGGAGGGACGCCGGGGAGGAGGCCGTCGAAGCCGACGAGTCCGCCGGGCCGGACGAAGCCGCGGGGTCCGATGAAGACCGTGAGGACGCTGGGCCACGCGAGGCCGATCACGCTGCCGAGGCGGAGGCGGCCCCGGTGCCGGATGAGGCGGCCGCCGACGAACCTGCGGACACAGCCGAGTCCGCCGCGGCCGCCGAGCCCCCTGACGCCGCCGAGCCGACCGGAGCCGCCGAACCTGCCGACACAGCCGAGCCCGTCGACGCCGATGAGCAAGAGGAGCGAACGGAAGAATAGGAACCGAGGGGGAACAGACCGCCGCCCCCCCACCTTCGTCACCCCCGGTGCGACGCGGGATCGTTCCGTGGACGGCCGGGAGCGCGTTGTGAGTCCGGATGCCGGGTCCGCGGCACCGGTGGTGCGTCTGTTCGTGGCGGGCCTGATGATCAATTCGGCGTTCGCCTGTACCATCGGTATTCCCGGTCGGCCGGATCCGGCCGGCGCAGCCGCGGCCGGGACCGGCTCGGCCGGCTGGGGGGGCGGGGAATTCGACCGGCTGCCCGCGGACACGGCCGGTCCGGAGCAGGCGGAGGCCGGGCCGCAGCGTGATTCCGCGGAGGAGGAGCCCGCCGACCTCGTGATCGGGGCGGTGCTGCCGGTCTCGGGACCGCCTTCGCTGCGCGAGTACGCGCGCCTCTTCATCGAAGGTCTGGAAATCGGGGTGCTGCTTGCCCGGGAGGCCGGCCTCCGCGTGGAACTCGTGGTTGAGGACAACCAGGGTACGGCGTCCGGGAGCGTTCGCGGTACGGCTGCCCTCGTGACGCGGGGGGCGCTCGCCATTCTTGGTCCGCTCGATGCCGACAACATGGGTGCCGCGGCACGAGCCGCGCCCCGCGACATGGCGTTCTTCTCGCCTACCGTCAGGCAGATTCCCTACGGGCGCAGCGGCGTGTACAGCATCGGCGCGGGAGATCCGCAGGCGGGGAGGATCCTGTCGCGGACCGTGTGGGAACTGGGCTTCGCGAACGCTGTCATCGTACACCCCCGCAGTCCGCGCGAGGGCGTCGAAATGGACGCGTTCCAGCGTTCCTTCGTATCGTTGGGAGGCGTCGTTCGCCGACGGATACGCTATGCCCCCGGTACCACCACCTTCGAGAAACCCCTCCTGGAGGTGAAGTCCCTGGAGCCTTCGTTGCTGGTAGTGGCGGCGCCACCCTCCGATCTGGAACTCCTGGCTCCCCAGATCGCCTTCTTCGGACTTGACGAAACGGACGTGCAGGTCGCCGGCACGGCGGGATGGACCGCGCCGTCGGTTGTCGACGGGGTGGCGCGACGGCATACCGACGGTGTCGTTGCCCTGAGCACCGCGCCTCCCGGCGAGCCGCGCGAGCCGCCGACGGAGTTCGTTGCGGCGTACGAGACCCTTTTTCGCAGGTCGCTCAACAGCTCGGTTCCGGCTACCGGCTTCGATCTGCTGCGGATGGCGCTGGGTGCGTACAACGAGGGCGCGCTCGAGCCGGCGGAGGTTGCGGCCACGCTGGAACGGATCGGCCTTTTCGAGGGTGCCACCGGGACGTACGCCTTTGCCGACGGCCGCCTCACGCGCCGATATTTTCCCGTTCGTATCTTCCAGGGCGCCCTGCATGCGGTGGACGCGGCCGTTCCGCCGAACCCGTCCCCGGGCCGGTCGGTCCCGTCGATTCATCCGCCCACCCGGTGAACCGCGGTCGCGTACCCCGGCCGGGGATGAACGAGGCGCTGGAGCGCCTGGAGACTCTCGGGCGCGAAGCGGCGCTGGGTGGAGGGGAGGCGCGTCTGCAGGCGCAGCACGAGCGCGGCAAGCTGTCCGCGCGTGAGAGGCTGGACCTCCTCCTCGACGAGGAGTCGTTCGTGGAGCTGGACAGGTTCGTCACGCACCGCTCGACCGAGTTCGGGCTGGGTTCCAGGAAGATCCTCGGCGACGGCGTGATCACCGGGTACGGGACGATCGACGGCCGGCTGGTTTACGCGTTCTCCCAGGACTTCACCGTCTTCGGCGGCTCGCTCAGCGAGGCCCACGCGGAGAAGATCGTCAAGGTCCAGGAGATGGCTCTCAGGAACGGGGCGCCCCTGATCGGCCTCAACGACTCGGGCGGGGCGCGCATCCAGGAGGGAGTCGTCTCGCTGGGCGGCTACGCCGACATCTTCCTGCGCAACACGCTCGCCTCGGGGGTGATTCCCCAGATCAGCGTGATCCTGGGCCCCTGCGCGGGCGGCGCCGTGTACTCGCCCGCGATCACCGACCTGGTGTACATGGTGCGGCGGACGAGCTTCATGTTCGTCACCGGGCCCGGCGTCGTGAAGACGGTGACCCAGGAGGACATCGACATGGAGGGCCTGGGCGGGGCCGACGTACACGCCGAGACGTCCGGCGTCGCCCACTTCGCGCACGACAGCGAAGCGGAGAGCCTGGCGGCCGTGCGTGCGCTCTTCCGCTACATCCCGCAGAACAACGCGGAGCGGCCTCCAGCCGGTCCCGACGCCGACCCGCACGACCGGCGCAGCGAGAAACTGCTCGAACTGTTTCCCGATAACCCCAATCGCCCCTATGACATGATCGATGTCATCCGCGAAGTTGCGGACGAGGGCGGATTCTACGAAGTGCACGCCGGCTTCGCCCGCAACCTGGTCACCGGCTTCGCGCACCTGGGCGGGCACGCCGTCGGAGTGGTGGCCAATCAGCCCGCGGTTCTCGCGGGCGTGCTGGACATCGACGCCTCCGACAAGGGGGCGCGCTTCGTGCGGTTCTGCGACGCCTTCAACATTCCCCTGGTCGTCTTCGAGGACGTCCCCGGCTTCCTTCCGGGGGTCGGCCAGGAGCACGGCGGCATCATCCGGCACGGGGCAAAGCTGCTGTACGCCTTCAGCGAGGCGACGGTGCCCAAGGTGACGGTCATCACCCGCAAGGCCTACGGCGGAGCATACGACGTCATGAACTCGAAGCACATCCGGGGCGACATCAACCTGGCCTGGCCGACGGCGGAGATCGCCGTGATGGGGCCGAAGGGCGCGGTCGAGGTCCTCTTCCGCAGGGAGATCGCGGCATCGGAGGATCCCGAGGCGGAGACGGAGGCGCGCATGGCGGAGTACCGCGAGAAGTTCGCGCACCCGTACGTGGCGGCGGCGAGGGGGTATGTGGACGACGTGATCGACCCGCGCGACACCCGCCCCCGGCTCATCAACGCGCTCGACATGCTGGTCGACAAGCGGGACTCCAATCCGCCGAAGAAGCACGGCAACATACCTTTGTGAGACGGGCCCCGGGGGCAACCCGGGGACGGCCGTCCGCGTCTCAAGGGGTTGTAGCAGGGCGGCTTCGCCGAGCCGCGGAGCCGCGGGACCGGAACCCGTCAACACAAGGGAGAACGCGATATGGCCCGGAAGACAGCAGTGACACGGTTCACCGAGTGGGGGAGACTTGCGGCGCTGGCGCTCGTGGCCGTGCCGGCGTGGACGGCGGTGGGCGCGGCGCAGGAAGAGGAGGAGGAGAGCTACCCCATTGTCCGGTACTACGAGAACGAGATGGACACCAGGCCGATCCTGGGCGTCTATGTTGAAACCATGGGCCGGAGTGGACTGCGGGTGACTCGGGTGATGGAGGACTGGCCGGCGGAAGCGGCCGGGATCAGGAGAGACGACATCATCGTGCGGATCGACGGGCGCGAGCTGGCCGAACCGCTGGAGGACGAAGCGAAACGCGGTTTGCCCATCGGCGGATCCCTCCGCGAGCGGCGGCTGCGGGCTCTGCTGAAAGAGGTGCCCGAAGGCGAGGCGGTGGAAGTGACGGTGCGCCGGGATGGGGAGACGCTGAACCTTACGGTGGTTCCCCGGGCATGGCCGGAGCAAGTCGTCCTCGAACACGCCGAGACGTTGCGGGAACTCGGCGCGCGCCTCCGCACGCTCGAAATCCCCGAGCGGTTGTCAGCCTCAATTCGCTTTCCCCCCCGAAGCTACGAGTTTCGCCTGGGCGGCCGCTGGCAGGGGGGCCACGGCCTCGACCTCCTGGAACTCAATCCCGAACTCGGCTCCTACTTCGGGACGGAGGAGGGCGTTCTGGTCGCGGATGTCGATGACGACTCCACACTGGGGCTGAGGCCCGGCGACGTGATCGTCGCGGTCGACGGACGGAGGGTCGGCGACATCGCCAAGCTCGACCGCATTCTCTCCTCCTACGAGGACGACGAAGAGATCCGGTTCCGGATCTGGCGCGATGGCGCGGAGACCACGGCAACGGGTACCATTAGCTGACACCCGCCGGTCCGCCGCACCTGCCGCGGACCGGCTGCCCGTACCACTCATTCGGCCGGCGGACGGCGGCGCGCATCGCATCGGGCGCCGCCACCCGCCGGCTGACATTCGCCCGGCTCCCGGGAGGGGCGGCTTTGCTCGAATCCGTACTGGTCGCCAACCGGGGGGAGATCGCGCTCCGCGTCATTCGCGCGGCCCGCGAGCTCGGGATCCGCACCGTCGCGGTCTTCTCCGAACCCGACCGGGGCGCTCCCCACGTGCTCCACGCGGACGAAGCCTACCCGATCGGTCCCGCCCCGGCCGCCGAGAGCTACCTGAACATCGCCGGACTGCTCGAGGTGGCCCGGCGGGCGAACGCGCGCGCCGTCCACCCCGGCTACGGCTTCCTGGCCGAGCGCGCGGACTTCGCCGAGGCCGTGACGGACGCCGGGCTCGTCTTCGTGGGACCGTCGGCGGCGACGATCCGGGCCATGGGCGACAAGACCGAGGCGCGCCGGAGGATGGAGGCGGCGGGAGTTCCGGTGGTGCCGGGGACCACCACACCGCTGGCCTCGGCGGACGAGGCGCGCCGGGCGGCCGGGGCGACGGGCTTCCCCGTGGTGCTCAAGGCGTCCGCGGGCGGGGGCGGCAAAGGGATGCGCGTGGTCCGGCGGGCGAAGGACATCCCCGGCGCCCTCGCGGGCGCGGTGCGTGAGGCCGAAGCCGCATTCGGCGACGGCAGCGTATACGTGGAGCGGTACCTGGAACGCCCCCGCCACATCGAGGTTCAGCTCTTCGGCGACACGCACGGCAACGTGGTGCACCTGCACGAGCGCGAGTGCTCCATCCAGCGACGCCACCAGAAGCTGGTCGAAGAGGCGCCGTCGGCGCTGCTGGACCCCGCGGAGCGGCGGCGGATGGGGGAGGCCGCGGTGCGAGCGGCCCGGGCGGTGGACTACGTCGGGGCGGGCACGGTCGAGTTCCTGCACCGGGACGGCGAGTTCTTCTTCCTGGAGATGAACACGCGCCTGCAGGTGGAGCACCCGGTCACCGAGATGGTCACGAGCGTCGATCTGGTCGAATGGCAGTTTCGGGTCGCCTCGGGCGAGGCGTTGCCGCTCCGGCGGCGGGGAATCCCCCTGGAGGGGCACGCCATCGAGTGCCGGATCACCAGCGAGTCCCCCTTCGAGGGATTCCTGCCGGCGACAGGCGTCGTCAGTGAGCTGGAGGTTCCCGGCGGTCCGGGGGTGCGGTGGGACGGCGGAATCGCCGCGGGCACCGAAGTCGGCCTTCACTACGATCCCCTCCTCGGCAAGCTGATCACGCACGGCGCCGACCGCGGGGTGGCGGTGCGGCGCATGAGGCGGGCGCTGGGAGAGTTGAGGATCGGAGGTGTTTCCACCGGCACACCCCTCCTCGCACGGATCATGGAGGAGCCGGATTTCCTGGCCGGACGGCTATCGACCGCCTACCTGGAAGAGCACCCGGAGCTCTTCGCCGCGGACGTCCCGGCGGCCGGCCGCGAGGCGCTGGTGGTGGCGGCGGCGCTTCTCGAGCACGGGAGGCGCGGAAACGGAACGGCCTCGCGCATCCGCCGAACCGGCCGTCCTCTTTCGCCGTGGGCGCACGGGGTCGGCACCGCCGTGCCACCTGGGCCCGGCGAGCGCCGATGAGTTCGCCGGCGAAGGGTCCGCGGAGGGTTGCCCGGTACGTGGTCTCCCTGCTCGGGGAACGCTGCGAGGTGGAGGTGGGCCGGGACGGCAGGGTCGCCGTGGAAGGCCGCGAGCACGAGGCATCGCTCGCCGCGGCCGGCCCGCCGCACGGCCATTCCCTGCTTGTCGACGGCAGCTCCTTCGCGCTGCTTGCGCGCCGTGGCCATGGGGGTGAATGGCGGTTGGAAGTGGATGGCCGGACCATTCCCGCCCGGGTTCTGGATGCGCGCCGGGCCAGAGTGCGGGAGTTGTCGGCGGCGGCCGGGGGGCGCGCGGAGGTCGCGTCCCTCAGGGCGCCCATGCCGGGGCTGGTCGTGGGGGTGGCCGTGGACGAGGGCGAGGTGGTGGAAGCGGGAGACACCGTGCTGATCGTGGAGGCCATGAAGATGGAGAACGAGTTGCGGGCGCCGGGCGCGGCCAGGGTGACGCGGGTGCTGGCCGCACCGGGTGAGGCGGTGGAGAAGGGTCAGGTGCTGGTCGAGTTCGGGGAACCGGAGACGCCGTGAGCCGGGACGACGCCCCCGCCTTCTTCGAAGGGCCGCCCGACGGCTTCCGCGGCGGTGAGGATCTGGGCGCGCCGGGGAGCTTCCCCTTCACCCGGGGCGTCTACCGCTCCATGTACCGGGGAAGGCTCTGGACGATGCGCCAGTACGCCGGCTTCGGCACGGCCGGGGAAACCAACGCGCGCTACCGTTTCCTCCTGGAGCGGGGAACCACGGGCCTCTCCGTCGCCTTCGACCTTCCGACGCAGATGGGCTACGATTCCGACGCGGCCATGGCGGCGGGCGAGGTGGGCCGGGTGGGCGTCGCGATCGACTCCATCGCGGACATGCGCACTCTGCTCGGCGGCATCGACCTGGGCGGGATCTCGTGCTCCATGACCATCAACGCGACGGCCCCGGTCCTGCTCGCCCTCTACACCGCCGTCGCCGACGAGACCGGGGTGTCCCGCGACCGTCTCCGGGGGACCGTCCAGAACGACGTCCTCAAGGAGTACGTCGCGCGCGGAACGTACATCTACCCGGTGCGGCCCTCGCTCCGCCTGGTGAGCGACCTGATGGCCTTCGCGGCGGCCGAACTGCCCCGCTGGAACGCGATCTCGGTCTCGGGCTACCACATGCGCGAAGCCGGCTCGACGGCGGCCCAGGAGGTCGCCTTCACCCTGTCCAACGGCGTGGAATACGTGCGCCGGGCGCTGGCCCGCGGAATCGCGCTGGAGGATTTCGCGCCCCGCATCTCCTTCTTCTTCGCCGCGCACAACGACCTCTTCGAGGAGGTCGCCAAGTTCCGCGCGGCACGGAGGATCTGGGCGCGTGTGATGAAGGAACGCTTCGGTGCCTCGGACAGGTCGTGCCGGCTGCGCTTCCACACCCAGACGGGCGGCTCCACCCTGACCGCGCAGCAGCCCCTCAACAACGTGGTGCGGGTCACCGTCCAGGCGCTGGCGGGTGTCCTGGGCGGCACCCAGTCTCTGCACACCAACAGCTACGACGAGGCGTTGGCGCTGCCCGGCCCGGCGGCGGCCGGGCTGGCGCTGAGGACCCAGCAGATTCTCGCGGCGGAGTCGGGCGTCGCCGCCTGGGCCGACCCCCTGGGTGGCAGCTTCCTCGTGGAGCACCTCACCGACCGCGTCGAGGCCGACGCGCTGACGCTCATGTGGCGGATCGAGGAGATGGGCGGTTCCCCGGAGGCGATCGACCACATGCGCGATGAGATCCACCGCGCCGCCTACCGGCACCAGCTTGCGGTGGAGGCCGGGACGCGCGTCGTCGTGGGTGTGAACCGCCACGCGACCGGGGAACCGCACGAGCCGCCCGCCGGGCCCGACTTCGGGGAGCTGGAGGCGCGGCAGACGGCGGCGTTGGCGGCATTCAGGAAGGGACGGGACCCGGGAGCGGTGGCAGCGTCGCTGGCTGACGTAGGCGCGGCCGCCCGCGGTGACGACAACATGCTGCCGGTGATGATCGAGGCCGTGAAGAGAGGGGTAACGCTCGGGGAGATCAGCGACGCGCTCAGGAGCGTCTGGGGGACGTACGACAATCCACCTTGAGACGCACGGGCGGGCGGACTCGGCGCGCGTGTTACTTTTGTTCGAGCAAACGCTTGCGAGCCGCCCGAAAGGACACCCCGACCCGGCCCCGCGCCATGCCCACGTACGAGTACCGATGCCGCGATTGCGGCCGCGAATTCGAAGTCTTCCAGAGGATGAGCGACCGGCCCGGGGCACCCTGTCCCGATTGTGGACGCCGGGCCGATCGGCTGATCTCGGGGGGTGCCGGGTTTCTCTTCAGGGGCGATGGCTTCTACATAACCGACCACCGGTCGGAGGAGTACAGGAGAAGGGCGCGCCAGGAGGCGGATGGGGGCGGAGGGGAGAAGGCCCCACCCGTGCCGGCGGGTCCGGACGGGCCAGAGCCGCGTGGCGACCCGGCTCCGGCCGGTTCCGCGTCGGAGCCGGGAAATGGTGTCGCAGGCGACGAGAGCACCTGAGCGCATGTTCGCCCGGCGAATCTCGAACGCGCTGCGGGAGGCCGCTGCCGGGTTGGGCGCTCCGGACGCGGGCGTCCGCCTCGACCGGCCGAAGGACCCGGCCCACGGCGACCTGGCGTCGAATCTGGCCCTCACCCTCGCCTCGCGCCTGCGCCGCCGGCCAAGGGATATCGCGCTGGATCTCAGGGAGCGGCTCGATGGCATCGAGGGCGTCGAGAGGATCGAAGTCGCCGGACCCGGATTCCTCAACTTCTTCCTGGACTCCGCTACGGTGGGGGGGACGCTCCGCCGGATCCTTGCGACGCGGGGCGGCTACGGCGGGAGCCGGGACGGAGGCGGGCGGCGGATCATGGTCGAGTTCGTCTCCGCCAACCCGACCGGACCGCTTCATCTCGGGCACGGCCGCCAGGCCGCGCTGGGCGACGTGATCGCGCGGCTGCTGGAGTGGTCGGGGTGGCGGGTTCACCGGGAGTTCTACTTCAACGACGCCGGCCGCCAGATCCTGCGCCTGGCCGAGAGCGTGCGGGCCCGCTACCAGCAGTTGCTCGGCCACGACGAGCCGATTCCCGACGGCGGCTACCACGGGGAGTACGTCCGGGAGATTGCGGGCGCCTTCCTGGAGTGCGAGGGCCGCCGCTACGAGCAGGAGCGTGGCGAGGCGGCGCTGGAGGCGATGCGCGGCTTCGCGGTGAACGAACTCCGCAAGGAGCAGGAGCGGGATCTGGCCGAATTCAGAGTCGAATTCGACGAGTACTACCCGGAGAGCAGTCTCCACTCCGACGGCCGCGTCGCGGAGACGGTTCGCGCCCTCGACGAGACCGGCCTCACCTACCACCGTGACGGCGCCCACTGGCTGCAAACCACGCGGTTCGGCGACCAGAAGGACCGGGTCATGGTCAGGAGCGACGGTTCCGCGACCTACTTCCTGCCCGACGTGGCCTACCACATGAGCAAGTGGGAGCGCGGCTTCCACGAGGTCGTCAACGTGCAGGGGTCGGACCATCACGGCACCGTGGACCGCGTGCGCGCGGGCCTGCAGGCACTGGGACGCCCCGCGGGGTATCCCGAGTATGTCCTGCACCAGATGGTCACCGTCGAGCGGGGCGGGGAGGAGGTGCGCTTCTCCAAGCGGGCGGGCTCCTACACCACGCTCGCGGAGCTGGTTGCGGAGGTCGGGGCCGACGTGGCCCGCTACTTCTTCCTCATGCGCCGTCCCGAGGCCCACCTCGTCTTCGACCTCGACCTGGCGCTGGACCAGTCCGACAAGAACCCCGTGTACAAGATCAAGTACGCGCACGCCCGGCTCTGCCGGCTGTCGCGACTGGCACGCCGCAGGGGGTGGGACGGAATGGAGGGACCGGACGCGCCCGAGGCGGACGCTTCGCTACTCGCCGCCCCGGCCGAGCGGGAGCTGATCAACCGGCTCGGCGAGTTCCCCGGCTTTCTGCGGCGGGCCGCGCGCGGGAGGGCGCCGCACGTGGTCTGCGACTACCTGGAACGCACGGCCGGACTCGTGAACTCGTGGTACCAGGCCGGGCATCCGACCCGCAGTCCCGAACTGGCGGCTCTGGTGGAAGGCGACGAGCCGCTCCGCAACGCGCGGCTGACGCTGGCCGTGGCGGCGCGAACGGTGCTGGCCAACGGGCTGGCGGTGCTCGGCATCGAGGCACCGCAACGGATGGTGAGGAGTGAGTAGCTGTTGTGAGTGCAGACAGATTGTGACGGAAATCTGTCCCATCATCTGTCGCACGCCCCTTAGAGAGTCCTTTTCGGACCTAGGTTCCTCCGGTACACCTGCCAAAGCGGACAGATAGTATGCCTATTCTGTCGGTTGGCAGCGTGGCCCTCGACGCGGTGGAGACCCCCGCAGGCCGCGTCGACGGGGTGATCGGCGGCTCGGCGGTGTTCTTCAGCGCCGCCGCTTCGCTGCTCACCGGCGTACGCGTCGTCGGCGTGGTCGGTGAGGACTACCCCCTCGCCCGGCTCCGCTTCCTGCGCGAGCGGGGAGTGGACTTCACGGGCCTGGTGCGGCGACCCGGCGAGAGCTTCTTCTGGGGCGGGCGCTACAGCGCCGACTTCCGCGCCCGCGAGACGACCGAAACCCGTCTCGGCGTCTTCGCGGACTTCGATCCGGTCATTCCGGCCGCGTGGCGCGACTCCGGGGTGGTCTTCCTGGGCAACATCGATCCGGACCTCCAGCTCGGGGTGCTGGATCAGGTGCGAGCGCCGGACCTGGTGGCGGCCGACACCATGAACTACTGGATCGAGCGCACGCCCGAGGCGCTGCAGCGGGTGCTGTCCCGGTTGGATGTGCTCTTGGTGAACGACGAGGAGGCCCGCCAGCTGGCCGGCGAGGCGGACCTCGCGCGGGCCGCCCGGCGGATCCGGGAGCGGGGTCCCGCGATGGTGGTGGTGAAACGGGGCGAGGAAGGGGCCGACCTCTTCGCCGCCGACTGGTCCTTCACCTGTCCCGCGTGTCCGCCGGCCCGCATGACCGATCCCACCGGCGCCGGCGATGCCTTCGCGGGAGGATTCCTCGGCTACCTCGACCGCACCGGATCGCTCGACGCGGCGGCGCTCCGCCGGGCGGTGGCCTTCGGAGCCGCAACCGGCTCCTGCGCCGTCGAGGATTTCTCGGTCGATCGGTTCCGGGGCCTTTCTCCGTCCGATCTGGAAGACAGGGTCGCGTACCTGGACGGAGCGGCCGCGCGCCGGCCCGAACCTGCCCGCGGCCCGGGGTGATGAGCCGACGAACCATGGACGATCCCCTGACCTACCGGGACGCGGGCGTCGACCTCGACGCGGCCGACCGGGCCAAGCGCGCCCTGGGGCCGCTGCTCGACGCCGCCGGCGACGAGAACACCCTGTCGGGGCCGGGTGCCTTCGGCGGGCTCTACGCGATGCCGCGCGGAATGTCCGAGCCCGTGCTGGTGTCGAGCGCCGACGGCGTGGGCACCAAGCTCAAGGTGGCGTTCATGTGCGGTCGGCACGACACCGTGGGGCGCGACCTGGTCAACCACTGCGTGAACGACATACTCGTGCAGGGCGCGCGGCCGCTCTTCTTTCTCGACTACCTGGCGACCGGCGAGATGGACGAGGGGGTGGTGGCGGCGGTGGTGGGGGGAGTCGCCCGCGGCTGCCGCGAGAACGCCTGCGCGCTGCTCGGGGGCGAAACCGCGCAGATGCCGGACTTCTACGCGCCGGGCGAATACGACCTGGCCGGCTTCGTGGTGGGCGTCGTCGAGCGGGAGCGCCTCGTCGACGGCGCGGCGGTGCGTCCCGGAGACCGCCTGGTCGCGCTCCGCTCCTCGGGGTTGCATACCAACGGCTTCACCCTGGCCCGGACCATCGTCTTCGAGCGGATGGGGCTGGGGGTCGACGACCCCTTCCCGGGCGAGGACGCTTCGGCGGGGGAGGTGCTGCTGCGGGTGCACCGGTCCTACCTGGCGGAGGTGTGGCCGCTGCTGGAGCGCGGGTGGATCCGGGCGCTGGCACACGTAACGGGCGGGGGGATCGCGGGGAACCTTCCGCGCGTGCTGCCGGAGCGCCTGGGGGCGCGCGTGGACATCGGGTCGTGGACGGTGCCGAACGTCTTCAGCCGGCTCGCGCGGGGAGGCGGCGTGGCCGGGGCCGAGATGTACCGGGTCTTCAACATGGGCGTGGGGATGATCCTGGTGGTGTCGCCGGAGCGGGAAGCGGAGGTCCTGGGCGCCCTGGGGGACGTTGCCTGGGGTCTCGGCGAGGTGGTGCGGGGCCGGGGTGTCGAGCTGGCGGGAGGGAGGTAGCCGCGTTGCGCAACGCCCCGCCGGCCCACGGGCTGCTGGCCGCCTCCTGCCTGGGGTTCTTCGGGGCGGTCTCCGCACAGGAGCTTCCCCGGGGACGTGCCGAAACGGAAGGGGTGGTCGAACTCGCCGGGGTCTGCGCCGAGGAGAGTCCCGCCGGGGGCGCGGCGTGCCGGGAACTGGCGCTGACGGCGCTGGCGGTCCAGCGGGGAGCGGGTCTCGGTTCGGCGCTGGGCAGCGACGTGCCCGGCACGGCCAGTACGGCGGGCCACCGTCTGGGCGGTGTTCCCCGCATCGCGTTCTCGTTCGGGCTGGCCGGGGTCCAGCTGGCGATGCCGCGGCTCTCCGGTGAATCCGTCCGTGAACTCGAGGAAGAGGAGACCCTGACCGTGTTCGGGCTGCGGGGTGTCGTGGCCGCGGGCCTCGTGGACGGGATGCAGCTGTCGCCGGGCGTCGGGGGCATCCTGTCCGTGGACCTGACCGGCCTGTTCTCACACCTGTGGCTGCCGCGGAGTGCGGGCTTCGCAGGTCCGTCGTCGGGGGTCGGACTCGGGGTGCGGGTGGGGGTTCTGCGGGAGTCGTTCACGGTTCCCGGGATCTCGGTATCGCTGGCGAGGCGCTGGCACCGGGCCATCGAGGCCGGCGACGCCGGGGACGGCGACCCGGGCGAGGTGGAGGCCGAACTGGAGGTCACGTCGCTGCGGGCCGTTCTGGGAAAGAACTGGTTCGCGCTGGGGCTCATGGCCGGCGCGGGATGGGACCGCTACACGGGAGAGGCGGCTGCTGCTGCTGCCGGAGGACTGGACGATCCCGGGGTCGCGGGCGTGGTGCTGGCGAGCGAGAGTACCGTCTACTTCGCGGGGGGTTGGTACAACTTCCTCATCTCGCAGATATCCGCCGAAATCGGGTGGGCGGATGGGGTCGAGGATCCGTTCGCCGATCGCAGGGGAGCCTACGATCCCGCGCGCCGGCACTGGTTCGCCTCCGTCTCCGTCCGGGTCACTCCGTGACCGCGGCTCCCCGCATCGGGGCGGGCGCGGACCGCCTTGCGGCGCTCGACCGCCGTTTCCTGGCCCGGGCCGTCGAGTTGGGGCGCGGCGGCTGGGGCCGGGTGCATCCCAACCCGATGGTGGGTGCGGTGGTGGCCCGGGACGGGACGGTCCTCGGCGAAGCGCGGCACGAGGAGTTCGGGGGACCGCACGCGGAAGCCGCCGCGCTCGCAGGGCTGGGAGAGCGGGCCCGGGGCGCCACGCTGTATGCGAGCCTGGAGCCCTGCCGCCACACCGGGAAGACGCCGCCGTGTACGGAGGCGATCCACCGGGCGGGGGTGGCGCGCACGGTCTTCTGGGCCGCGGAGCCGGGTGCGGAAGCGGGGGGAGGGGGGAAGTGGCTGCGGCGGCGGGGGGTCCGGGTGGACGGCCCGTTCGGGGACAGGGCCGACTGGGCTGCGGAGAACCCCGTGTTCTTCCACCGGGCCGCGGGTTCCCGGCCCTATGTGGCGCTCAAGCTGGCCGTGAGTCTGGACGGCCGCATCGCGCCGGGCGGAGGCAGGCGCGTGTGGCTCACCGGGGCGGAGGCGCGGGCCGAGGTTCATCGCCTGCGCGCCGGTTTCGACGCGATCCTGGTGGGGACCCGGACCTGGAAGTCGGACGATCCGCTGCTGACGGCCAGGGGGGCCGTGAAGCCGCGGGTCCCGCCCGTGCCCGTGCTGCTCGACCGGCGTGGCGAGGCGACTGCGGGGTTGCGGGCGCTGAACGGAGATGTCGGAGGGCGCGCGATCGTGGTGGCGGCGTCCGATGCGGCCGGGGGGCTGGAACGGCGTCTGGCCGGGCGCGCCGAGGTGGCCGCCGTGCCGGTGACGCGGCGGGGACTCGATCTGGCCGCCGCGCTGGGGGGGCTGGTGGAGCGGGGGGTGGGGAGCGTCCTCTGCGAGGGTGGCGGCGTCCTGGCCGCGTCACTCCTGACCGGGCGCCTCGTGGACCGGCTCTACCTCTTCGTCGCGCCCGTCGTCATCGGCGAGGGCGGGGTCCCCGCCTTTCCGCACGCCGCCGGTACGATCCCCGGAGCCCGCACGCCGCCCGCCGGGGGGTGGCAGGCACGCCTCGACCCGGTGAGATTCGGAAGCGACACCCTCATCGTCCTCGACCGTGGAGGCTGACCCCACTTGTTCACCGGGATCATCGAAGCCGTCGGTGAGGTGGCGGCGGTGGACGGGGCGCGCGGCGGCCGCACCTTCGTCATCGGCGCTCCCTTCGCCGGCGAACTCGCGGCCGGTCAGTCGGTGGCGGTGGACGGCGCATGTCTGACCGTCCGCGCCGCCGATACCGGCACATTCACGGTCGATGCGGGCGCGTCCACCCTGGAGCGTACGGTCGCGGGCCGGTACGAGCGGGGCACGGCGGTCAACCTGGAGCGTGCGCTGAGAGTCGGGGACAGGCTGGACGGACACCTGGTGCAGGGGCACGTGGACGGCGTCGCGACGCTTCGGGGCCGGCGGGCTTCCGGAGAGACGCGCTTCCTCGAATTCGAACTCCCGAAGGCCGTCTTCGCCGCCACGGTTCTGCACGGGTCGATCGCCCTGAACGGGGTCAGCCTGACGGTGAACGACCTGCGCGGCGAGGGGCGCTGCGAGTTGGCGATCGTGCCCTACACCTGGGAACGGACGAACTTCCCCGCCCTGGAGACCGGAGATCCCGTCAACGCGGAGGCGGACCTGGTGGGCAAGTACGTCGCGCGGATCCTCGAAGCCACCGGGTCGCTACCCCGGAGTCCCCTCGCCCATGCCCCTTGACTCCGTTGCCTGGGCCGTTCGCGACATCGCGGAAGGCAGGCTCGTGATCGTCGCCGACGACGAGGACCGCGAGAACGAGGGTGACCTCGTCTGCGCGGCGGAGATGATCACCCCCGAGCTGGTCAACTTCATGACCAAGTTCGGGCGGGGGCTCATCTGCGTCTCCATGACGGCGGAACGCGCCGACGCGCTGGAACTTCCCCTCATGACCGACCGCAACACGGACCCCCAGGGCACCGCGTTCACCGTTTCGGTGGACGCCCACCGCCGCTTCGGGGTCACGACCGGGATCTCCGCGCAAGACCGGGCGAGAACGGTGCAGGTCCTGGCCGACCCGGCATCCGTCCCGGACGACCTCAGGCGGCCCGGCCACATCTTCCCTCTGCGCGCCCGCCGCGGCGGCGTGTTGCGCCGGGTGGGCCAGACCGAGGCCGCCGTCGACCTCGCGCGCCTCGCGGGACTGGCGCCCGCCGGCGTGATCTGCGAGATCCTGAACGAGGACGGGACGATGGCGCGCAGGGCGGAGCTCGACGTGATGGCCCGGGAGCACGACCTCCGGTTCATATCCGTCGAGCAGCTGGTGGCGTACCGGCTGGCGCGCGAACGGTTGGTGAGGCGGGTCGTGGAGACGCCGTTGCGCACGGCGTGGGGCGAATTCCTCTTCATCGGCTACCGGAGCGATATCGACGAGCGGGTGCACATCGCACTGGTCAACGGGGACATCGGAGGAGAGCGGGATGTCCTGGTGCGGATGCACGCCGAGAATCCGCTGGCGGACACCTTCGCGTCGCTGGAGGAACACCACGGCAGTCTGCTGGCCGGAGCCATGAAGCGCATTCAGGCGGAGGGAGAGGGAGTCATCGTCTACATACACCGGGATCGGGCCGGGGACCGGCTGGTCGAGCGCCTGCGCCGGTCCGTGGGAAGGCCGGCCGCGGAGAGGGATCCCGCGGCGCCGCGGCAGGTATTGCGCGACTACGGCATCGGCGCCCAGATCCTGCTGGATCTGGGGCTGACTTCGATCAGGCTGCTGACCAACAGCCGAAAGCGTATCGTGGGCCTCGACGGGTACGCCCTGCAGGTGACGGGGCGGGAGCGGTTCGAGGGGGTGTGGACAGGCGGAAACGACGTATCGGGAACGGCCACGCTGATCGGGGCCGCGGCGAAGGGGGAGGTGGGGAGATGAAGGAGGCGGGGGGAGTCGGCGGACCGCGGATCGCGTTTCTGGTGTCGCGCTTCAACAGTCTGATAACCGAGCAGATGCTCAGGGGCGCGCGCCGGCGGCTTCTGGAACGGGGAATCACGTCCAAGGCCGTGAACGTGCTGTACGTGCCGGGGGCGTGGGACATGCCACAGGCGGCCCGGAGAATCGCGGATTCGGGGAGATACGACGCCATCCTCGCGATCGGTTGCGTGATCCGCGGAGAAACAGCCCATTTCGACTATGTCGCGGGCCAGGCCAGCGACGGGCTGGGGCGGGTGGCTCTCACCGCGGATATCCCTGTCGTCTTCGGCGTCCTGACCACGGACACCGGCGAGCAGGCGATGCTGCGCGCCGACATGCACGGGGCCAACAAGGGCGGTGAATTCGCCGACGCGGTGCTGGACATGCTGGAACTCTACGCGTCGCATCCGAGGGACGCGAACCGGTCTTGAGCCGGGCGATCGCGGCTCGGAGACGCCGGGACCGAAGCCGGTCCCGGGCCTGGTTTCTCCAGGTTCACTACCGCTGGGAGACCCTGGCCGACTCGGCCACGCTCGACGAAGCGCTCGCCGTCACGATGCAGGAGCGGACCGTGGCTCCGGGCCGGATCCGGTACCTGCGGCGCCTGGTGCAGACATTCGCGGACAACCGCAACCGGGTCGAGGAGCTGATCGCCGCCTGCATGGACAACTGGCGCCTCGACCGGCTGTCGGTTATGGACCGGGGCATCCTGCGTCTGGGAGCGACCGAGATCCTGTGCCTCACCGACCTGCCCGGCAAGGTGGCGATCCAGGAAGCCGTGCGCCTGGCGGAACGCTACGGAGGCACGGAGTCGCCGCGCTTCGTCAACGGCGTGCTGGACGCGGTCTACCACGCCGCCCGCTCCGGCTGACCGCGGGCCCCGCGACCTTGCCCTCCCGCACCCGTCTTCGGATCCTGGTCGCGAACTGGCAGGATCGCGAAAACCCCAACGCGGGTGGTGCCGAGGAACACCTGCACCAGGTCTTCGGGCGGCTGGCCGGCCGCGGGCACCGCGTGACGCTGCTGTGCTCGGGTTGGCCCGGTGCCGCGCCCGATGCGGAACTGGACGGAATCCGCGTGCATCGCACGGGGGGCCGGCACACCTTCAACCTGGCGGCGCCCGGCTACTACGAACGTCATCTCCGGGACGAGCCCTTCGACATCTCGGTGGAGGACCTGAACAAGGTGCCGATGCTGGCGCCACGGTGGGCCCGCGCCCGGGTTCATCTCCTTCTCGTCCACCACCTCTTCGGCGCCACGGCCTTCAAGGAAGCGAATCCGCTGCTCGCCACCGCCACCTGGCTCTTCGAGCGAATCATTCCCGCCGTGTACCGGGGGCTGCCGTGTGTAGCGGTCTCGGACAGCACGCGCGATGATCTCGCCCGGCGCGGCCTCGATCCCACCCGGGTCGCCGTCATCCGCAACGGGGTTGAGCTGGAGGGGCTGGGTCCGGCGACCACCCGGTTCCCGGATCCCACCGTCGTATACCTGGGCCGGCTCAAGCGCTACAAGCGGGTCGACCTCGTGCTGCACGCCATCGCGCGGCTGCGCGGGCAGGGTACGAACGTCCGGATGATCGTGGCGGGCAAGGGAGATGCGCGCGCGCACCTGGAAGCGACCGCCCGGCGGCTCGGTATGCGGGACAGCGTTCACTTCGCGGGTTTCGTGCCCGACGAAGAGAAGCACGAGTTGCTGTCCAGGTCCTGGGTTCACGCCCTCACCTCTCCGAAGGAGGGCTGGGGAATCACCAGCATCGAGGCCTCGGCGTGCGGCACCCCGACGGTCGCTTCCGATTCTCCCGGGCTCAGGGAGACCGTACGTCACGGCGAGACCGGCTTCCTCGTGCCGCACGGAGACGGAGAGGCGCTGGCGGCGGCGCTGGCCGCGGCGCTGGAACCGGCGAATCGCGACCGCATGGGACGCGCGGCGCATGACATGGCGCAACGGTACTCCTGGGAAGGCGTCACGGATGCGTTCGAGGATCTGCTGCGCGGGCTCATGGGGGAGGTGGCGACGGCGCAGTTCGGCGCCGCGGACAGCGGGTTGCGGGGGGTGGGAAACCTCCCGCGGGGTGTCCCTTCCGTCACGGGCTGATAAACTTGTGGCGGTGCCATGAATCCCTGAAAACCCGGAGCCGTAGACGGAGGCACCCACCCTAACCCCACCATGGAGGCAGCGACGCGATGGCGACACGGATCACCGCTCACGGATGTGAAGTCGATACACTGCTGCGAAAGCGCGTAGACGTTCTCTCGCGACGATGGCCCCGCTTCGACCCCGCGGTGATGGACGTCAGCGTGGTGTTTCGGCTCGAGGGCCGTTCGCACTCGGTGGAAGCGATCGTTTCCAGGCGCCGGCGCCAGCCTGTCGTCGCGCGCGGCGAGGGGCCCGACTTCCGGGTGGCCCTGGACGACCTCGATACCCACGTGAGACGTCGCCTCAGACGGGACCGATCGCGGCGCAAGGGTTTTCGCCATGCGTCGTCCGATTTCACAAGCTGACCCGGCGGCCGCAGCCGGCGGCCCGTGACCTCTCCGGTAACCGTCCGGCAGCTCTTCGGCGCCAGGAAGATGACGCTGGGGCTGGAGCTACTCACGCCGGGCGTCCCTCTCGACGGCCGAATCGTGAATCCGGACGTGTCGAGTCCGGGCCTGTCGCTGGCCGGCTACACCGCGCGTTTCCCGGAGGGGCGCACCCAGGTGTTCGGCAAGACCGAGATGAGCTATCTGGCCACCCTCACGCCCGAGGAGGTGGCCGAGCGGCTCGGAGTCGTCTTCGCCCACGACGTCCCGGCGGTCTTCGTGACGCGCGGCCAGGCGGTACCCGATCCGTTCCTGGAAGCCGCGGCCGGGGCGGGCGTGCCCGTCTTCCGCACCCGCATGGTCACGGGGGATTTCTTTCGCGCCCTCAAGCCCTACCTCGAGGATGTCCTGGCGCCGGTCACCACCGTCCATGGTTCGCTGGCCGATGTCTACGGAATAGGTCTTCTCTTCACGGGCCCCAGCGGAATCGGCAAGTCCGAATGCGTCCTGGGCCTGGTTCAGCGGGGGCACCGGCTCGTCGCCGACGATCTGGTGTTCGTCTCGCGGCGCGGAAACGACGTGCTCATGGGGAAGGGGCACGAGCGGCAGGGATTCCACATGGAGATCCGGGGCATCGGCATCGTCGATGTCGCGTCCATGTTCGGGACCCGGGCCACCCGCCAGCGGAAGCGCGTCGAGGTGATCGTCGACCTGCAGGCCTGGGACGACACGCGCCAATACGACCGGACCGGGCTCGACCGGGAGACGGTGGAGATCCTCGGCGTGGAGATTCCGCGGTTGATCATCCCGCTGAATCCCGGCAAGAACCTGATCGCGATCAGCGAGGTCATCGCGATGAACCAGCTGCTGGCCTACTCGGGCGTCGATGTTCCCACGCGCTTCGACGACGGGCTGCGGCGGGCGATGAATCCCCGCGACTCGCTGATCGAGGACTATGAGTGACCCCCGCGAATCCGGCGGTGAGCCGGCGCGGGGCGTGGTCGTCGCCCACGGCGGACTCGCGGAAGGGCTCGTGGGTGCGGTTCGCCAGATCGCGGGCGCTGCCCCGGAGGACCTGTGCGCGGTGCACAACCGCGGGCTCGGGCGGGAGGAGCTGTGTGCATGCATTCTGGCCGAACTCACCGGTCCCCGGAACCTGATCTTCACCGATCTTCCGAGCGGAAGCTGCCACCTGGCCGCACTGATCGTCACCCGGAAACGCCCCGGCGTCCCCGTGATCACGGGAGTCAATCTTCCCATGCTCCTGGATTTCGTATTCCACCGGAAGCTCGCCTTCGAGGAGCTTGTGCCGAGCCTCGCCGACAGGGGCCGGTCGGCCATCGGCGGCAACCGCCCCCGGCCCGTCGCGGGGGGTTTTCCGGGGGCTGCCGGACCGTGACCCGCTCCCTCGAGGTGGAGGTGCCCAACCGGGCGGGCATGCACGCCCGGCCGTGTGCCGAATTCGTCAGGCTCGCGGGGAGTTTCTCCTCTTCGATCACGGTGACGAAGGACCGGCTGTCGGTGAACGGCAAGAGCATTATGGGGGTGCTCATGCTCGCGGCGGAACGAGGCAGCGCGCTCACCATCACCGCGGAAGGCGAGGATGCGGCCCGGGCTGTGGAGGCGCTGGCCCGGCTGATCAGGGACGGCTTCGATGAGTGACGGGGTCGCTCGCGTGATCCTGGAGGGCTTCCCCGCTTCCGAGGGCATCGCCCGGGGAAGGGTGCGGCGTGTCGTGCGAGACGTTCCCGTCGCGCCGCACGTCACCGTTCCCGACGACGAGCGGACGCGTGAAATCGAGCGCTTTCGCCACGCACGGAGGCGGGCGCGGTGCGAACTCGAGGAAATCAAACGCGAGACGGAAAACCGCCTCGGTTCCATCGAGGCGCGCATCTTCGATCCCCAGATACTGATGCTGGACGACCCGGAGGTCGTCGAGGGTACCAGGCGCTACATTTCGGAGAGCCGCCTTTCGGCCGCGCGCGCCTTCGACTGGTGCATGCTGGAGTTGAAGGAGCGCTGGTCGCGCACCTCCCATCCGATGGTCCTGGACCGGCTGAACGACCTCGAAGACCTCAAGGGGAGGATTCTGAGCCGGTTGCTGGGTCTTCCCGATCCCTGGTCACCCGTGGGCGATTCAGGTGGGACCGTCGCCGTGGCGCGGGACCTCACGCCGAGCTTCGTGGCCCGCCTCGATCCGTCCAGAGTGGTGGGTCTCGCCGCCGACGGGGGGACGCGGACCTCACACTGGGCGATCCTGGCGAGATCCCTCGAGATTCCAGCCGCCGCGGGACTCGGGGACGTCAGCACCCGGGCCCGGGACGGCCAGGAGATCATAGTGGACGGTCTCTCCGGGCGCGTGGTGATCGAACCGGACGCGAGTGAAGCGGATCGCTTCGAGCGCCGCCGCGCCGCGATGCGCGGGTGGAGGCGGGAGGGGACCGAGAGTCCGCGGGAGGAATCCGTGACCTTGGATCGCCAGGGTGTGACCTTGCGCGCCAATCTGGACCTGCCCGGCGAAGCGGCCAGGGCACGCAGGCTCGGCGCCGACGGGGTCGGGCTCTTCCGTACCGAGTTCCTTGTCGTCGGCCGAAGCACCATGCCCGGGGAAGAGGAACAATACCGCGCCTACAGATCGGTGGCGGAGGCGTTTCCTTCCCGGGCCGTCTTCATTCGAACCTTCGACCTGGGCGGAGACAAGTTCCCCGTCTTCCTGCGCACACCCCCCGAGGACAATCCTTTTCTGGGCAGGCGCGGGGTGCGCGTGTGCAGGGACGAACCCGAGCTCTTTCTGACGCAGCTGCGCGCCATCCTGCGGGCGACGGTGCACGGGGACGTGCGGATCATGGTGCCCTTCGTGAACGCGGCGAGCGAGATGGTCTCGGTGCGGAACCTCCTGGACAGGGCCGCGGAGCAACTGCGCGCGGAGGGTTTCGAGATCAAGCGGCCGGTGAAGGTCGGCGCAATGATCGAGACGCCCGCGGCGGCGCTCGCGACGCGCAATCTCGCGACCCACGCCGACTTTCTGTCGATCGGCACCAACGACCTGGTTCAGTATACGCTCGCGGTCGACCGCACGAGCACCGGGCTGGCCCACCTCTTCGACCCCTTCCACCCGGCCGTCCTGCGGCAGATCGCGATGGCGGCGCGTGCGGGCGAGACCGCCGGCCTGGAGGTGAGCGCCTGCGGGGAAATGGCAACGCGTCCGCTGGGAGCCCTCCTCCTGCTGGGGCTGGGCGTCCAGTCCCTGTCCGTCGCCTGGCGTTCGCTGCCGGAGATCAGGAGGCTGGTGCGGTGTTGCCGTCTCGACGAGGTGCGCGCAGCGGCCGCCGCCGCGCTCGAGGCACCCACCGGCAACCGGGTGAAACAGGCTCTCAGCGCGTCCCTCGCGGTCACGCTGGAGCGGGGCCGGTACCCCGCGGGGTCTTGACGATTCGCCCGATTCCTTCTTCCATGACAGTCCCGCCGCGGTGGTAACCGTGTTCGCTACAGGACCTTCCGCGGCGCCCGCCTGCTTCGTTTCCCTTTCCGGAGAGCAACCAAGTTGAGCCCGAGCCTGTTCACCTCCGAGTCCGTGACGGAGGGACATCCCGACAAGATCGCCGACCAGATTTCGGACGCCGTCGTCGACGAGATCCTGCGCGAGGATCCCGAGGGCAGGGTGGCCTGCGAGACCCTGGTGGCGGCGGACACGGTCCTTGTGGCGGGGGAGGTAGGGGCCGACCCCGAGCGCGCGCGGCCGGACGTGCCCGGGCTGGTGAACGGGGTGATCGAGGAGGCCGGGTACGAGAGGCCGAGATTCGGGACTTCGTGCCGGGTCGCGCTCATTCCCCAGTCGCCGGAGATCGCTACCGGCGTGGACGGGGGCGGGGCGGGGGACCAGGGCATGATGTTCGGCTTCGCGTGCGACGAGACTCCCGAGTTCATGCCCGCCCCCATCGCGGCCGCGCACCAACTCGTCAGGCGACTCGCGGCCGCGCGCAAGTCGGGCGAGCTGCCCTGGCTGCGCCCCGACGGCAAGTCGCAAGTCACCTATGAATACGATGGCTTCAAGCCGATCCGCATCGCCACGGTGGTGGTCAGCACCCAGCATGCCGAGGAACATCGGGGCGCGACGCTGTTGCAGGACGAGATCCGCGACGAAGTCGTCGCGAAGGTCATCGCGCCGACCCTCCCCGCGCACCACTTCGATCCCGACGACACCGTCTGCCATGTGAACCCCAGCGGCAGCTTCGTCCTCGGCGGACCCGCGGCCGACTCTGGGCTGACGGGGCGCAAGATCATCGTGGACACCTACGGCGGGATGGGACGGCATGGGGGTGGGGCCTTTTCGGGCAAGGACGCCACCAAGGTGGACCGCTCCGGCGCCTACGCGGCACGCTGGGCGGCAAAGAGCCTCGTGGCGG
Source organism: Gemmatimonadota bacterium (assembly GCA_028874985.1). Taxonomy (GTDB): domain Bacteria; phylum Gemmatimonadota; class Gemmatimonadetes; order Longimicrobiales; family Gaopeijiaceae; genus Bin94. Next base: position 1,938 of record JAPPGI010000058.1, on the reverse strand, counting down.
CCGGCGCGGCCTCACGGTGCGAGGTCCGGCTCGCCTATGCGATCGGCAGGCCGGATCCCGTGCAGATCTGGGTCGACTCCTTCGGCACCGGTGTAGCGCCGGACCCGGAACTCTCGCGGGCGGTAGAGCGCGTCTTCGACTTCACGCCCCGGGCCATCATCCGGGAGCTGGAGCTGCAGAGCCCGGTGTTCCGTCCAACCGCCGCCTATGGACACTTCGGCCGTACGCCCCGTACGGTGAAAGCCGGGAATCGGGAGTTACGGCTCTTCAGCTGGGAGCGAACCGATCGCGCAGACGACCTGAAGACGGTGTTGGGGCTGTGAGAGCGAGTCCGGAAAGCGATATGGACAGGTGATCGAGGTCAGCGTTCAGAGCCTGGCGTTCGACCGAACGTCGAATACGCCCGTGGTCATTCTCAGGGAGGTCGGCACCGACCGGATCCTGCCGATCTGGATCGGACCGGGCGAAGCGAGTGCGATCGCCATGCACCTGGGAGGGGTCGCATTCCAGCGCCCGCTGACGCACGATCTCCTGGTCTCGGTGCTCGGTGGCCTCGGGGGCACGCTCCAGCACGTGCTCATCACCCGGGTGGAGAACAGCACGTACTTCGCCGAGATGATCATCGACCGCGGGGGAGACCTCATCTCGGTCGATGCGCGGCCTTCGGACTCGATCGCCATCGCGCTGCGAATGGAGGCGCGCATCTTCGCGGACGACGCCCTCCTGGAATCGGCGGGGCAGGCCGTGGAGGTGGCGGACGACGGGGAGTCGGGGGGCGACGAGGGTGCGATCAGCGGCGAGACGCTGGAGGAGCACCTACGCAAGCTCCGTCCCGAGGACCTCGGCCGCTTCGACGGCTGACGTTGCCGCCGGTGTCGTGTCCCAGAAGTTTGTGAGCTACCGCTCGAATAGCCAAGAAATTTCCGGGACCCGACACAGACCCGTGGACAAGATCCCCCCGGCGGCGCGTCAAGCCGTCGACCTTCCGACGGATGTCAAGGAAAAGGCCGCAGAGCCGCCTGACTGGGACCCCCTCGACATCCGGGTGACCTGGCTCAAGAACCTGAAGAGATAGGGAGGCGGGAAATGAGAACAGCTAGAAACATCGCCCTGACCGCCGTTGTCGCGGCGACGCCGGCATGTACGGGAGGAGCCGCCCCTTGCGAAGCCGAGTTCGGGTACCCGCATGGCGAGATGCCGGACCTCTACATGCTGGCCGGGGATACGGTGGAGACGTCCCTCGCGGACCACTTCTCCCGCCCCGATTGCTTCGGATTCTTCGAGGGCGGGGACAGAACCTGGGAAGTCCGGTCGGCCGACCCGGCAGCGGTTGCCGTCTCGGTTTCGGAGCACGTTCTCACGACCGTTGCCATAGAGGCGGCGGACTCCGTGCTTGTGACCGCTTCGACTGGTCAAGAAGCCTTCCACATGCGAGCTTTCGATTGCGCAGATCGTGGGCCGACATCGATTTCGAGGGCGGAACCGTCGTCTGGCGCGCGGAGCACGACAAGTCGGCTCCGAACATATCACGCCCGTCACTCCCGAGGCCTTGGATGCCTTGAGGGAGGCGCAGCACTCGTTGCGGCGCAAGTTCGCCTCCGACCTGATGGACCAGCCTCTCAAGGTGCTCCGCCGACTCGGCGGCTGGAAGACGGCCAAGACGGTGCTCCGGTGCTGTCAGAGGGCCGATGAAGGACAGCTTCGGAAGGCTCTGGAAGACCGACACCGGGGCTCGCGGCTGAAATCGAAAACGGCGGGAGTCAATCAGCGGGAATCCCGGCTGTCCAACATGCAAACACATTCACTGCAACAAGATGCGAAACTACAACCACGTGGCGGCCCGGCGCCTCGCCGCTCTCGGTGCTCGCGGGGCCTTGTTCACGGATCGCTAGTACACGCGGACATAAATATGATTACGTATCGACAGACTGGCGCCCG
>JAPPGI010000059.1 GCA_028874985.1 Gemmatimonadota bacterium | reverse complement strand
GAACCGTGCCATTTTGGATGCCCACATGTGTGCAATTTTGCGCGCCCGGCAACATTCAACCCCCCGTCCACTCCAGGCTGTGCTCCCACGCTCCCGGGCGACCTCCTCGTCATACGCCGGGGATCCGCCCTCGCTTCCCGCTACACGCTGTCACTTTGAGGTCAAACACGACCGCCTCCCCAGGAGTTCTGGAGCGCTCCGTGCACAGCCATCCACCCCGTCCGGTCGCGCGCAAGCTGGCTCTTCCCGCGATCGGTCAGCCGGTAGTACTTCCGCCGCCGTCCCTCGTCGGTCAGCTGCCAGCGCCCCGCAATCATCCCGTCCCGCTCCAGCCTGTGCAGAACGGGGTAGAGCATCCCGTCGGACCATTCCACCTCGCCGCCGGATAGCAGCTTGACCTGCTTGAGGATCTCGTAGCCGTAGTTCTCGCCGCCCGCCAGGATGGAGAGCACCATCGGGCGCGACGAGGCGGCCACGAGTTCCTTGTAGACCGGTTTCTTCACAGAACCTCTCCTGTACCTTTCAGTACGATATACCTTGTCATGTACGGTATGGGAACCTGGACATCGCCCGGCCGCTGTCACGGAGCCAGAGGGCGGAGGCGGCGCAGACGAACGACAGCGACCATACCCAGAAGCCGATCCCGAGTTCGGCGAACACCGGCTCCCACCCGTTCCCGCGCATCTCGATCCGTGGCGCCAGGAAGGCCAGGGCCAGCGTAGCCACACCGACGGTCGTAAGGGACCACCGCAACCCGCGCCGCCTTTTCCCCGGCTTGCCTCGGAGTGCGGGCAACGTGAGCACCAAAACCAGATTGGGTATCAACGCCGCGAGCACGTTGGCGAGCTCGCCATCTTCCGAAAGCAGCTTCCAGAACACCTCGTATCCGAAGTAGGGCTCGGTGGCGAAAGGCCGCGAGAAGAGCCCCAGGCCGGGACCCGACGTGAAGAAGGTCGGCAGCAGGAAGGACACCCCGAAAAGCGCCCATCCCGCCACCAGCAACCGGCGCCACCTGGGCTTGCCCGCCTTCGCGAACTCCCGTGACACCGCGGCCGGCTCGCCCAACTCTGCCTGCGCGGTGGCGAATGCCAGGGCGGGCTGCAGTCCGGGGTTCAGGTGCGACTCCAACTGCGCACGCGCCCGCAGGTGATCCTCCAGCTCGTCGAGCTCGCGCGTCGACAGCGACGAACCGTGCTCCAGACCCCTTCGCCACCTCCGAATTGCCTTCTCCAGGTCGAACATGACCGCCTCCCAAGACTGATATGTGAACTTTGGTTTACTTGATGTGAACTGTAGTTGACTCTTTCGTTCCTCGTTTGAACGAGCGGTGGCTCTTCCCGATTACCTTGCGATGCAATGTAACTTGTGATGTAAGGTATGGCAAGATCAGAGCACGATGTCTCCCCTGGGATCGCGGCGGCGGAGGCGGGCCAGCGCCGCTTCGGCCTCGTTCAGACGGGCTCGGCGCAGTTCTTCGTCCACCTCTGCCGCGTCCCATTGCGGCTCACCATCCGGGTGGGGCACCCGCAGCACGCTGCCTTCCCGGACCGCAGTCGGCAGCCCCGCAAGGGGCACTTCCGCGCAGCGTCCGTCGTGGTCGGCCACCAGGACCGCGGCCGGCTCGTTCACGCGGTCGACGACCCATATGCGCTTCTTCCCTCCCCCGCCGGCCCCGCTCCCTTCGCCCGGGCGAGTCAATAGCTGAATGCGAGCACGGTCGCACCCTTCGAGTCGTACAGCGTTGCGGTGTCTCCGTCGTTGTTCCAGACGGCCTGGCGCCGGCCCATGTAGAAGCGTCCACCGTCCGGCTGGCCGGAGCCGGTGTGGACCACGACCCGTCCTCCACCTTCAATCGTGGCTCCCGCGGGGAACTGGAAGCAATGGTTGGCGAGGTCGCAGAGGCGCCATCCCCCGATCGAGATCGCCTCGGCGGCCGAGTTCTCCAGGACAGCATACTCCCCGTTGGGGTTCTGGTGATCATTCCCAGGCGCGTCGGCCCGGACCCTGATCCGCAGTTGGGCGTGCGAAGTGTGCGCGCGTGCTGCGGATCCCGCGGTAGCCGCCCCTGTCGCCACCGCCTCCATCCCCCTCCTCCATCCCCCGGTCCGCACGGAAGCCACCTGATCCCCCTGCACCACCACGTAGCTGCCGTCACCGTACCCGCGCACCTGCAGGTGACCGTGAAGATCCGTGCGGAATGTCTCGCGAGCCGTTGCAGCGTACGCATCCAGCGCCGCCTGCCGCGGATGTCCATAGCTGTTGTTGCGTCCGACCGAAATCACGACGACCCGGGGCCGGGCCGCCTGCAGAAAGTCCCATGTGAACCCGTTGTCGCTGCCGTGGTGCGGCGCCTTCAGCAGCGTGAGCGCGGGCACCACCCCGAGCCCGGTGAGGTGTGTCAGCTGGCGCACCTCCGAGTCGCCGCTCAGCAGGGCGGTAAAGTCGCCGAAGCGCAACACGAGAGTGATCGAACGGTCGTTGTGCTCCGCGCCGCCGCGTGGTAGGAGCGGAAGCACCTCGATGGTCGCGGAGCCCAGGGAGATGGTTCGCGGCGTGGCTTCCAGGTAGGTGATTTCGGGCCTCGCCTGCAGCGCCGCGATGAGGCCCCGGTATGTGGCGGTCGTATGCGGCGCTCCGTTGTCCATGAAAAAACGCACCGGAATCGACTCGATTACGCCGGCCATCCCGCCGATGTGATCCGCGTGGGGGTGCGTCGCGACCATCAGGTCGATCCGTTCCACTCCCAAATCGCGTAGCAGCGGGACGATGTCGGAACCGCGGCCCGCGTCGACCAGCGCGGTCTGGCCCTCGGGCGCCTGGAGAAGGACAGCATCGCCCTGGCCGACATCGAAGAAGGTGACGCGCAGCACGGCGTCGGGTCGGGAGGAGGGGTGGTGCGGATGGACGTGAGCGGGAGAGGAAGGGCGGGCGGTGGCCGCGATGGGGGAGGCGAAAAGGGTGGCCGCCAGCACCATGTAGGTACCGACCTTGGGGCAGTTCGAGGCGATACACCGCGCCGAACACGGTAGTCGCCTGACGCCGGGCCTTGCCATGGTCGATTGGGACATGCGGGTAGTGTAGGGGGGTCGGAGGGAAGCGGCCAGAATGGACTGCGCGTCCCTTGGACGCCAGTCGCCTCCCCACGACATGGGCACACCCAGACAACGTTACATTGTGTCAATCGCGGTATACAAATGGTGGCTCCCAGGCTTCGCTCTCAGCCTCTCCTGCCTGGAGCCGTTGGGCCTCAGCGTAGCCGACGGTGCCAAGGTGCTCGGTGTGAGTCGCCAGGCCCTTTCCAATCTCGTGAACGGGCACGCTCGCGTCTCGACGGGAATGGCGATCCGGCTCGCCAAGGCGTCCGCCCGAACCAGTTCCGGTCTTGCCGCGGAACGCCGCGAGCCCCCAGATTGTATGATCTAGGGAAGCTACCAGTCGGCCGCCCGCGGACCGCAGGTTCCGTCCGACCCGCCGTCCCCGCCGCGCCGCACCGCCTGGACGTTGGCATGGAGGACATCACATGAGACGCATACTTGTATTCGCCGCTCTCCTGCTCCCGGTGGGCATCTCCGCCTGCAAGAACCCGGTCGCCTGGGAAGACTACACGTGGAGGTTCGTGAGCTTGACCGATGCCGCGCACGTCACGGCCCATATGGAGGGCCGCGTGTTCTGGGAGTTCGACGGCTCCAGGGATGCCGAGCACCGCAAGGGGATCGAACTCGACTTCTACGACGGACTCTCTCTGCGGGCGCTGTACTACAGGAACGGCGACCTCGTGGATGATTGGAAGGTGTTTCACGACTACTACTGGATCGAGAAGGCGCATGGCCTGCCGATCTACAGGTTCGACTTCCGCAACCCCACCGTGCAGCGCACGTTGCCCCGGGAGTGCGAAGACTGCATCGACACCTCGGGATTGATCATCCTGGTCAGGGACTACGGCAAGAAGGACGAAATCCAGTTCTCCCTGGTCGACAGTGCGGGGCACCTTCCGTCCCCGTTCCCCGTTTTCCGCAGCTGGACGCGTTTCGTGGAGGATGACTCCGGGGTCCCCCTCCTGCCCCCGCCGCCCGGCGCCCTTGGCGGGACGCGGGGTTCCACCGAGCATTCGGGAGCTCCACCCCCCGATCCTGATTGACACCCGTTCCCCCCCGGGGCGAAGTTCCTAGCGGCCTGCGGCGTACCCCTCACTGCATTCGACCGGCGATGTGTCCGGGGGGCTCGCCGCGGGCCGCCCGCCGTCACCGGCGCAGGGAGCGCCCAGGGTTCGAAGAAGGGGACAGGAACGCACCATGTTGAAATCATTCCGGGGCCGGATCATCGTCATTCTCGCGGTGATGGGGCTCTCCGCTTACTACCTTGCGACCAGAGGGCTCAAGCTGGGACTCGACCTCCAGGGAGGGATGCACCTCGTACTGGAGATCGACGACGCCGACGGGAGTTTCACCGACGAGCTGCGCGAGGACGCGATCGACCGCGGCCTGAAGATTCTTCGCACGCGGATCGACGCCTTCGGCGTGGAGGAGCCGCTGATCCAGAAGAGCGGCCGGGACCGCATCATCGTGGAGCTGGCGGGACTGGACGACGACCAACGGGCGAAGGACATCATCAACCGGCAGGCGTACCTCGAGTGGAAGCTCGTCCTTCCCACCACCGACGTGGACCAGGCGCTGCCGCGGCTGGACCGCGCCGTGGTGGCGGCCCTGGGTGAGGAGGCGATCCGGGAGATGGGGGTCGAGGCCGAGGCGCCGGTGACCGAACAGCCCTCGATCGAAGACCTGCTCTTCACCGACCTGAGCGACACCGTTGAAGCCGAGGACAGCGCCGCGGCCGTCGAAGGCGGGGAGCCTGCGGCCGCCGACAGCGCCGCGGAACCGGAGGAGGAGGAGTCGAACCTGCGCCCCTTCACCCGGCTGCTCAACCGTGGCGATACGGACGGAAAGCAGAGGCAGGTCAGCTACTACGTGGACGCGGCCCGCGTGGACGACGCCGTGACCTTTCTGGCCCTGCCCGAGCTGCGGAGGACGATGCCGCGGGGCGTCAGTCTGCAGTGGGGAATGGACTCGCTGTCGCTGGGCGGGCGTTTCTACCGGGAGCTCTTCGTGCTCCAGGAGGATGCCTTCCTGACCGGCGACCAGCTCCAGGACGCGACCGCCAGCCGGGACCAGCAGTTCAACCAGCCCCAGGTGCTCTTCGAGCTCAACCGCCGGGGCGGCCGGGCGTTCCAGCAGGTCACCCGCGGCGCCATCGACGAACGCATCGCGATCGTGCTGGACGGCGAGGTGGTCAGCGCCCCCGTGGTGAAGGACGAGATCCGCTCCCGGGGATCGATCGACCTGGGAAGCGCCCAGATGGCCGAAGCCACCGACCTCGCCCTTGTGCTCCGCGCCGGCGCCCTGCCCGCGCCCCTGCGCATCATGGAGGAGCGCACCGTGGGGCCGTCGCTGGGCCAGGACTCGATCGACCAGGGCCGGATCGCGGGAATCGTGGGCCTCATCCTCGTGGTCGTGATCATGATCATGTACTACCGGACGGCGGGCGCGCTGGCGATCCTCGCGCTCGCGATCTACCTGCTCCTCGTGCTCGGGGGACTGGCCACGCTCAACGCCACCCTCACGCTGCCGGGGATCGCGGGGCTGATCCTCTCGATCGGGATGGCGGTGGATGCGAACGTTCTCATCTTCGAGCGAATACGGGAGGAACTCGAGGCCCGGCGAGCGCCGCGCACGGCGGTCGACGAGGGCTTCGGCAACGCCTTTTCCGCCATCCTCGACGCCAACATCACCACACTCATCACCGGCCTCATCCTCTTCCAGTTCGGCACCGGGCCGGTCCGCGGCTTCGCGGTCACGCTCTGCATCGGGATCGTGGCCTCCTTCTTCTCCGCGCTGTACGTGACCCGCACCCTCTTCCTCATGTACCTGTCCGGGAAGCGCGGTTCGGATCCCATCAGCGTGTAGCAGTCCGTAGGCACAGCGAGGAGACCCTTCCAGGGAAGGAATACGGCCATGTGGCTCTTTCATGAATCGAAGTACGAGTTCATCAGGCTGCGCCGGAAGGCGTACGTCGTCTCGGGCGTGGTGCTGGCCCTCGGGCTCGCGGGGATCGCGCTGAACCTGGTCCGTACCGGGACGTGGCAGAACTACGGCGTGGACTTCACCGGCGGCGTCCTGGTTCAGATCCGCTTCAACCAGGCGACCGGCGACAGCGAGCTGCGGCAGGCCCTCGGCGGGGTGGACGCCCCTCCGATCACCCGTTTCGGCGGGGAGAACGAGTTCGTCGTGCGGGCGCCGGTAAACGAGGGGTCGGATCTCGACGAGGTGGCCGGCGACATCGCCTCACAGGTGGCGGCCACCTACGGCGGCGACGCCTTCGAGATCGTGCGCCGTGAATCGGTGGGAAAGAAGATCGGCGACGAACTAGAGGGCCAGGCGGCCATGGCGATCCTGTTCTCCTTCCTGCTGACGCTGCTCTACGTCGCGATCCGTTTCGAGATCCGCTTCGGCGTCGCGGCGATCATCGCCACCGCGCACGACATCCTGATCACCCTGGGGCTGCTGGCGCTCTTCCGGGTCGAGATCTCGCTGCCCACCGTGGCCGCGATCCTCACGATCCTGGGGTACTCGCTCAACGACACCATCGTCGTCTTCGACCGCATTCGCGAGAACCTCAACAAGCGCGGCGGCCGGCGCGAGGATCCGTACCGGCTGGTCAACCGCTCGATCAACGAGACGCTGCCGCGCACGGTACTCACCTCTGGAACGACGCTGGCGGTGCTCCTGTCCCTCCTCGTCCTCGGCGGCGCGGTTCTGCGCCCCTTCACGATGGTGCTCATCCTGGGTGTCCTGATCGGCACCTATTCCTCGATCTTCATCGCCTCTCCCGCGCTGCTCGAGATCCAGAAGCGCTACGGCACCGCCGACCCCCGTGACAAGGACAGAAAGCGAGCCGCACGGAGGGCCGCTGCGGTGTGAGGTTCGCGGACTCCCACTGCCACCTCAGCGACCGCGCCTTCGCCGCGGACCGGACCGCGGTGCTCGCAAGGGCGCGCCGGGCGGGAGTTCACCGCGTGGTCACCATCGCCTCGGATGCGGCCGACGCCCGTGCCGCCCTGGAGCTGGCCCGCGCCCACGACGGCATCTGGTCGACGGCGGGGATTCATCCCCACGCGGTGAACGGATCCGCGGCCGGGGGCGATATCGGAGCCGTGCGCGACCTCGCCGGGCACCCGCTCTGCACGGCCATCGGAGAGACGGGCCTGGACTACCACTACGACAACGCGCCGCGCGACGCCCAGCGCCGGAGCTTCGCGCGCCACGTCGAGCTGGCGGCCGAGTTGGGTCTCCCCGTGGTGGTCCATTCGCGCGAGGCCGCGGCCGACACCGCAGCCGTGATCCGGGAGAGCGCCGGGCGGGTGACGGGGGTGGTCCACTGCTTCACCGGGCCGGGCGAGCTGCTCGCGGCGGCCATCGACGCCGGGTGGCTGGTGTCCTTCACCGGCATCGCCACCTTCCGGAGCTTCGACACGACGCTTGCCCGCGACGTGCCCCGCGACCGCTACATGATCGAGACCGACGCGCCGTACCTGGCGCCCGTGCCGAGGCGGGGGCGCCGCAACGAGCCCGCCTTCGTGCCCCACATCGCCGCGGCGCTGGCCCGCATCCGGGGCGAATCGCTCGAACGGGTGGCCGCCGACACCTGGGCCAACACCGAGCGCTTCTACGGTCTGGTGGGAGGAGAGAGCAGCCGCGCGGAGGGAGCCCGGCCCGGCGGGGACCCGCAGGAGCGCGGCCCCTCGCCATGAAGACGCGGCCCGAGGCCGGCTCCCGCCCGCGCATCCGGGTGCTGCCGGACCACGTCGCCAACCGTATCGCGGCCGGAGAGGTCGTGGAGCGACCGGCCTCGGTCGTCAAGGAGCTGGTGGAGAACGCCCTGGACGCGGGGGCGAGCGCGGTGCGGGTGTCGATCGAACAGGGCGGCAAGGGCCGCATCCGCGTTGCGGACGACGGCTGCGGAATGATCCGCGAGGACCTGCTCGTCTGCCTGGACCGGCACGCCACGAGCAAGATCCGGCGCGCCGAAGATCTGCGCGACGTGCATACGCTTGGATTTCGCGGCGAAGCCCTTCCCTCGATCGCCGCCGTATCGCGCATGGTCATCGAGACGGCGGCCGCCGGTGAGGATGCGGGAAGCCGGCTGCGCGTGCTCGCGGGACGGATCCAGGGGGTCGAGGACGCGGCCCGGCGCACGGGAACGACCGTGGACGTGCGCAACCTCTTCCTCAACACCCCGGTGCGCGCGCGCTTCCTGCGTGCCGCCGGCGTCGAGACCCGGGCCGTCTCCGAGGTCCTGCACTCCCTCGCACTGGCCAACCTGGACACCCGTTTCGTCTTCGAGTCGAACGGGCGCACGATCCTCGATCTCCCCGCGGGCCGGGACCTGCCGGCGCGCATCGGCGCGATCTGGAAGGACGCGGCCGCGGCCGGGCTCATTCCCCTGGCCACCCAGCGGGGCGGACTGCGTCTCGCCGGTGCCGTGCAGCGGCCGGACCTGGCCCGCCCGGGATTCCGGCGCGCCCACCTCTTCGTGAACGGACGCCCGTTCCGGGACGGGGGGATCCTCGCGGCGGCGGACGCGGGCTATCGCACCACCGTGCCCGAGAACGCGCGCCCATGGCTGTTCCTGTTCCTGGCCGTCCCCGGTGGCGACGTGGACGTGAACGTGCATCCGGGGAAGGCCGAGGTGCGCTTCCGGCAGGGCGGCCAGCTCGAGAAGTTCGTGGAAGCTTCGGTGCGGGAAACGCTGGAGGGGATCGAGTCGGCGGCGACGTGGGGGGAGCCGCGGCCGCTCCGTGTGGTGAGGGAGGGGGCGGAGGGGGCCGGAAAGCCGCCCCCGCAGGCGGAGTCGGGCGAGAACGTCCAGATACACCTCTTCCGGCCGGAGGCCGCGGCGGAAGACGACGACGGGGATTCGGAGGAGGTCTACATGCCCCGCGCGCCCAGGCCCGCGCTGTTGCAGATCCACAACAGCTTCATTCTGGCGGAGACGCGCGACGGCGTCATCATCCTCGACCAGCACGCGGCCCACGAGCGCATCCTCTACGAACGCATCGCCGCCGGCTTCGAGGATGCGGGCCGGGAGGGCCAGCGGCTCCTCTTCCCCTTCACCGTCCGCCTCACGAAGCCCGAGCTGGAGGTCCTCGAGTCCATATGGGATCCTCTGGCCCGGCTGGGCTTCGAGGTCTCGCGCTTCGGCTACGACGCGATCCTGGTGCAATCGGTTCCCGCGCCCCACCGCTACTTCGACGCGGAGCGGTGTATTCGTGAGATGATCCACGAGCTGCTGCACGGCTCCGACCTGATGAACTCGGCGCGGAACCAGAACGAGCGCGTGGCCATGAGCTTCGCCTGCAAGGGGGCGATACGGGCCGGCCAGAAGCTCGCCCAGGAGGAGATGCAGGAACTCTTCGACCAACTCTTCGCCACCGAGCTTCCCTACCACGACATCCACGGCCGCCCCACGGTGGTGAGGCTGGGGCTGGGCGAGCTGCGGAGGAAGTTCGGGCGCACGTGAACGCGGGGACCGCCGCGGGTTCGCGAGGCGCGGCCGGGATGCCGCGGGCGGGCCGTCCGGAGTTCCTCGCGATCGTGGGGTGCACCGGAGCCGGAAAGACGGCGCTGTCGCTCCGGGTCGCGCGGAGGATCGGCGCCGAGATCATCTCGATGGACTCGCGGCAGGTGTACCGCGGCATGGATATCGGCACCGCCAAGGCGACCCATCATGAGCGTGCCCTCGTGCCGCATCACGGCCTCGACCTCCGCGACCCCGGCCAGCGCTACAGCGCCGGAGAGTTCGGGCGGGACGCCCGCCGCTGGATCCGGGACATCCGGGCGCGCGGACGGGTGCCGCTGCTGGTCGGCGGAACGGGGTTCTTTCTCCGGGTACTCACCGACCCGATCTTCCGCGAGCCGCCGCTGGACGGAGCCCGGCGCGCCCGGCTGGAGCGGGCTCTCGGGGCGCTGCCGCGCGCGGAGCTGGAGCGCTGGATGCGGGTGCTGGACCCGGAGCGGGTGGCTGCGCTGTCGGGCCCGGGGGGATACCAGCGCATGATCCGGACCGTAACCGTCACCCTTCTGACTGGTAGAAAACTATCCTGGTGGCATGTCCGCCATCCCACCGGGGCGGATCCGCTCCGCGGGGTGGTGTGCCGGCTGCGCGTGCCGCGCGGGGCGCTCGGCGAGCGGATCGACCGGCGGGTGCGCGCGATGGTCGAAGCCGGTTTCCGCGACGAGGTGGCCGGGCTGCTCGCCGCCGGCTACTCGCCGGGCGACCCGGGGATGGACGGGGTGGGGTACCGGGAGATGGCCGAACACCTGGCCGGGCGCATCACCCGGGAGGAAGCCGTCGAGCGCACCCGCCGCGCCACCCGGCGGTACGCGAAGCGGCAGCGCACCTGGTTTCGCCACCAGCTCGGGCCGGACGCGGTGGTGGTCGACGGCACGGTGCCGCCGGCCGCGCAGGCGGAGGTGGTGGTGGGGGCGTGGCGGGCCCGGGCCGGCCGGGTGGAGGAGGCCGCGCCGGGGGTGGCCGGACCGGCGCGAACCGCGGGCGAACCGGCGGGTGCCGAGGCGGCACGATGAAGATCGGGATCACCTGCTACCCGACCTACGGGGGTTCCGGGGCGGTCGCAACCGAACTCGGGATCGGGCTGGCCGCGCGCGGGCACGAGGTCCACTTCATCTCCTACGCCCAGCCCTTCCGCCTCTCCGGTTTTCGTGAGCGCGTGTACTTCCACGAGGTGGAGATGGAGCGCTACCCGCTCTTCGAGCACCCCCACTACACCCTGGCGCTGGCGGCGGCGATCCACGACACCGCGCTCAGGGAGTCCCTCGACCTCATCCACGTCCACTACGCCATCCCCCACGCCACCTCCGCCTGGATCGCCCGGGAGATGCTGGAGGATAACGGGGGACCGCCGCTCGTGACCACCCTGCACGGCACCGACGTCACGCTGGTCGGCCTCCACCCCTCCTTCCATCCCATCACCCGCTTCTCGATCATGCGTTCGCAGGGGATCACCGCCGTCTCGGACTTCCTCAAGGCGGTCACGGTGCGCGACTTCGGCGTCCCCGGGGAACGGATCCGGGTCATCCCGAACTTCGTGGACACCGAGCTGTTCCGGCGCGGCCGCGATCCCTGCCACCGGGAGGTCTTCGCTCCGGCCGGCGAGAAGATCGTCATGCACGTCTCCAACTTCCGCCCCGTCAAGCGGGTGGTCGACGTGATCGAGGTCTTCGCGGGCATCCGGCGCGCGGTCCCGGCGCGGCTCGTGATGGCGGGCGACGGTCCGGACCGGCCGCGTGCTGCGGAACGGGCGCGTGCGCTGGGCGTCGAACGCGATGTCGTCTTCCTCGGCAAGCACGGCGCCATCGAGGAGCTGCTGTCGTGCGCCGACCTCTTCCTCATGACGAGCGACCGCGAGTCCTTCGGGCTGGCCGCGCTCGAAGCGCTGTCGTGCGGTGTGCCGGTGGTGGGGTACGGAGTGGGGGGACTGCCCGAGGTGGTGCCCGACGGGGAGGCGGGCGTGCTGGTTCCGGTGGGTGCGGTGGAGGAGGCCACCGCGGCCGCCACCCGCCTCCTCGCGGACCCGGCCCGCTGGCGGCGCTTCAGCGACGCGGCGCGCGCGGTGGCGGTCGAGCGCTTCGCGGTGCCGTGCATCCTGCCGATGTACGAGGCGTACTACGAGTCGGTGCTGGCGGATGGTGGGCCGTGACCTGGTACGAGGGGGTTTTTCTGGGTCTTGTGCAGGGCGCGACCGAGTTTCTGCCGGTCTCCAGCTCCGGCCACTTGGTCATGGGGCAGGCGGTGCTGGGGGTCGAGGTGCCGGGGCTGGGTTTCGAGGTTGCGCTTCACTTCGCGACGCTGGTGTCGGTGCTGATCGTGTACCGTGCGCGGATCGCGGCCCTTGTGGTGGGGATCGTGCGGGGCGACCGGGAACAGCTGCGCTACGGGGGGCTGCTGCTCCTGGCGTCGGTTCCCGCCGCGATTGCGGGGGCCGGCTTCGGCGATTTCTTTGCCGTGCTCTTCGACAGCCCCCCGGTGGCGGGGGTGGCGCTGCTCGTGACCGGCTGCGTCGTGTGGACGGCGCGCGGGGCCCTGGCGCGCGAGCCCGCCGGGCGCCCCGGGGCGGGGAGCGCCCTGATCGTGGGGCTGGCCCAGGCGGCCGCGATCGTGCCGGGGATCTCGCGTTCGGGGGTGACGGTGGTGGCCGCGCTCTGGCGGGGGGTGGGGGCGCGCGAGGCCGCGGCGTTCTCGTTTCTGCTGTCCGTTCCGGCGGTGGGGGGCGCGGCGCTGCTCGAGGTGCCGGGGCTGGTGGCGGGGGCGGGCGGGGGCGCCCCGGGCGGGGTGGCGCCGGGCGTGCTGGGTGGGGCGGCGGCGGTCGCGTGCGCGACGGGGGTGGTGGCCATAGGGGCGTTCCGGGCGATGCTCGGGAAGCGGTCGCTGCACCGGTTCGCGCCGTACCTGTGGGGGGTCGGGGCGCTGTTCCTCTGGTTCGTGAGTGTGCGGTGAGGGACGTGGGTGGGGTGGGTGCCTGGGAGGGGCGCCCGGCGGACGCGTGGGCGAGGCGGCTGGGGGTCGCCACGGTCGAGTTTCACGCGCGCGTGACTTCGACCAACGACCGGGCCAGGGTGCTGGCGGCCGAGGGGGCGCCGCGGCCCGCCGTCGTCGTGGCCGACCGCCAGAGTGCGGGGCGGGGAAGGAGGGGACGGCGCTGGGTGTCCGACACGCCGCTGGGACTGTGGTTCACCGTCGTCGCCGATCCGGTGGCGGGAGGTGCCGCCGGGTTGCCGCTCAGGGTGGGGCTCGGGGTGGCGCGGGGCCTGGAGTCCCTCGTGCCGGAGGTGCGGGTAGAGGTCAGATGGCCCAACGACCTGCTGGTCGGAGGGGGGAAGCTGGGAGGTGTCCTCTGCGAGGAGACCGGGGGCGCCGTGCTTGCCGGCATCGGTCTGAATCTGAATCATGCGCGCGACGACCTGCCCGGGGGGCTGGAGACCGCCGCCACGTCGGTTCTGGTGGCGGCCGGCGCGCGCGTTTCCCGCGCCCGCGTACTGGCGCGCGTCATCGATGAGCTTTCGGACGTATGGCTGCACCCCGGTCCGCCGATCCCCGCCGCGGAACTCGCCGAACTGAACGCACGCTCCCCGGTCCGTGGGAGCAGCCTGTCGGCCGACGGTGTGGTCCGTCATTCTTCGGGTCGCCCGCGCGCGGTCCGCGGACTTCGGGTGCGGGGCGGGGACATTCTTCCCGACGGAACGCTGCAGGTGCGGGATGACACCGGGGCCCAGCTTCGCATGATCGCCGGGTCGGTCCGATCGAATCCAGAAACTTCGAGGAGTTGAGCAATGGCCTGCCAGCTGGTCGCCGACGTGGGCAACACCGACACCGTCTTCGGGCTGATGAGCCTTTCCGGGCGCGAGGTCGTCGCCCACTGGCGCATCAGCACCGCGGTGCGTCGCACGGAGGACGAATACCGGGTCCTGCTGGCGGCCCTGCTCGCCTCCAGTCCGCCCGGTGCGGGTCCGATCCGGCGGGGGGTCATCGGCTCGGTGGTGCCCGCCGGCGACCGGACGCTGCGGCGGGTCTTCGCTTCGGTCGTGGAGGGACCCGTGCTGCAGGTGACCGCGAGGTCCGAGCTTCCCATCCGCATCGAAGTGGAGGAGCCTCTCACCGTGGGCGCGGACAGGATCCTCAATACCCTGGCGGCCCGGACGCGCTTCGGCCGCGACACGATTGCGGTGGACCTGGGAACCGCTACCACCTTCGACTGCATCACGGCGGGCGGAGTCTTTCTCGGCGGGGTGATCGCGCCGGGCGTGAGCGCGGGACTCGACTGGCTGGCGCGCAGTACGGCCAAGCTGCCGCGGGTGGAGCTGGCCCCGCCTCCCGAGGTGATCGGACGCCGCACCGAGGCGTGTATCCGCAGCGGTGTGTTCTACTCGGCGGTGGGGGCGGTGGACGCGATCGTCGGGCGGATCCGCGAGAGCTGGGACTCGGAAGACATCCTGGTCGTGGCCACCGGCGGATTCGCGCCGGTGATCGGGCCGCACGCGGCGTCGGTGGACCGGGTGGAGCCGCTGTTGACGCTGGAGGGGCTGGGGATCGCTGGGGCGTATCTGGACAGCCGTTAATTAACCTCTACGCCAGGTTGGACTGCTTGACGGCTGATTCCATGACCCGAGTCCCCGGGCAGAGGGAACTCCAGAAGTGTCGGACTGTTGTCGCGCGCGACAACAGTCCGACACTTGGGTGGCTGGTGTGGAGCTTGGGCAGGAGGACGGATGCCACGTCGGCGTAGTGTCGGGAGTGCAGTGCGGTAACGACCTTACGGCTGTTCCTTCCACACTGTCGACAAGATCGGCGAACTATTGGCACGAAAATTGCTAATGGTACCGCCAAGTGGGGTATCGAGTCAGTTGACCGACCGGTCGGCCGACGATTCACGATACCCAGGTTCACCGGAAAGGAGCATGACATGAGTTCGTCCAAGGAATTCAAACAGAGATCGCTGATCCCCGTCTTCGCCCTCGTCGTGGCGCTTTTCGCGTGGCCAGAGCCGGCGTCTGCCCAGATGTGTGGTGAGTGCATTGACGATCTCGACGAAAATGGGCTGCCTGTGCACCATTTCAAGATCCTGGGGCTCTGGGACCGTTGTGACAATACGGATGGCTGTCATACCGAGTGGACTCAACCGGGTCTGTGCGCACACTACCATCACAAATGGGCGCCTCGAAAAATAGCGTTTTGAGCATGTGCGGCGACAAGCCGGTGAGGG
>JAPPGI010000053.1 GCA_028874985.1 Gemmatimonadota bacterium | reverse complement strand
TCCCCATTGAACTTACGTAGCTTCTTGCCTTGATTCGCGATACTTCCGTCCTGCCAGCCCGGCGCCTCGCCGCTCTCGGTGCTCGCGGGGCTTTATCCACGGGCTGCTAGGGAACCATTGAAGAGTCCTTCCCCCGACGACAAGACCCTGGCCGCCGAGGCCGCCGCGGGGAGCCAGAGGGCATTCCGGGAGCTTCTGAAGCGATACGAACGGCCGGTGTTCTCGCTGATCTACCGCATGGTCAGGGACCGGGCGCTGGCCGAGGATCTGTCGCAGGAGACGTTCATCAGGGCCTTCAGAGCCATCGACAGGTACAACCCCGGCTACAAGTTTTCGAGCTGGATCTTCAAGATCGCCCACAACCTCACCATCGATCACCTGCGCAGGAAGCGCATCGACACCATCTCCCTGGAGGGATCGCCCGACGCGCTCACCGCGGAGGAGCAGGCCCGGACGAGTCCGATCGTGGAGTCCCCGGACGAACGTCCCGACGCCTACGTGGAGAACCTGGAGCTCGGCAGCGAGATCGAGGCGGCGATAGGCAGGCTGCGCCCCCACTACCGCACGGTTACGCTGCTGCGCCACGTTGAGGGATATTCCTACAATGAGATCGCGGAGATCATGGACCTGCCGCTGGGAACCGTGAAGACGTACATCCACCGGGCCAGGCTGGAACTGAAGGAGGCGCTGGCGCATCTTCGGGAGGAGTTGTAGCGACCGGTGGCGGGATTCCACACTGAAACCGGCACGGTCGTGGGACAGCCCCCCGCGGCGGCGGCAGCGAAGCGAAACCGGGCCGGATGGAGAACCGTAGTGAGCCCATCACAAGGAGAAGCAGCAGTCTGATGCGAACCCACCGGAAAGATCCGGCGCCAGGTGCGCGCGCGAAGCGCATCTTCTCGTACCTGGACGGCGAAATGAGCGACGGCGAACGGGCCGCCTTCGAAGGGCGGCTGGGTACCGACCCTTCGCTGGCCGCGGAGGTCGAGTCCCACCGCGTCCTGCTCGCGGCTCTGGACGAAATGGCGGTCTTCTCCCCCTCCCCCGACTTCCGGATGCGGGTACTGGCTTCGCTGGCCGTCCGGGAGTCCTGGTGGGCTCGGCTCCGGCACCGCTTCCGGAGCGCGGCATCTCCGGTGCCCAACCTGTTCACCGCACTCCTCGACGAGGGTCTTGCGCCGCGTCAGGCCGGGGCCCTCATGGCCTTCGTCGAGAGGGACCGCGCCGCCGCGGCCACCCTGGAGAACTGGCGGCGCCTCTTCCGTGCCCTGGAATCCCTTCCGGCGCTCGAGCCTTCGGAGGGCTTCGGCGACCGGGTCATGGCGCGGGTGGGCGCACTTGAACGGCAACGCTCGAGCCGTCCCGCGGTCGTGCGGGTGGGCACCGGCATCGCGCTGCCGCCGTTCGCCGCCCGGCACCTGGCTCTGGCAAGAGAATGGATCGGTAGGCGCTGGCCGACTCCGCGCGAGCGGTTCGCGGTCACTTCCGGAATGGCCGTCGGACCGGTCGCGGCTTTCCTGGTCACCCTTCACATGCTGTCCGGCAATCCGCTGCTGACCGCGTCCAACGTGGCGAGCTTCGTGCAGGCCAGAACCGGTGCGACCATGGCCCGGCTGTCGGATGCGGTCTTCGCAGGTCCTCCCGCGAATTCGGCGATGGGACGGATTGCCGGGATTCTCGACGGCTGGGTCCCCAGCGGACCCGCCACGTCCGCCGGGCTGGCCGTGTTCGGCGTGCTCACCCTGGCTTCCGCCTGGGTCCTCTACCGAAACGTCATCAAGGTCTCACGATCGGAGATTCACAATGTCCCGGCATAGCGGGCCGAACCGGCGCACCCGCGCCGCGCGGCCGAAGCTGCTCCTCGGCGCATTCGCATGCATGGCCGCCCTCGTGGCCGTCCCGGCGGACCCGCAGCAGCGAGCGATCGTCGCCAACGAGGTCGAAGTGTCCCCGAGCGAGGCTTCGCTGCGGCTGGAGTTCTCCGATGGCGAAGACCTCTCGGTCAGCTTCGCGGGCGGGCGCGCAACCGTCGACGGCGAGTTTCTGGGAACCTACGAACCGGGCGGAGCGGCCGACCGGGAATGGCGGGATCTACTTGCCCGGGTGCTTCCCCTGTCCAGTGGCCCGCTGGCTCTGGAGCTGGAACGCTGGCGGCCGGATCCCGGCCTGCATGGAAACGAGCATGACCTCCTGGCCGCACTCGACGGTCGTTTCGCCTCCGCCCTGGCGGGCATGGCGGGAAGGGGCCGGAACGAGCGGGCTCCGGACGCGGAGCGCGGACAGGATCTCCTGGAGGCCATGGCCAGGAGTGAGGACAAGGAGGCGTTGGCGAGGGCGCTGGACGACGTGGATCCGCGCTCGTTGGGGGTGCTCGTCGACCAGGACCACATCGTCCGGGCCGGCACGTCGGTCGGCGGCGGTCTGCTGCTCGTGGGCGGGGAGCTGGATGTGCGGGGCCGGGTGCGGGGAGACGTGATCGTGGTGGACGGAGTTCTCACCGTGGCGGCGAGTGGCCGGATCGACGGCGACATCCATCTCGTGGAGTCCCGGCTGAACGACTCGGGCGGGGAACTTGGCGGGGAAGTCACCGACGTGACACAAACGCTGCGGCGTGAGGAGCGGCAGGCCGAGGAGGAGATCCGGGCCGCGGTCCGCCGTGAACTGGGACGAGCCCTGCCGGATTCCGGAACGCGACGCCCCAATCCGTTCTTCTGGAAGGTGCGCAGCGCCGCCCGGATGACCTTCGAGACCTTGGTGTTCTTCGCGTTCGTCGGACTGTTCGCGTGGCTCGTGGCGGGGCGGGCCAGGGAACGCGTCGGGGTCGTCGTGAAGGCGATTGCGCACCAGCCGGCGCGCAGTGCCGCGGTTGGGTTCGCGGGCGGCTTCGCGGTCATTCCGGTCTACCTGGCCGGAATCGCCGCACTGGTGGTGACCGTGATCGGGATTCCCCTCCTGGTCGTCTGGGTGCCGCTCTTCCCGCTCGTGGTCCTGGCGGCCGGGTTCATCGGACTCGTGGGGATCGGCCATCATGTGGGCCGGTGGGTTCTGGGACGGGGATTCCGCTGGCTGAGATGGGCGGACCGGGGCCCTCCCTCCGATGGAAAGCTGCTGGGCCTGGGCACCCTGTTCGCGCCGTTCGTGGCCGGAGAGTGGCTGAGAGTCCTCCCCTTCACCGGATGGGTGGGCGATTTGCTGCAGGTCGTCGGCGCGCTGGCGTTCTTGCTGGCGGCGGTCACCGGCTTCGGTGCGGTGATTCTGACACGGGGAGGCACCCGCCCGACCCGCTGGATCGACGCCTTCGAGGACTACGCTGACGAACAGGAAGGGCTGGACGGATGGTCTCGCGGAGAATCCTGAGCCGTCCCGGCGCCGCCGTGCCGGTGTGGGGACTCCTTGTGGCGGGCCCGCTGGCGGTGGCCGGCCTGGCGTGTCCCGCCGATATCCGCGCCCAGACCTGGAAGACCGTAACCACGAGCCGCCAGGTGACGGACGAGAACAGGCTGCGGGTGCGCGTGGAGTACGGCGCGGGGGTCCTCAAGATCCGTCGTGGCGACGCGGGGGTGCTCTACAGCACGCTCTTCCAGTTCGACGAAGAGCACACCACCCCCAGGATCGAGTACGACAGGGGGTGGCTGGAGGTGGGACTCTCGCCGGTCGAGTCCAGGGGGGTCGATCCCGGGGACCGGTCGCCGGACACGTCGCTGGAGCTGGAGCTCGCCCCCGGCCTTCCCCTCGAACTCGACACGAACTTCGGAGCCGGCCGCGCCGACCTGGACCTGACCGGTCTGTCGTTGCGGAAGCTGGTGGTCAACACCGGTGCGTCGGAATCGGTGATCCGGTTGGACAGGGTCAATCCCGAGCCGATGGAATCGGCCGAGTTCAATGTCGGCGCCGCCGATCTGCGGGTGAGGGGCGTGGGCAATCTGAACGCCGAACGGGTGACGGTGAAATCGGGCGTGGGTTCGGTGGTCCTGCGTCTGGACGGCGAATGGCCCCGGGACACCGGCCTGCACGTCGAAATGGGGCTGGGCGCGCTGGACATCCAGGTGCCGAGGTCGCTCGGAGTCAGGCTGCGCCGGCCGGGGAGCATCCTGGCCTCGATCGACACCGAGGGGCTCGAAAAGCGGGGCGACGTCTATCAATCGGCCAACTGGGACGACGCCGGACACAGGGTGGAGATCGAAAT
This sequence comes from Gemmatimonadota bacterium, assembly GCA_028874985.1. Classification (GTDB taxonomy): domain Bacteria; phylum Gemmatimonadota; class Gemmatimonadetes; order Longimicrobiales; family Gaopeijiaceae; genus Bin94. The sequence continues at coordinate 10,755 of JAPPGI010000053.1, read as the reverse complement.
CGTGGCCGTGCTGGGCAGCGTCGACATCGAGTGGATCCCCTGAACCGCGCCGGGTGGGGTTATTATTATTCGAGGTGAGTGACCACTCGCTCCTGCGAACCCGGGCGGATATCCGGTCGCGGACCGTCGGACCGGCACATGTGGAGAACGCATGATCGGAACGCTCCTGACATTTCTGGCCATGGGCATCGTTAGCATCGTGATCGTCTGGATCGTGCTCTCGGTGGTGGGTTCGCTCCTGGGCCTCACCCTGGGAATCGCGGGCTTCCTGATCTTCAAGGTGGCACCGATCATGCTCATCGGCTGGGTGGTGCTCAAGCTCCTGGCGCGCGTGCGGAGCAGAGGGGTCCTCTCCGCCAGCGACCGCCGCTGGCTGGAGCGGGAGTAGGCGGGAGGGAGCGGGCGGGCGGCGGGCTACCGTCGCGGCGGCAGACCCTCGAGCGCGGCAATCAGACTTTCGCCGATCTCCGCCAAGGCCACGCCCGCCGCGGAGTCCGGGGCCGACAGCACCGTCGGACGGCCCTCGTCGCCGGCCACGCGCACCGCCAGATCCAGCGGGATCCTCCCGAGGAACCGCACGGAGAGTTCCGTGGCCAGAGCCTCCCCGCCCCCGCGTCCGAACAGGTCGACGACCTCGCCGGTGCCGGGGACCCGGAAACCGCACATGTTCTCTACGATGCCAACGACCCGCGTATTGACCCGCTCGAACATCTTCACACCGCGGCGCACGTCGCCCGTGGCGACCTTCTGGGGCGTCGTGACCATCAGGGCGCCGTCCAGATCGACCGTCTGAACCAGCGAGAGCTGCGCGTCTCCGGTTCCGGGGGGCATGTCCACAATCATCAGATCGAGGCGGCCCCACTCCACCTGCTCCATGAACTGCTTGAGGATTCCGGCGATGAGCGGCCCGCGCATGATCGCGGGCTGCTCGCGCTCCAGCAGAAAGCCCAGGCTCATGAGCCGGACGCCGTGGGACTCGAGCGGGACGATCATCTCGGAGCCCTTGGCGCCCGTCACCGGGGGACGCCTCTCTTCACCGAACATGGTGGGGATGTTGGGACCGTAGATGTCGGCGTCGAGCAGCCCGGTAACCAGGCCCCGGGAGGCGGCATGGGCGGCCAGGTTGGTGGCCACCATCGACTTCCCCACGCCGCCCTTGCCCGAACTCACGGCGACGATGCGCTTCACTCCGGCGAGAATGCCCGGCCTGGGAGTCGGGGCCGGGACCGACCCCGGTTGCAGCCGCGGCTTGGCGGACCTGCCGCCGGCGCGCTCGGTTCCGCCCGGGCTTTGCGGCAGCTGCACATTCACCTTGACACCGCTGACGCCCTCGACCGCTTCGGCAGCGGCTCGCGCCTGTCGCACCAGGGCCCCGGGATCGCCCCGGCGCAGGGAAAACTCGAAGCGGGCCCTGCCCCGGTCGTCCACGGCCACCCCCGCCACCTGGCCGGCCGTTACCACGTCCTCGCCGGTAACCGGGTTGACCACACGCTTGAGCGCACGCGTCACCGCGTCCGCGAGGCCGTTGTCGCTCACTCGCGGCTCAATGGGCCTCGACGGTCAGCACCTCGGGCACCGAAGCCCTGAGCCGCTGCTCGATCCCCTCCTTGAGCGTGAACATGGAAATCGGACAGGCCTCGCAGGCGCCCATCAACCGGACTTCCACCCTGCCCTGCGCCTCGTTCCATCCCACGAGTTCCACATCGCCGCCATCGGTGCGAATGGCCGGGCGTATGGACTCGAGTACCGCCTCGATCCTGTCTCTGGTACCCATCGGACCAAGGTACCGCGGGGGCTTCCCGAGCGTCAACACACACACTCATTCTTGGACGTGGCGGCGCCCGTGGCGGTGCCGGGTGTGCCGAACGAGCGATGCGGCCTGCGCGTCGCTACCTGACGAACACCCGGGCGGCTCGCGAACGGGTTACGCCGTCGAAGTACCCGTACACCCCGTCGCCCTCGATTCCGAAGCCGGGCCATGGTTGGAGCACGGGGTCGACCGTGAACATGTTCGTCCGGTTCCAGCCGACACCGAGCAGTGACAGGGAAAAGCGCAGGGGCTTCTCGCGCACGTAGATCCGCACCGTGCCGGCGGTCGAGTCGGGATCGAGCCACCCGGGACCACTGCTCAGGTAATGGGAGTCCAGCTCCACCTCCGTCCCGTCTTCCAGGGTCTCGAAGATGTCCCGCACATCAACCGACAAATCGCCGATGTCCGGGCCCGCGCGGTACCGCAACGGTATCGTGAGCCGCTCGCCCTCTTCCGGCCAGGAAAGGCGCAGGGTGTCCGTCAACAGAAGCGGAGCGTCCGGCACCCGCGCTTCGCCGGTGAACGACCCCAGCGGCGCCGTTCCGAGCAGGCCGTAGGTCGCACCCGCCCGGACGGGCTCCGGAAGCGTCGCGCGCAGGCATTCGGCCGCATCAACATAGTCGTCCGTGCAGGCCTGCAACTCCAAGGTCTCCGAAAACGCGGACTCCCACCCGGGTCCCCGCAGACGAGCGTCGACCTCCGGTGCGTCGTCTTCCGGTTCGCGGTGGGGATGGATGGCCAGCATGCGCGCTTCGCTCTCGCCCGCGACGAGCAGGATCTCGAGCCAGACCACATCGGGGTGCAGCTCGAGCGGACCGTAGTCTTCGACGCATGCCGAAGCGGCCACCAGCGCAGAGACGATCGCCCATCCCGTGTGCTTTCTCAAAACCGGAACTCCGCACCGAGGGATGGAATCACCGGGAGCTGGCGACGACTCACTCTCTCGAATCCCCACAGGTCCCGCCTCACCGTCCATCCGACCACATTGGCGCGGTTGAGGAGGTTGGCCACGGAGGCATACACCGCCACCACGCCACCGCCGAACCATGATACATCGCTCTCGCGACGCCATCCCATGTCCAGGCGCGCGTAGCGCCGCAGTCTCCCGGAGTTGTACTCGCCCGCGAGGATTGTCGAATAGCCACTGGGCGGCCCAGGCGGGTCTAAGTTCCAGGGAGGTTCAGTGGCAACCTTGCCTAGAACGAGCACGGGCGTGACCGGCTGCCCCGAGCGCAGGGAGAACCGCGCCGACCAGGAGGAGGCGCCGTGCCGGTAGGAGGCCCCGAGCTCGAACTCGTGGTCCCGGTGGAAGCGCGGCACGTAGGTCCGCGAAGACACCGTCCGCGACACCCTCGCCCACCGGTACGTACCCAGAGCCGAAAACCCCCGCTCCGGAAGCCAGCTCCACGACGCCTCGACTCCTCGTGCCGTGCCGCCGCCCAACTCCCACTGCTCCGGATTCCCCAGCACCGAGGCTTCGGCCGGGTTGGACCCGAACGCCGGCAGCCTGAGGTTGTCCATCTCGCGCGCGTAGGCGTCCAGCCGGACCCTGAGCCGTCCCCGCGAACCCTCCCACCCGGCCGAGACCTCCGTGTTGCGGGGAACCGGCGGTTCGCTCACCGGGGCGAGGAGGTCGTAGGCTATGAAGCTCGCAAACAGCGACTCCTCGTTGCGCACCGAGGCCAGCCCCTGGTGGGAACGCGCCGCAGAGACTCGCGCGCTCCACCACGACCCTCCGTAGCTCAGCTCCGCAAAGGGCGAGAACTCGGTCGCCAGCCCCACGAAGCGGTCCAGCCGCAGACCTGCCCGGGTTGAGAATCCGTGCCGCAGTGGAACCTCGACGCTCGAATAGGCGCCCAGCCGCCAGCGGGTCTCGCGCAACTCCAGGGGATGGAAGAAGTCGGTGAGTTCCAGGAAGTTCCAGTCACAGGACGACACGTAGCATTCTTCGCTGAAGCGGTAGTCGTGGCCCGCCTCGAACCGTGTCGCCTGGGCTCCGGCGATGATCTTCGCGACGGGGGCGTGCAGGGTCACCTTCAGGTCCGCCCGGCTCTCCCCCATCGACCCGTGGCCGAACAGCCCCGTGTCCGGGGGCGGGTCGTACTCCTTGCCGCTGTCGTCAACGGCGACAGGATAGTCCTCGACATTGATCAGATCGCTGGCGAACCGGCTGTGCCCCAGGGAGGCGTCCAGGATCCCATTCTCCCCGAACCGCATGCGGTAGTGAGCCGAGAAGGCGGCGTTGCCCCACTTCATCACCATCTGTCTGTACACATCCTCCCGCACATCGGGGTCGTCAACCGACTCCGAGTTCACGTAGCCGCTCACCGACAACCGGCGGACTCCGCCCAGATCCGCCGTCACCTTCGCGTGCAGGTCCTGGAAGAAGTAGGGGATGCTTCCGTTGATCACTCCGATCCTGTCCAGCCCCCGAGCCAAGGCGTCGATCCAGGTCCGGCGGCCGTCCACCAGGTACGACACGCTCTCATTGACCGGCCCCTCCACCGACAGACGGGCGGACGCAGCGCCCAGGGCGCCGGATGTCCGCATCCGGTCCCGGGAACCGTCCCGGGTCGCGATGTCGATCGCACCCGACAGCGATCCGATGGCAAGTCCGTCGCCACCCGCCCCCGCAATGAGACTCGCACGCTCCACCACCTCCGCATTGACCGCCGAAATGAAGCCACCCAGGTGGAAAGCGTTGAAGAGCCGCACGCCGTCGAGCAGCACCGGCGTGCCGTCGCTCGTGCCGCCCCGGACGAAGGGCACCGACACGTAGTCCGAGGACGCGGACGCGGACGGCGACAGCGCGGTCGCGCGCAGCACGTCCGTCTCAAGGATCGTAGGGAGACTCCGCAGCAGAACGGAATCGATCACGAAGGCGTCCCGGGACAACGACAGCGGGTCTCCGGCTCGGCCGCCCGCAGTCACCTCGAGGCCCTCCAGGCCGAACGGCGCGGGCGCCAGCAGGACGCGTACCGGGTCGGAGGGCACGGCCTCGTAGGTGTGGACCCACACGGCGTAGCCGTATGCGGTCACCTCGACGCGCACGGGTCGGCCGCCTGGGATTCCGGGCACCACGAACGCGCCGAAGCGGTCGGAGAATCCTGAACCAGCGACCGCCCCGCCCCCGACCGGGACAACCGAGACCCGGGCGAAGGCGATGGGTTCCAGATCGACGCTGTCACGGACCACGCCGGTCAGCGTCGCCTGCTGCAGAGCGGCGATCAGGACGGTGGCGCTCATCACTCGGGGCTCCTTTCATCCAATCATGAGCCGGGAGGCGGGGGGGACATGTCGTCACGATCATCACCCCGGCAACGGCCCAATCCCTACTGTCACGTCGAGCGAGTCGCCGGCAGTCCTGTCCAACGGGTCGGTAACGGTCACCCGCAACCACCCGCTCTCCTCCACGACGCCGGTGATGCTGCGGCCTCCGTCACCCACACCCAGGTCCATATCGCGGCGAGCACGGCTGCCTCACCTGCCTACCTGACTAACACCTGGGTGGCTCGCGAACGGGTTACGCCGTCGAAGTACCCGTACACCCCGTCGCCCTCGATGCCGGAGCTGGGCCACGGGCGGATCCCGTCGTACCAGAAGTTCCTATAATGCCAACCCATTCCGAGCAGTGTCAGGGAGAAGCGCACTGTCTTTTCTCTATCGATCATCCATACCGTGAAGGCGGTATCGGCAGGATCGACCTCCCTAAGACCAATACCCAGGTAGGTGTAGTCCAGCTCCACCTCCGTTCCGTCTTCCAGGGTCTCGAAAACGTTCCGCACATCCAGCGGCAACAAACCGATGTCCGGGCCCGCGCGGTATCGCAACCGTATCGGGAGCCGTTCGCCATATTTCCTCCCGGCCAGACGCAGGGTGTCCGTCAGCATGAGCGGAGGGTCGGGCACGCGCGCTTCGCCGGTGAACGACCCCAAGGGCGCCGTTCCGCTCAGACCGTACGTTACGCCGGCCCGGACAGGCTCCGGAAGCGCCGCACGCAGACACTTCGGCGTGCCCGGCAGGTCATCGACCGGCGTGCACACATCCAGTTCCGGCGTCTCGGAGAACTCCGCCTCCCACCCGGGTCCCGCCAGATGCGCGGATACCTCCGGCACGCCGCCGTCTCCCGGGGCACGGTGGGAATGGATCGCCAGCATGCGCGCTTCGCTCTCGCCCGTGATGAGAAGAACCTCGAGCGTGACCACGTCGGGATGCAATTCGAGCGGATCGGCATATTCGCACCCCGAAGCAGCCGTCAGCGCCAGAACCGCTACGACGGGCCCGCACGCGACCCCCGCCCTCAAAACCGGAACTCCGCACCGAGGGACGGGACTACCGGCAGCTGGCGACGACCCACAGGTTTAAGCCAGTCCTCCCACCTCCATCCGACCACATTGGCCCTGTTGAGGAGGTTGGCCACCGAAACGTACAACGTCACCTTCCCGCCGCCGAACCACGACACCTCGCTCTCGCGACGCCAGCCCACGTCCAGGCGCGCGTAGTGCCGCAGCCTCGCGGAGTTGTACTCGCCCACACGCAATGTCGTGTAGGCTCGGTCTCCGTTCGTCCCCAGGGGGTGGTTCCACGGAAAGGGGACTGCAATCCTGGGGGTAGCGAGCACGGGCGTGACCGGCTGCCCCGAGCGCAGGGAGAACCGAGCCGACCAGGAGGAGGCGCCGTGCCGGTAGGAGGCCCCGAGCTCGAGCTCGTGGTCCCGGTGGAAGCGCGGCACGTAGGTCCGCGAAGACACCGTCCGCGACACCCTCGCCCACCGGTACGTACCCAGAGCCGAAAACCCCCGCTCCGGAAGCCAGCTCCACGACGCCTCGACTCCTCGTGCCGTGCCGCCGCCCAACTCCCACTGCTCCGGATTCCCCAGCACCGAGGCTTCGGCCGGGTTGGACCCGAACGCCGGCAGCCTGAGGTTGTCCATCTCGCGCGCGTAGGCGTCCAGCCGGACCCTGAGCCGTCCCCGCGAACCCTCCCACCCGGCCGAGACCTCCGTGTTGCGGGGAACCGGCGGTTCGCTCACCGGGGCGAGGAGGTCGTAGGCTATGAAGCTCGCAAACAGCGACTCCTCGTTGCGCACCGAGGCCAGCCCCTGGTGGGAACGCGCCGCAGAGACTCGCGCGCTCCACCACGACCCTCCGTAGCTCAGCTCCGCAAAGGGCGAGAACTCGGTCGCCAGCCCCACGAAGCGGTCCAGCCGCAGACCTGCCCGGGTTGAGAATCCGTGCCGCAGTGGAACCTCGACGCTCGAATAGGCGCCCAGCCGCCAGCGGGTCTCGCGCAACTCCAGGGGATGGAAGAAGTCGGTGAGTTCCAGGAAGTTCCAGTCACAGGACGACACGTAGCATTCTTCGCTGAAGCGGTAGTCGTGGCCCGCCTCGAACCGTGTCGCCTGGGCTCCGGCGATGATCTTCGCGACGGGGGCGTGCAGGGTCACCTTCAGGTCCGCCCGGCTCTCCCCCATCGACCCGTGGCCGAACAGCCCCGTGTCCGGGGGCGGGTCGTACTCCTTGCCGCTGTCGTCAACGGCGACAGGATAGTCCTCGACATTGATCAGATCGCTGGCGAACCGGCTGTGCCCCAGGGAGGCGTCCAGGATCCCATTCTCCCCGAACCGCATGCGGTAGTGAGCCGAGAAGGCGGCGTTGCCCCACTTCATCACCATCTGTCTGTACACATCCTCCCGCACATCGGGGTCGTCAACCGACTCCGAGTTCACGTAGCCGCTCACCGACAACCGGCGGACTCCGCCCAGATCCGCCGTCACCTTCGCGTGCAGGTCCTGGAAGAAGTAGGGGATGCTTCCGTTGATCACTCCGATCCTGTCCAGCCCCCGAGCCAAGGCGTCGATCCAGGTCCGGCGGCCGTCCACCAGGTACGACACGCTCTCATTGACCGGCCCCTCCACCGACAGACGGGCGGACGCAGCGCCCAGGGCGCCGGATGTCCGCATCCGGTCCCGGGAACCGTCCCGGGTCGCGATGTCGATCGCACCCGACAGCGATCCGATGGCAAGTCCGTCGCCACCCGCCCCCGCAATGAGACTCGCACGCTCCACCACCTCCGCATTGACCGCCGAAATGAAGCCACCCAGGTGGAAAGCGTTGAAGAGCCGCACGCCGTCGAGCAGCACCGGCGTGCCGTCGCTCGTGCCGCCCCGGACGAAGGGCACCGACACGTAGTCCGAGGACGCGGACGCGGACGGCGACAGCGCGGTCGCGCGCAGCACGTCCGTCTCAAGGATCGTAGGGAGACTCCGCAGCAGAACGGAATCGATCACGAAGGCGTCCCGGGACAACGACAGCGGGTCTCCGGCTCGGCCGCCCGCAGTCACCTCGAGGCCCTCCAGGCCGAACGGCGCGGGCGCCAGCAGGACGCGTACCGGGTCGGAGGGCACGGCCTCGTAGGTGTGGACCCACACGGCGTAGCCGTATGCGGTCACCTCGACGCGCACGGGTCGGCCGCCTGGGATTCCGGGCACCACGAACGCGCCGAAGCGGTCGGAGAATCCTGAACCAGCGACCGCCCCGCCCCCGGCCGGGACAACCGAGACCCGGGCGAAGGCGATGGGTTCCAGGTCGACGCTGTCGCGGACGACGCCGGTCAGGGTCGCCTGCTGCAAGGCGGCCATCAGGAAGGTCGTGCCAATCATCCCAATGCTCCTTTCATTCCCTTGCGCCGACACTTCATTCGCAGGCACCTCATCTTATGGACCAGAGGGCGGAGGAGGCAACCGGAGCGTATCGCCGCCAGGACTATCATCATCATCAATGTCCCGGCACCTCGGGCCACCCCCGACCCTCACCTCGAGGGAGTCGCGATCGGTTCTGTCCAACGGATCGGTAACCGCCACCTTCAACCACCCGCTCTCCTCCACGACGCCGGTGATGCTGGGACCCGACCCGTGCAATATGCCCGACCACCCATAGCTGAGCGGTTCCAGTCCCCTCCTCATGTACGCGGTCCAGGTGCACTCCTCATCTGGTTGCACCAGGTTTCGACCCAGAACTTCCACCCGCGGAGACCCGGGATCCATCACGGTCAAGGTGCCGAGATCCCATTCGATCCCCGCCAGGTCCTGGAACCAGCCCTTACGGCCCGCGCTGTCTTGGCGGAGGTCTTCGAACCCGTAGACGATCCCCCTGAACTCGGCGTTACCGTGCCTGTATTGGAAAACAGGGGCGCCGCTGTCCCCGCTCCCCGTCACGAAGTCGACTTGGTCGCCGCACGTTATTACGACCCCGGTCTCCCCCCTCCTGTCCTCGCAGGTTTCGGTCACAAGTCCCCAGGTCCATCCGGTGGTAGGGCCGATCTTGTCCAGAACATCCTTCTTGGTACTGCCCGTTCTGACGGACGCTATGCGTATCGTCGGGTTCTCGGGATCGACGACCCTCGTGCACCACTCAACAAAGATGTCAAATGATCCAATCCTACAGTTCCGGTCCCTTCGCTCGGTCCTGCCGATCTCGCCGAGCGCAATCGAGACGTCGGTGCTTACCTCCATCAACGCCGCATCGGAGTGCCGGCAGAAATTGCCCCCGCATCTCGAAGGACGCGGATCATATATCTCAAGACCCACGAGATTGTTCGTATCGGGCTGGCCCCAATCGCCGGAATCCGTGATCCATGGAGTCTTCGAACAATGGGAGTTGGAAACAAAGACCAGACTGCCGTCTTCGAGAACGGCGGTGAAGCCCAATGTGCAGGCCGATCCCCCGTCAGCTTGAACCTGGTATCCGGCCCGCAGCTTCCCGTCGGCGGTGGGCCCGTTCAGCGTCACTCCCGCGCTTCCTCCCGACGGCGACGGGTGTGGCGACCACCTGCCGAAATCCGCACCCGGCATCCTGATTCGCGAGCCCTGCAAAAAGGAGACCACTTCCGCCGGAACCGCCAGCTCCGCGACGAGAGCCAGTACCGCCTCCTCCGCCGACGGATCCTCCAGACCGATCACGACGCGGTTGAGCTCCTCGTCCACCGCAAGGCTCACCACCTCGGGAATGGCGAACAGCGCACTGCGGAGGCGAGCACGGTGGCGCGCGAGCTCGATGAACGAATGCTCGACCACGCGCTCCACCACCTCCGGCGGGGGCTCGATCCACCCGCTCGCGAGGGGCGAGGCGTGCGTGACATCCGCCGCAAACCGGGCCAGCACCGCGCGACGGGCTGCCGGAAACCCCCCTTCGCCAGCGTCGGCGGTCAGCGCAACCACGAGCCGTCCCCCGGGCGACTCGTACCAGTATCCCCCGAAACCGGGAATATCGAGGGCCAGAGCCACCATGTGCGGGTCCTCACCGAGAGCTTGCACTGCGGCCTGCACCTCCGGCCCGGAGGCGCGTGGCCGGGCAGTCCGGTCCGGTCCGGCCAGCCGCTCGCAAGCCGCCAGGGCCACCAGCGCGAGCACCGCCGCAAGCACGGGAACGAACCTCACTCGCACCATCGGAAAGCCTCTGACCAACAAGGTCATCAGGGAAAGAAATCGGGTCGTCCGGCAACTGGCGGCGAGAGTCTTCATCATCGGGCCTCCTTGTGGCTCCAAGTCGATAGTCGTGCCCTGAGCCCGTGTTGGACTGCAGTCGGTACACTGCCGATAATTGGCAATTGTCGTGCCACAAGCCCCCCGTACTCGCCGCCCGCCGGAGCAAATTCCGCAACTCGTTGTTGAACAACATCTTGCCTAACATCATCGAGCCCCCACCCATATCCGGCGAACCACGGCCCGAAGTGTGGCACAGACTGTGGCGCCCCTGGGGCGCCACAGCCAGCGACACACGGGGCCCATCCCCGAACCGACTCATTCTCGTATGCCGATCATCATTCCAGCTCCTCAGTTCCACCGAGCCGCTTCAACCGCCGGTAGACCGTCCTGCGGTGGATCCCCAGCAACCGGAACCTGTCAACGGTTGAGAGACACATTGCGGAATCAGTTTAGTGATCCG
>JAPPGI010000133.1 GCA_028874985.1 Gemmatimonadota bacterium | reverse complement strand
GCGGAAAGCGGTCCACCGAGAGCGATTGTTCAGTCGCGCGGTTGCGTCCCTGGACCGCCGCGACCTGCTGCTCTGGTTGCGGAAGTACACCAACGAACACCCCAACCCGACCGGTACGCGCGCCCGGGAAGCGCGCCTCTGGTTGCGCGAACTCGAACATGACGGCGGCCAGGAGGTACCGTAGGCGACCGGGGCGCTCGCTGGCGGTGAAGGTGCTGTCCGTCGTCGCCGCGTTCCGTCTTCTTCGGTTCCCGGACGCATCGGGACTCACCCCGTGCCCCGGCGCCCCCGTTTACGACCGTACTGGAGCGTGAAATCGACGTGGGGGGTCGATTCACACTTTGGCCCTCCGGCGATTCACATCTGCCGTCCTGCTTATCCCGCCGTGCGGCAACGTCTTGCAACCCGGCCGCCCGGTTGCCCGTGGCGCACGAGCGGCTGGGGCCGTGGCGGGAGCGACCCCCCAGTCCGAGGGCCTGGTACGGGTTCGGGGCGAGGTGGAAATTCACACCTCGACCCTTCCCTTCAGGGGTCGCTCCCGCACCAACGATCCCTGGCGGGAAGGCCGTCCGAACGCCGCTGTGGGGCGCGGCGGATCAACCCGATCCTCCTGCGGCTGCCGCCGTTGCCAAAACCGCCCGCGCCGCTCTCCTGCCCGCGCCCGCCCGCGTTGTTGCCGACTCCAGCCACCCACGGCGGCCTTGGCCCCGACACCGCGATCCGCGTCTGCCCCTACGCAGCGGCCCCCGTCCGGGTTTCACCCCCCGTCCACGGAGACTGCCGGTTCGAGGCAGCAGTCCGGCTTGCCGAGAGTCGAGATGCCCTCACCGTGAGCGTCCTCTGGCCTTCCTGCAAAGGACTGCTGGACCCGTAGCGACCCGCCGCGGCGGGTGGGATGAAGTGCACATCCCAACCCCGCTCGATGCCACACCGGGCATCGAAAAAGGTGGGTCGCTACGGACACGGCCTTCGTCTCCGGCGCGGCACAGCCGCCCCGGGGGCCGTGGTGTAACTACAAGCCGGACAACGACATGCGTAGCCGACGACATGCACGTCCGAACGCCGATTCCGCGCACATGGGGAGCACTTTCACATGTGCGGCTGCGTCGCGGCCCGACCGCATCCATTTCGGGTCTTGGATCGACCTCCCGTCGATTCCAGGCACCGCCTTGAAAACAGCGCTTCAATCATAGCCCATGACGTGAAGATGTGGAAGCTGACTGCTCCTCCGGCGTGCTGAACGCCTCCTGCCGTCTGGAACAGCTTGAGAGCCGGGGTGCCCGGGGCAACGCTGTCCCGGAAACGCACTGGCGGAGAAGCCCTCTCTCCGCGATACTTCGTTCGCGCAGATCGTGCAGTCCATCTATCGAGAGGAATCGAACGATGGCACGCACGAAACGAAGTCGGCGCTCTTACGGCGCTGGCGAATGGGGCCGGAACCGGGTCAGGATCTTCCCGGACCCGAAGACCGGCATGTTCCAGATCGAGTGGCGAGAGAACGGGCGCAGGCTCACCCGGTCCCTCAAGCACCGTGACTGGCGGCGCGCGAAGCGGCAGGCGGACGAATTCGCCGCCGGATTCGCCGGCCCGGAGATCGGGGGCGGGGCGGAAGCCAAGCCCGAGCCGCTGACTCTGGAGAGGCTCTTTGACATCTACGGTCAGGAGGTGACGCCCGCCAAGGGCGCTCACACGCGGCAGCACGACCGAACGTCGATGCGGATGTTCCTCGACCTCTTCGGACGGAACCGCGACCCGGCGACGCTGTCCCAGAGGGACTGGGACCGATTCATTCGGGAGCGCCGCGCGGGCAGGATCGGACCGAGCGGCAAGCCCGTGGCGGACCGGACAGTCGAATACGACCTGAAGTTCCTGATCGCGGTGATGAACTGGGCTGCGAAGTCCCGCGACGAGCGGGGCCGGTTGCTGCTCGACCGGAATCCGCTCGGGGGGCTCACAACACCGAGGGAGAAGAACCCGACCCGGGTGGTGCTCGCCGATGAGGAGTACCGGGCGCTTCTGGAGGTGTCACGCCGGGTTGACTGGCGGTTCCACGTCGCCTTCGTGCTCGCGCACGAAACCGGCCACCGGATCGGTGCCATCCGGCAGCTTCGGTGGCACGACATCGACTTCGAGGGCGGAACCATCGTCTGGCGAGCCGAGCACGACAAGACCGGCTACCAGCACGTCACGCCGGTCACGGACGAGGTCTTGGACGCCTTGAAGGAGGCGCGGAGTTGGAATCCCACTGCCGGGGATGCCCCGGTGCTGCCCGCGCCCCGGAATCCGTCGGCCTGCATGGGAGCCGCGTTGGCGCAGGGGTGGTGGGACAGGGCCGAGAGGCTCGCGGGACTGGAGCCGAAGCCCGGCAGGGGCTGGCACTCGCTGCGGCGCAAGTTCGCCTCCGACCTGATGGACCAGCCGTTGAAGGTGCTCTGCCAACTCGGCGGCTGGAAGACGGCCAAGACGGTGCTTCGGTGCTATCAGAGAGCCGACGAGGGACAGCTTCGGAAGGCTCTGGAAGACCGCCGCCGGGCTCGCGGCTGAAATCGAGACCGGCGGGAATCATTCAGCGGGAAATCGGGCTGTCGAACATGCAACCACAATCACCGCAACAAGATGCGAAACTTCAACGACATGTCAGCCCGGCGCCTCGCCGCGCTCGGTGCACGCGCGGCTTCATCCGCGGAGTGCTTGCGGCCGTGGCCCTGTTCAGCGGGTGCGACGGCCCGACCGAACCCGGCGAACTCAATGCGCGCCGGGTGTTGACCGTGCTCTACCGCGAGCTGGACGGGCCGAACTGGGACAACAACGACAAATGGCTGACACGCGCTCCGGTCTCCAAGTGGTACGGCGTGGAGGTGGACGCCGGCGGGAACGTCATCGCGCTGCACTTGCAACGAAACGGGCTGGCTGGTGAGCTTCCCCGCGAATTGGGCAGCCTGCGGACCCTCGAGGTCCTCAGGCTCGATGCGAAGGAGCCCGTGATCACCACCGGCCCAACGACCGATGATACTGATGACAAGCGGGTTCTGACGGGCTCGATCCCGCCTGAACTCGGCAACCTGCGGTTCCTACGGTACCTGAGTCTCACGCGCAACGGACTCGTGGGCACGATCCCGCCCGAACTCGGCAACATCCGGACCCTCCGGTCCCTGAATCTCGAGGGCAACGGACTGCAGGGCGTGATCCCGCCCGAACTCGGGAATCTGCAGAATCTGTGGGGCCTCATGCTCTCCGGCAACGTACTTACCGGCCCGATTCCTTCGGAACTTGGGGGTCTCAAGAATCTTGGCATCCTCGATCTCTCCGATAACAAACTGACGGGGCCGGTCCCGCGCGAGTTCGGGGCTCTGCAGGCCCTGAGCTATCTTGACCTCTCAGACAATCAACTGGGCGGTCCGCTGCCGCGAGAGTTGGTCCGTTTGCGCCTCGGACACTTTTTCTGGGACAATACCAATCTCTGTGCCCCCACCGACGACGCTTTCCAGCAGTGGCTGGCTTCGATCACGCACCACAAGGGGAATCGGAATTGTGACTCCTGATGGCATGGCCGGAGTGGACCGGCCGAAGATCGTTCAGGTCGTCCCGGGCGCCGGCGAGGCCTGACGGGCGGCTCCTTCGGAGGGTCGCCGGCTGGAGACGAGCCCCAGGCGCAAGCGCGGGCTCAGCGGCCCCGTGAGGGTGACCACGCGCGCCGTCAACTCAGTGTCCCCCCGCGTGCATGTCGCGCCCGCCCATCACGTGCTTGATCACCCGGCCGCCCAGCATCACGAACTGCACGTCCTTCGTCACGGCGATGTCATCGAGCGGGTTTCCCGGCACGGCGATGATGTCGGCGAGCATCCCCGCCGCCAGGCTGCCCCTGTCGGGCGTGCCGAGCAGGTCGGCGGCGTGGATCGTCGCGGTGCGGAGCGCGTCCAGCTCGCTCATCCCCATCCCCACGTAGATCTCGAATTCACCGGCGTTCTCGCCGTGCGGGAAGACCGCCGCATCGGTGCCGAAGGCGATCGGGACGCCGCGGTCGATGGCGCGCTGCAGGCTGACACGCATCTGCGGCAGGATCTCCTCGGCCTTGGTCCGCATATGCGGCGGCAGCTGGTCGAGGGGGATGTGGTCGGCGAGGTAGGTGGTCGGGACGAGGTACGTCCCCTTCTCGATCATGAGGTCCATGATTTCGTCGGTGAGGATCGAACCGTGTTCGATCGAGGCCACTCCGGCCCTGACCGCCGCCAGGATCCCCTCGGAGCCGTGCGCGTGGGCGGCGACCTTGATACCGTGCCGGGCGGCCTCGTCGACCATCGCGGTAAGCTCCTCCAGCGAGTACTGCTGCGCGCCCACCGGCCCCTCCATCGACAGCACCCCCGCCGTCGCGCAGGTCTTGATCACCTTCGCCCCGTGCTTGATCTGGTAGCGGACCGCCCGGACCACCTCCCAGGGACCGTCCGCCACGCCCTCCTCCGGGCCCCGCTCGCGGATGCCCGGGGCGAACCCCGTCACGTCGCAGTGGCCGCCGGTGATGCCCAGCGGGTAGCGCGACGGGATCACCCGGGGCGCGACGATGTCGCCCCGCTCGACCGCCTTGCCGAGTTCGACCGTCACGTCCCCGCCGAAGTCGCGCACCGTGGTGAAGCCCGCCCGCACGGTGACGGCACCGAACCGGACCGCGTTGATGGCGCCGTACGCCTCGGTGCGCGTGACCGCGTCGGTGAACGAGGCCGCGCTGATCTCGCCGGCCAGGTGGGTGTGCGCGTCGATGAAGCCGGGGAGCAGCGTGACGTCGCCCAGGTCCATGTCGTGCATCACGTCCGGGACGGGATCGGGGTTCACGGCCGTGATGATCCCGTCCTCGACCACGATGACCGCGTCGGTGTGCATCTCGCCGGTCTCGACGTCGAGGAGACGCGCGGCGCGGAGCACAGTGGGGCCGTGGTAGATGCCGGTGTGGGCGTGGTGGTCCTCCTGGGCGGTGAGGGGCGGGAGCGGGGGGAGCGCCAGGAAGGCGAACGCGGACGCGAGGAAGACTGAGGACGGCTTGCCGGGCGGGCTGGTCATGGGCATTGTTGGTTCGGTTTCGGGCACGCGGTGGACAGGGCAATTGACCCGGCGTCGCAGAGGGGCGCAAGCGCTGGGAGCGTTGCCGCGCGACAGCACGTGCGGGAGCAGGTCACTTCACCGAGGAGGAGGAAGGAATGAGCGACTCGCGCTACGGCAAACAGTCGCGACGCTCCCTGGTCGTCGTTGCGGCCGTCAGTGCGGTGACCGCGGTCGTGGTCGTGACCGTTATCGGGATCCGGACTCTGGCCGGGTCCCGCTCCTTTTTCCGTGACTGCCAGGCGATCCAGGACCGGGGCACCCCCTTCCGAACCGCCTTCAGCCACCAGACAGACGGCCGGGAACGGCGCTGCACCGTCATGCTCGCGCCTGTCCTCGTCGATCCGGAATTGGCCGACGCCGCAGCCCCTCCCGAGCTCTCCAACGACGACGAGGTGTTCGCTGCCCTGACGGAGAGCATTCCGGGCGAAGGTGACGAAATGGGCACGGAGGGCCTGGCGGTCGCCCACTTCCTCGTGGACGAGACGGGCGCGGTACAACGGCGGCGGATCGCCGAGAGTTCGGGATCCCGGGCGATGGACGATGCCGTGCTGGCGATCGGTCCCCTGTCCAGCTTTTCGCCCGTGGAGACCGGCGACGGCCCGGTCGAGGCCTGGGTCGCTCTGACGGTCGGCTTTCGCACGGACCAGAGCGCCCTTCAGGCCCTTGAGGCACTCCGGCGGAAGCTACGACCTGGGGTGGAATGAACCCGGGACCGAGGACTTCTCCCGCACCGGATTCGCATTGTACGCCTCCGACCCGCCCGGCGGGATGCTGAGATACTCCCAGTCGTCCCCACGAAACGCCCTGGCCAGCAACACGATCTGTCCCACGTGATACGCGGTGTGGGCCAGCGACCGCAGCAGAGCCTCGTCGACCCGGAACGGGACGCCGCGGATGGTGACTCTCGCGGGGAGATCCTCGTCCGTCAGTCCCCACAGGGCCCCGAACAGCACGCCCCACCCCTGCTCCCACCTTTGCGCCACTTCACGGTCCGACGCGTCCCTCGGCTCGAACTCCGCGTCGCGGTCACGCCACTGCTTCTCCCCGTCCGTGGTCAGAAAATCGGTGAAGCGCGATTCCAGGTTGCCCGCCAGGTGCCACACGATCGTCGCGATCGAGTTACCCCGGCCGGAGCGCTCGTGCAACTCCTCCGGCTCCACCTGGCGCATCGCGAGTTCGCCCACAATCCGGTAGCGCCGGTATTCGGCCTCGACGAGTTCCAGGACGGTTCGATTCATCGGACTCCTCCTCGCCACCCTACCCCAACTCCAACCGTTCAACCCCCTCCACCCGGTCGAACCCCCGGTCGAAGGTCGCGATCCGGCTCACGTCACGGTTCAGCATCACCCCCGCATGGACCGCGTCCCGGGCGGACAGTCCCGGCGTGGACAGCAGGATCCGCTTCGCCAGGTCGGTGTCGGCCAGCGTCACGCCGAAGACCTCGGGGACGAGCGCGACGAAGAGGTCGTAGACCCGGTCGGCCAGGTCCGCCCTGCCCAGCACCGTGTACCGGTACAGGATCTCCTGAAGTACCTCCGCGCTGGTGCACAGGTCGTACCCCGCGTCCCCGGCTCCCTCCAGAAAGCGCGTGGAGGGATCCCGGTTCGGGTGGTCCGCCCCGGCCACGTACATCGGGATGTTCGAGTCCACGAAGACCTTCACGAGCGGCCCGCCTCGATCTCGCCGATCATCGCGCAGATGTCCGAAGTGGGACCGTTCAGCGTCCGCAACTCCGCCAGGGGGTCCTCGGGGACCGGTCCGGCCTCCCGTTGAAGCCGCTCCTCGATCGCCTGGCGAACCCAGGCGCCGCGCGAGACCCGGTCCCGTTCGGCGGCCCTCCTGAGACGGACGTCCATACCCTCGGGAATCAGCAGCTGCATTCGTTTCGACTTCATCGGGCTTCCTCCTGTGTGTATATACACAATACACAACAATGATCAGCGAGGAAACCGTCCGACGCGAACATTGCGTCGCGGATGGGGCCTTCGGGAAGCAAGCGGGATGTACCCTGGAGCCCAACGGCGGCCCTCAACCTTCGCCGGGAATCAGCAATCCGGGCCGCTGGTGGTGGGAATCGACTCCAGCCATTCCTGAAACTCCTCGTCGTCAGGGGCGCAGAGATCCGTCCCGTCCCAGGTGAACACCCGCAGCGGAAGACCGATCAGTTCCAGGGGAAGCTGCCCGCTCATCAGCGTGTCGTTGACTCTCAGGACTTTCAATTGGCCGAGGTCGCCGATTTCGGGCGGGACCGGGCCGATGAGCTGATTGTGGGAAACGTCGAGCTCCACCAGGCGCGCGAGGTTCCCGAGTTCGGACGGAATCGGGCCGGTCAGTCGATTGTTGGCAACGGCCAGTTGCATGAGGGATTCGAGATTGCCCAGCTCGGACGGGATGGGGCCGCTGAGGCGGTTGTCGGAAACCACGATGACCGAAAGGCGCGGAAGGTTGCCGAGGGCGGCGGGGATGGGACCGGTTATGGAGTTGCCGTCGAGCGCCATCAGGGAGAGAAACCGGAGGTCGGCCGTCTCGAGAGGAATCGAACCGGTCAGCCCGTTCCTGCTCAGCGCCAGCACGGTCACGAGACCGCTGCCACGCACGCCGTACCAGGTATCTAGCGGTGCGTCCGTTCCCCAGTTCTCGTTCCTGTCCCAGTCGGCACCGCCCATGGTCTCGTAGAGCCTGAGCAGCACGCCGCGGTCCAGTTCGACCGTGACGAGGGCACCCGCCCTCAGCCTTACTCCCAGCGCGGCATACACCGGCACCACCCCGTTCCCCACCGCCGTCACCAACCCGGTCGTGTCGACCTCCACCCACGCCGGCCTGTCCGACGACCAGGTGAACCTGGCATGCTCGATCACATGTCCGTTCGCGTCGGTCGCCTCGGCCACCAAGCGGATCGTGTCGCCCCTGGCCGCCAATATCGCTTCCTCGGGCGACACCTGCATGTCCACCGCCCTTTGCGCGACGCGCCCCCGCGACCCGCCGACCCTGTCCTCCACCGATGCCGCCACGACCGCTTCTCCGTTGCCGACCGCCGTCACCAGCCCGGTGCCGTCCACTGTCACCACCGATTCGTCTTCGGAGGACCAGGTGAACTCCAGGTCCTCGATCACGTGGCCGTTCGCGTCGGCTGCCCCGGCCTCCAGGAGGATCGTGGCACCGAACGCCTGCAGCGTCCATTCCCGCGGCGACACCAGCACGCTCGCCACACGCTGCGCGACCGTAATCTCCGAACTGCCCGCCACTCCCTCCACGTAAGCCTTCACGGTCGCAACCCCGTTGCCCGTTGCCGTGACGAGCCCGCCGGTGTCCACCGTGGCGACCGACTCGTCCGCGGACGCCCAGGTGACGGTCACGCCCGGCATGGGCCGCCCGTCCCGGTCCTCTACTCCGGCGGTCAGCCGCACGGTGTCGCCGAGTGACTCCAGCGTGACCGAGGCGGGGGAGATCGTGATGGTGTTCGGCTCCGGTTCGACCGGATCACCGCCGCATGCCGCGACCAACAGCAGCATCCCCGGGAAGATCCGTGAAACGGGTGCGGTGGGTGGCACGGCTGGTGTGGCGGGTGCGGCGGGTCGCATGGAAGTCTCCCTTCGTCTCTGTTGGTCCGATGTACGCGGGGTTGCCGACAACCTTACGGGAACCGCCGGCAACCAGCTCCGCATCCCCGCCTGCTCCCGCGACTACCGCCTACCGCACCCCCTCCCCCACCGGCTTCACGAACGGGAAGATGAACTGCGGCGTCCCCCCATCGCCCGGCGGCGGTTTGTTCGCAGGGTCCAGCATCATCTCGATGCGCACGATCGCGTCCATGAAATGCCACTGCGTCGGCTGGTGCGACACGCCGGCCACCGCGGCCTCCAGTTCACCCTTCAGCGTCATCAGCTGACCGCGCGCGAACGTCGCGACATCCGACCGCATCGCGTTGTCGTCCCACATGAGCGTCCTCATGCGGTCCAGGTAGGCGCGCTGCAGGTTGCGCCGGTACGTGTCGGTGGCGCCGCCCGAAGTCACCTCGGACCACACCCCCCCGCGCAGATCGTCGAGCATTTCGCCCAGTGAATACGCGTCCTCCCCGTGGAACGCCTCCTGCTCCACCAGGCGTTTCATGCGCGTCACGCTCAGCACCTGGTTCAGCCCGCTGGACTGTCCGCCGGCGACCTGGTCGACCGCCCCGCTCCCCTGGAACCGGTCCAGGATATCGGTGTTCACCATCCAGTCCGGCGTGGCGAAGACCTGCCGGTTCAGGTAGTCCATCGCCCGCATCTGGCGTTCCCTGTCCACCATCTCGTAGGGTACGCCGTCCTGTCCCTGTCGCTTCCGGGTCCGCACCACGCCGCCGATGTTCGCGACCACGTGGCCGGTGTAGCGCCGCCACTGGCTCACCACGTTGTTGTAGAGTTCCTGGAGCTGGGAGTAGTCCTCGCCCTCCTCGTAGGTCCACTCGGTCAGCCGGTCCACGGTGCGCTTCAGGTTTTCCACACCGTAGTCCGACGCGACCATCGCATCGTCGCCGATCGCCTCCGTGAGCGCCGAGGGGTCGGCGCCGGTGGGGCTCGAGAAGCGGTATACGGGGTCCTCCTGCATCTCCTCTACCAGGTCGCGCAGCTCATCCAGTTCGCTGTCCCGATCCTTGCCGTGGTACCGCGTGTACCCCCACTTGACGGCGAACTTGTCGTAGGGACCCACCAGCGGATAGTAGCAGGTGTCGTCACCGGGCTGGGCCACGTAGTTGAAGCGCGCGTAGTCCATGATCGACGGGGCCACGCCCATCTCGCAGACGAAGCGCGTGCGCAGCTGCTCGACGGGGTAGGCGGCCGAAGCCTGCATGTTGTGCTGCAGGCCGATGGTGTGCCCCACTTCGTGGGCCGAGACGAAGCGGATGAGTTCGCCCATCACCGCATCGTCGAACTTGACCCCGCGAGCATCCTGGTTTGCCGAGGCGGTCTGCACGAAGAACCAGTTGCGCAGCAGGTTCATCACGTTGTGGTACCACTGGATGTCGCTCTCGAGGATCTCTCCCGTGCGCGGGTCGTGCACGTGCGGGCCCGAAGCGTTCTGGACCGGGGAGGCCAGGTAGCGGATCACCGAGTAGCGCGCGTCCTCGGGGCTCCAGTTCGGGTCGTCGGTGGGCGCGTCGGCGGCGACGATGGCGTTGGTGAAGCCGGCCTCCTCGAAGGCGGGCTGCCAGTCCAGCACTCCCTGCTTCAGGTAAGGCACCCACTTGGGCGGCGTGGCCGGGTCGATGTAGTAGACGATCGGCTTGACGGGATCGACCGGCACCCCGCGCGCGTACGCCGCCGGGTCCGACGGCTCGAGCCGCCAGCGGGTGATGAAGCAGCGGGTCTCGGCGCGCTGTTCATCCAGCCCGTAGTCGATTCGCCTGTTGCTGAAGAAGCCGACGCGTTCGTCGCAGAGGCGCGGCTCCATGGGGTTCTCGGGGAGCAGCAGCATGGAGTGGTGCATCTCCATCGAGATCGTGTTGCTCCCGAACGCGGGTGACTCGCTCGCGTCGTAGGTCACCACCCGGCGGACCTCGACGTTGGTCGGGTACGCGGTCGCGCGCACGACGTACGTCCGGTCGCCGTCGAGGCGCCGCACGCTGTACTGCTGCCGCCGGAAGTTCGGCAGGCCGATGAGCGGCACGTCGCTGGTGAACAGGTCGGTGACCTCGATCACCGCAGCCAGCGAATCCTCCGACATCACCTCGACGTCGAAGGCCTTGAGGATCGGCTCGAAGTTCGAATTCCTCACCGCCTGCGAGATCGCCGTGGTGTCGTCGGCGAAGTTCTGATATCCCACCAGGCGCAGGAAGACGCGTTCCTTGTTGCGTTCCCAGCGTATGGTCGACGTGTTGGTCTTGGAGCCGCCGTAGCCGACGCCGTTCGGAGTGCGCGCGATCCGGCTCAGGAACAGCATCTCGCGGTCCAGCATGTCGAGCGGGATCTCGTAGTAGAGCTTGTCCTCGATCATGTGGGTGTCGAAGAGGCCCTCGCTCGTGATCGCGTCCTCGGTGATCACGTCGGTGTACTTGGTGACGGTGTCGGCTTCCTCCTCGTCTTCCTCTGTTTCGGTGGTGTCCGCTTCCTCCTCTTCCTGTTCCTCTTCCTGAAGCAGGGGGAAGGGGGCGGCGGAGGCGGGGTCGGGGGCTCCCAGGCCGAGGGCGAAGGTGAGCAGGATAAGGAGAATCGGGGTGGTGGAGGTGCGCATGAGTGTCCTTCCGCAGCGTGGGGGTGACAGGGGACGGGAAGGTACGCCGGCAAGGGGGGGCGGGGCCAGTCCCGTATGGCGCGGATTCGTCCACGGGATGCTACAATTCCAGTCATGCGAATCCGGACGACGACATGTCCCGGCCTCCCGGCGTTCCTCGCCCTGATGGCCCTTTTGTCCTGCGACGGTGGGAACAAACCCGACACCCCGGCCGCCCTGGCCATTCACGCGGGCGACGGTCAGAGCGCGAACACCGGCACGGCCGTCCCCGATCCCCGGGTGCGCGTCACCGGGCAGTCGGGCGCTGGTCTGGAGGGTGTAACGGTCCGCTTCGCCGTGACGGAGGGCGGCGGCTCGGTCGAATCCGTGACCGCGGTGACCGGCGGCGACGGCATCGCCTCGCCGGGCCGCTGGACGATGGGAACCCCGGGGCCGCAGCAGTTGCAGGCATCGGTGACCGGACTCGATCCGGTCGTCTTTCGCGCGACCTCCCTCGATGTGCCGGACGCCCTCGCGATCCATGCCGGGGACGGACAGGAGGCGGCCACGGGAACGCCGGTCCCCGGCCCCGTCCAGGTGCGCGTGACCGGTACGACGGGCGACGGTCTCGGAGGCGTCACCGTCGGCTTCGAGGTCACCCGGGGGGGTGGCTCGGTCGAGGCGGTCACGGCCACGACCGGGGCCGACGGCATCGCTTCCCCGGGGGCCTGGACGATGGGAGACCTGGGGCCGCAACAACTGCGCGCCACGGTGACCGGACTGGAACCGGTCCTCTTCCACGCGACTTCGCTCGACGTTCCCGCCGCTCTGGTGATCCACGCCGGCGACGGGCAGCGGGCGACGACTGGGATGACGCTCCCCGACCCCCTCCAGGTCCGCGTGACCGGCACGGAGGGTGATCCGCTGGGGGGCATCACCGTGGGCTTCGAGGTCGTCGAGGGCGGCGGGTCGGTGGAATTCACCACGGCGGCGACGGACGGCAACGGCATCGCTTCGCCGGGAGCGTGGACCATGGGCGACCCGGGACGGCAGCGACTGCGTGCCACCGTCACCGGGCTGGAGCCGGTCTTCTTCCAGGCGTTCGCGAGGGGTATCCCCGCCGAGATCGCGGTGGTGAGAGGGGCCGGCCAGGAGGCCGAGGTCGGGTCGGTGGTCCCGGTGAGCCCGGAAGTGCTCGTCACCGACTCCGCGGGTACGCCGCTGGCGGAGATCACCGTGTCGTTCGCCACGGAACGGGACGCCTCGCTCACCGGCGGCCGGGTGAACACCAACACCCTGGGCCGGGCCGCGGTGGGCAGCTGGACGCTCGGAGACACCGCCGGCCACTATTGGATCGAGGCGCGCGTGGCGGGGGAGGGGATCAAGGGCAACCCCGCCCGCGTGGTCGCCCGCGCCACGCCAGGTCCCGCGGCGGAGATCGTGATCATGGAAGGGGACGGGCAGCGCTCCGAAGCGAAGCTGCCGGTCCCGGTCAATCCCAGGGTTCAGGTGCGGGATTCGCACGGCAACGGAGTCCCCGGGGTGGAGGTCTCGTTCGCGGCGGGCGGAGGCAGTGCGTCCGTTCCCCCGGAGAGGGACACCGACGCGCACGGATTCGCGGCGGTGGACAGGTGGGTTCTCGGGCCCACCGCCAACGTCTCGTACCGTCTGGACGCGGAGGCCGGCGAGGGGGGGGAGGTGGTCGGATCGGTCACCTTCACCACCACCGCAACGCCCGCCGTCTACGACATCGAGATCGTGCACGCCGATTCGGCGGCGTTGTCGGAGGGACAGCTCGCGGCCTTCGACAAGGCGGAGGAGTACTGGGAAGAGGCCATCCGGGGCAACCTCCCCTGGGGTGTGGTGCGCAAGGCTTCGCTCGAACGTTGTCTTGCTCTCGCCGAGATCGAACTCGAAATCCCCGGCGACCGCGTTGTCGACGACCTGCTCATCTACGCCGATGTCCGCGAGATCGACGGATTGGGAGGCATCTTCGCGGGAGCGGGGCCCTGTCAGATCCGCCGCGATACCGGTCTCCCGATCGTCGGGGTCATGTTCTTCGACATCGAAGACCTGGACGAGATGGAAGAGGTGCAGGAAGGCGAGCATCTCGACGGCACGATCCTCCACGAGATGGCGCACGTGATGGGATTCGGCACCATTTGGGAATACCTGGACCTGCTGGAGGACCCCGTCGACCCCGACAACCCGACCGGCGACGAAGACCCCCACTTCGTCGGAGAGGAGGCGCTGGCCGCCTTCGACAGCATCGGTGGGGACGACTACGACGACGGCGAGCCGGTGCCGGTCCAGAACCTCGGTGGACGGGGGGTGGTCAACGGGCACTGGCGCGAGTCCGTGTTCGACACCGAGCTGATGACCCCATATCTCGACGGGGGCGTCGCCAATCCGCTCAGCATCGTCACCCTCGCCTCCTTCCGCGACGTCGGCTATGAAGAGGTGGATCTGGATCTCGCCGACGACTTCGAGCTGCCGAAGTCATTTGCCGAACCCGCCCCGCAAGCTCCCCATCCGGCGCGCATGTCAGCCGACATTCTGTGGATCCCGCTGGAGGTGGTGGACCGCGACGGTCGCGTGATCCGGTACCTGTTCCCGGGAAGGCGGTAGCAGGCCGCGGCTACGGTCCGAGCGCTCCCACCGGTATGACGGCCACGCCGTCGGGACGTGTGTACGCGTAGCCGTCATGCACGACGACCCCGAGAACGGCGGGCTTCCCGCAACGGCTCGTGTCCACGCGCTCGGCGAACCTCAGGAGACTCCGGGCACCGTCATCGATCCGGCCGGTGCCGAGCTTCACCTCGAAGGCGGCCCAGCGGCCGGGGCCCGCATCGACGATGGCGTCGACTTCGAGACCCGTGTTGTCCCGGTACTGGTATACCCCCGCATCGATGGCCTGGGCGTAGATGCGCAGATCCCGCACGACCATGGACTCGAACAGGAAGCCGAACCATGTGACGTCCTTCAGGAGGTACCCGGGATCCGCGCGTAGCGCCGCGGTGGCGAGCGACGGGTCCACGAAGTGGCGTTTCGGCGAGACCCTGAGCCGCGAGCGCGAGCGCAGGTGTGGGGCCCAGGGCGGCTGGTTCTCGACAAGCATGAGTCGCTCGAGCGCCGTCAGATACCTCCGGGCGGTGTGGTCCATCAGGGGACCCTCCGATCCGCCGACGTCGGCGGCCACCGTCGAGACCGTAGCGTAGGTGGCCACGTTCCGCGCCAATGACTGCATGAGCCGGTAGACCCTCTCCGGATTGTGCCTGACTCCGTTCGCCCGCTCGACGTCCACCCTGCACACCTCCGCGAGGTAGTCCCGGTTCGCGCGCTGCGCCTGTCCGGCCGAGGCCGGGAGGTGTCCGGGCCAACCGCCGACACAGACGACTCCGGCGAGTTCACGCGCATTCAACCGGGCTTCCGCGCTCGGGACCGGCTCACCGCCGATGAGGGCCCGAAGCGACACCGCGCCCGTGGCGCGCCCCAGCTCGTAGAGCGACATGGGCCGTAGGCGAAGACGGCTGAAGCGGCCCGCACCGCTGTGGCGCGTGATGTCGTCCGGCGGTACTGCGGACCCCGTGAGGATGAACTGCCCTCTCGCCTGCCGATCATCCACGGCGTGCCGCACATGGTTCCACAGGTGCGGTTCCAGTTGCCATTCGTCGATCAGGCGGGGAGTTCGGCCCACCAGCAGTTCGCCAGGTTCGAGCCGGGCCAGTCGGCGAGCTTCCTCGTCTACGTCGAGAAGCACCTCGCTCCGGGCGATCTGGCGTGCGGTCCAGGTCTTCCCCGAGGCTCTCGGGCCCTCGATCACCACGGCCCCGGCCGAGGCCAGACGGTCCGCCAGCTCACCGTCCGCGATCCGCAGCCGGTACTCCCCCTGCCGGTTCCCGCCGACCGAGCGAGCCGGGAGATGGCCATTTCGCCCGGTGACGCGATTCCGCGCTCCCAACCGGTCGGATTCGGGTGTCATGGCTGGCGGCTCGAGGGTGGAGTGACCGAGGGCTCTTCCAAGAATACACTCTGGGAGCCCGACACGCAACGAAACTGTAGACGGAATAGCAATGGTATTGTGATCGCAATTGCAACGCACCGCCTCGTGCGAGACGCCGTACCTGCTTGGGGGGGCGGCACGAATTCCGCCGGTGGCCTGTCCCATTCCGACATGCTCGCGTCCCGGGTTTCGCCGCGGCGACGGGCGGGCGCCTGATCACGCCACCGCCTCCAGCGCCGCGATGTCTCCGCGCTCGCCCAAACCCCGTCGAGCTCGGAGCGCCCCGTCTCGCCGCGCTCCGCCAGCGTCGCGGCATCGGCGTGGACCACAACCTGGTTCCCAGGCCTTCCGGCTGCCTCCGGGGGTCATTGTGGAAACGGTCCCCGGCGCCGCGGTAGGGTCAGGAGGTGGCGCGGTGCCCGTAGGGTCCGGTGCGTGTATTCCG
>JAPPGI010000140.1 GCA_028874985.1 Gemmatimonadota bacterium | reverse complement strand
CCCTCACCGGCTTGTCGCCGCACATGCTCAAAACGCTATTTTTCGAGGCGCCCTCAAGTCATCAAGGGTGGAAAAGTGCGAACCGCCCAACTAGAACAGTCGGCCGATGGCCTTGATGCATGCCTCTATGTTGGTCTCATTGCCGTTGAGCAAGTCCGACGCTTCGTCGAGTAGTCTCTCGAGACACAAGACGCATCCGCCGATCTTGGCTATGCTCCCAATCAGCCCCGAGAGAATGCGCAGACCCGGACCAATGCACACGAAACAAGCACCGATTCCGGAAACGAGTTCCCAGAGATCGCAGTCACTCACTACGGCCACCGGTGTGTTGGTGGAACCACTCGGTGCCACGTGACATCCCATGGCAAGCCAGGTCGGAACATCCGTGAAGGAAACGTTGATTGGCCTTGTTGGAGATTCCCAATCAGCCGATCCTGCATCCGGTCGTTCCAACAGGGCGCTCCCATCTGCCCGCACATCGCTGGGCACCTCGGCGCCGGCCAGGGGAAGAGCCGAGATCATCATCGCGGCGATCGACATCAGACCTGGTGCGGCAGCGCTCCTCGGTTTCGTGGGCTTTTTTCGGAAAAGCATGGTATTACCTCCCAAACAGGGGTGCGGAAAACCCCGGCGGCACTTGCCGCCGGTCCGCGTCTTCAGGACGCGTCTTCGCTGATTGCGAAACACCTCTTCCCGCACCCGGACGGCGGCGGCCCTTGGGGCCAGGCGCACCGCACCGCCGTCGCTCGCCGCCCGCGATGCGGACACAACATCCGGGGGGTCCGAGCCACTCGGGTTTGGCTACGCTCATTCGACAGGCTCCGGGGAGGCTGGAAGGTTCGTTTCGCGATCACGCGAAGTCACCTTAACCGCGCTTGGTGGGCGCATACATGCAAATTCGGGACAGATTTCCCGAATCCCGCTTTCAAGCCGCTGGACGGCCGGAACCCGAAACCCCGATTCAGCCGTCCCGCGTCACCCCGCCACCACCCTACAGCCCCTTCAGCACCTCCAGGATGTCCTCGTTGGTCGGGCGCACCTTGTAGTTCACCTCCACGAATCGGTACCGGACCACCCCCTCCCTGTCGATCACGTACGTCGCGGGATGCGGGAACGGCCGCTTCTTCGGCGAGTCCTCGTTGAAGAGGCCGTAGCGGTCGATCACGGCGTGATCCGGGTCCGAGAGCATGACGAAGTCGGGGGCCACCTTGTCCTTCTTCGATATGTTCTTGACCATCTTCTCCATCCCCTCGCGGTCGTCCACCGACACCGTGACGATCTCGGTCCGGTCCTTGATCTCATCCGGAAGCAGGGCTCTCAGCTCGCCGAGCTGACGGGCGCAGTACGGTCACCAGTGACCCCGGTAGAAGACCAGCACCACGTTCTGCGCGCCGCGGTAGCCGGCCAGCTCCACCGACTCGCCGGTAAACGACTCCAGGGTGAAGTTCGGGGCCTCGCCGCCCACGGCCACCCGTTCCAGGTCGGCGCGGGGAAGGTCGTGGCCATCCGCGGGCCCGAGTGTCTGCGCACCCAGGGCTGACACCGGCGCCTGCGCGCTGAA
Organism: Gemmatimonadota bacterium; assembly: GCA_028874985.1. GTDB lineage: Bacteria > Gemmatimonadota > Gemmatimonadetes > Longimicrobiales > Gaopeijiaceae > Bin94. Next base: position 14,200 of record JAPPGI010000140.1, on the reverse strand, counting down.
GAGGGCAGGCAGTGCGAGCAAGCATGCCGTGGCCAGGGATCGGATCGTGAGTCTCATGGTTGTCGTGGGTCTTTCCCGGGCGCGGGGCCGGTTCGAGGTCCATTGGGGTTCGGATCGGGACCATGATAACTCCATGCGTCCCTCGTGCGCCATGGGGGGCCCTGCTCCCTCCTACTCCATCGCCGGCCGCCCCGCCTTCAGATAGTCCAGCAACAGGTTCGACATCGCGCGAATCCCCGCCGGAACGGCCGAGTTGTCCGCCTGGAAGTCCGGTGTATGATGGCCGCCGGAGGTCCCCCCCGGCGGAACCTGCCCCAGCCGGAAGTAGAACCCCGGCACCTCATTCGCGAAGTACGCGAAGTCCTCCCCACCCATCGTGGGATCCAGCTTCAACACGTTCTCCGCGCCCATCACCCGCTTCAGCGTGGGGAGCATCCGCGCTCCCAGTTCCGGGTCGTTGATCGTCGCGGGCGTGCCGCGGTCGTAGTCCAGCTCGAACGCCCCGCCTCCCGCCGCCGTGACCCCCGCCAGGATCTCGCCCATGCGCCGCTCGACCGCGTCGCGCACGTCCGGGTCGTAGGTGCGGACCGTACCCTCGAGCTCCACCTCGTTCGGGATGATGTTGAAGCGGGTACCGCCCCGGAAGATCCCCACCGTAACCACGCTGGGCTCGAGCGGAGACAGGTTGCGCGAGCGGATCGTCTGGAACGCCGTCACCGCCTGCGCGGCCATCACGATCGGGTCGACGCCGAGGTGCGGTGCCGCCCCGTGCGACTGCTTCCCCACGATCCGGATGCGGAAGTGGTCCACCGCCGCGAGCGCCGGCCCGGAGGTGAACCCCACCTTCCCCACCTCCATCACGGCGAAGCTGTGCAGCCCGAAGATCGCGCTCGGGGCCGGGTCCTCCAGCACACCTTCCGCCACCATCAGTTCCGCACCGCCCTCCTCGCCCGGCGGCGGCCCCTCCTCGGCCGGCTGGAAGATGAACTTCACCGTCCCGGGAAGTTCGTCGCGCATGGCGGCCAGCACCGATGCCACCCCCAACTGCACGGCCACGTGGATGTCATGGCCGCAGGCGTGCGAGACCCCCACCTCCTGGCCCAGGTAGGTGGTCCTCACCGTCGACCTGAACGGGAACGGCGTGTCCTCGGTGACCGGAAGCGCGTCCATGTCGGCCCGAACCGCCACCACCGGCCCGGGAAGGCCACCCCGCAGAATCCCCACCACCCCCGTGTGCGCGACTCCCGTCCGCACGTCGTCGAAGCCGAGCGAGCGCAGGTGGTTCGCGACCAGCTCCGCCGTCCTGAACTCGCGATTGCCGAGTTCGGGGTATTGGTGGATGTGTTCCCGCAAGCGGATGATGGTGTCCTGGATCCCGGCCAGGATCCCGTCCACCCGGGCCCCCTGGCCCTGCTGCGCGGCCAGCGGCGTTCGCGGGGCCGCGGCCAAGAGCCACGCGGCCGCCGCCAGTGCGCGGAGCATGGCGCCCCGCCGGAAGCGAATCCGGCGATACGAGATGCCGTCCGTCATCGTTCTTCTCCCGGTTTGTTGGTTCCACCGCAGTCGGACCCGGACTGCTTTCGCCGTGTCCGCTACGACCCCGCCAGACTCCGGTACACCGCACGCACGAACCGCTCGGGGTTGTCCCCCCACACGGCGTCCAGATCCGCTGTCGGCGCCGCGGCCACGACCTGGTCCGCCGTGCGCCCGTTGGCCACCAGGCCCGCCACCCTCAGCCGCACCGTCTCCAGCATGTCGCGGTATTCGCGCAGGTGGTCCACCGACGCCAGCTCACCGTGGCCGGGAATAATCCGCGTCCCCTCGCTCGACCGCTCCAGCACGAAGTTGGCCGCCGCGATCACCCCGTCGATGTCGCCACCGCTGTCCACGTCGATGAACGGATAGCGGCCCCGGAAGAAGGTATCGCCCATGTGGAAGACGTTGGCCCGGGGGAAGTGGACGATCGCGTCGCCATCGGTGTGGGCCTCGCCGATGTGCGTGACCTCGATGTGCCGGCCGTTCCAGTGGAACCGAACGCCCGAATCGAAGGTGACGACGGGCAGAGCGCCCCGGGGGGCCTGGTTGGACCGCCCCACCAGCCCGGCGAACTCGGCCGGGTTCATCCGCCGGTACACGTTCTCATGGGCTACGATCATGGCGCCGGCCGCACCCAGGTTTTCGTTCCCCCCCGTGTGGTCGCCGTGCCAGTGGGTGTTGAGGACCCACCGGACCGGTTCTTCGCTCACCGCCGCCACCGCGGCCAGGATCTTCCCTGTCAGCGGCGCGAACTGGTCGTCGATCAGGAAGGCCCCGTCCTCCCCCACCGACAACCCGATGTTGCCGCCCCTTCCCATCAGCATGAAGAGGTCGTGCTCCAACTCGATGGTGCGGATCTCCACCTGCGACATGTCCGGCTGGCCCGCCAGCGGACCCACGGCACCCGCGATCGCCACCGTGGCGAGTCCCACGACGCCACCGGGCACGCTCCAGCGCGAAGTCGTCATTCCCTGGTTCCTCTCATATCGGATGTGAACTCGCAATCACTCCTCCTCCCCTCGCGCCGAGCAGCCCGTGAAAGAACTCCCGGCATCGCGAACCGGTCCGTCGACGGACCGCCGACCGGTTTGACGGCGGGCCGTTCAGCAACCCATCTACAAGCGGAAGGTCACCGTAACCCCCATGGAGAATACCGACATGAGATCCCTTGCTGCCACCCTGGCCGCCCGGCTTCCGGCTGCGCGTGGACGGCGATCCCGAGGTGCGCACCGCCCCGGCCGCCGATGCCCGGCGGCGGCTGGAGGCGTACCTGCGGCGGACGCTCGGCTGAGAGGAACTGTTATGTTACACCCTCACAAGGAGATAACGTGATTCCCACCCGCATAGCCCTGGACCCCGATCTCTACGACCACGCCAGCGAGGTGGCGCGCCGTCGGGGTGTTTCACTCGCTGAACTCTGCAGGCAGGCGCTGCGAGAGGCGGTCGCGCGCCACCCCGAAGCCGCGCCCGGCAGTTCCGGGGACAGGCCCTGGATGGCCTACCTCGGAACGCTCAGCGGACGCCCCCGGGACAGCTGCAGGGTCGACGAAGTCGTCTATGGGCGAGTCGCGCGGTGAGCGCCCCCAATGTCTTCCTCGACACCGGCATATTCGTCGCCGCGATGAACGGCCACGACAGATACCACCGCGAGGCCCGGGCGATGTTCGCCGGCCCCACGCCTCGCTGGCACACCTCGGTGCTGGTCTGGTCCGAGGCCTACAACTGGTTCCTCCACCGGCACGGGGACGAGGCGGCGCGCTCGTTCGGTTCGCTGGTCGCGAGCCTCGAGGGGCTTGTCATGTTCACCGCCGACGAGGACCACCACGCCGAGGTCTGCCGCATGTCGGACCGAATGCGGCGGGAGCGTCTGACCTACGTCGACGCGTCGAGCCTGGTGCTCATCGACCGCCACGGCATCGGAACGGTGTGGTCCACGGATCCGGGCCTCGGGCTGACGGGCGCGAAGGTGTTGCCGGGCAGCTAGCAGCCCGTGGACAAAATCCCCCCGGCATTCGAACAGAGATGCATCCGGGCTGGCCGCGGCGCTTCCCGCCCGCCATGGGCATGGCGGGCTGTCCCCCGGCAGTGACGGGCAATGTCCCCGGCTTGTGACCACACTCACCGCGTGCGCGGCTCCACCCGCAGCATGACATCCGTGATTTCGGGGCTCTCGGCCCTTTTCGGCGCGCCTGCGCGTCTGGCACGGCTCTTGCTCCGCATGGGCACCGAAACCCACCTTACAGGAGGACCACAATGTTCCACCGAAAAGTGAGAATCGACACCGTGCGAGCGCTTTGGGTTCTTGCCGGTCTGGCGCTGTCGGCTCCGCCCGGCGCCCTCGAGTTGCACGCCCAGAAGCGCGACTTTCTTCTCGGCACGCCCAAGGCAACCCTCTCGCTCCGAGCGGGGTTAAGCATGCCGAGGGCGGGCGGCGGCAACGGCGGAGTGAGTCTGTGGGACGACATCCGCGAGCAGCTGGAGATCAGTACCGCCGATCTCAGAGGGATCTACGTCGGGGCGGATCTGGGTATCCGCGCCTCGGAGCACGTGGACGTCGTATTCTCGGTCGGGCACACCTCCTCGGCCACCCAGTCCGAATTCCGAAGATGGCGGGATGAGGACGACGTGCCCATCACCCAGGTCACCGAATTCACGACCACACCCGTGACGGCCGGAGTCAAGCTGTACCTCATGCCGCGGGGACGGGCGATCGGGAGGTACGCGTGGATCCCCCGGACCCTCAATCCCTACGCCGGGATCGCCGGCGGGATCGTCCGGTACCGGTTCGAGCAGCACGGCGACTTCGTGGACTTCGAAACGCTTGACATATTCAGTGACCGTTTCTGGTCGGTGGCAACGGGCGCCACGGCGCACTTCTTCACGGGAGTAGACATCGGCGTGAACAAACGCATGATGTTCACCGGCGAAGTCCGCTACGGTTTCGCCGAGGCACCCCTCAACCGGGACTTCTTCCACGGCTTCGCCGACCTGGACCTCACGGGGTTGCAGATCAGCGGCGGACTCAGCTTCAGGCTCTGAGCAAATGAACACTGACACGACGGACCTCACGGGGAGAGAAATCATGGGAGCGAACAGGATGATCGTCGAAACGCCGGGAGCGGCCCGCTCCCGTCTCTCGCGCGGACCGATCCACGGGCCCCTGGTGGCGCTGGTCGCGCTGGCCGGGTTCACCCACACGGCAACCGCCCAGGAAACACGCCCCGGCTGGAGTCCCTTCCTGGGGTGCTGGCAATCCGAGTCGGCCGAAGCGGCCGAGGGCATCCTCTGCCTGGTCACCGGCGGCGAGGACGTGGAAATGCTGACCATCGTGGAAGGAGCCGTGGAGTACCGGGAGCCCTTCGTCGCGGACGGACTCACGCGCCCGATCGAACGCGACGGCTGCCACGGCAGGGAGTCCGCCCGCTTCTCCGACGACCGGCTGCGCCTGTACACCGCTTCGGATATCGCGTGTCCGGGTGAAGCGCCCCGGCGAAGCACGGGGATCATCTCCATGACCGGCGGGGCCGAATGGCTCGATGTGCGCGCCATCGAGGTGAACGGTGCGACGACGGCATGGTCCCAGCGCTACCGGCGCACGGACAGCCGGGTGCTCATGGACCTGGGACTGGTGGACGCCAATTCCCTGGCCGACCGCTTCGCGCTGCGGGGCATCGGTTTCGCGTCGCCTCAGGTCACCGTGGACCATGTGATAGACGCCTCCCGGAACGTGGACAGCGAGACGGTCACGGGGTGGCTTGCGGAGATGGGGCGGGAATTCGCCGACCTGGACGCCGAGGACCTGATCCGGATGGAGGACGGGGGCGTTCCCGCGACGGTGATCGATCTGGTGGTCGCGGTTTCGTTCCCCGAGCACTTCGCGTTCGAAGCGGAGGAGGACCGGGACCGCCGTACCGGACGCCGTGGCTATTGGGGAACCCCCTTCTACTACGGTTCCTACTACGGGGGATGGGGATACGGACGGTACGGGTACTACGGACGCTACGGCGGCTACTACACCCCCGTCGTCGTCACCGTGGACCCGGATCGGCGGCCCGGCGGCGGCGTGGTGGCGGGCAAGGGTTACCGCGGTCCCCGGAATACGGATCGTCCGCGCGGCGGCCGCACGGTGCAGGGCAGCGGTTCGAAGAGCGGGGATTCCGGCTCGGGCTCTTCCCGGAAAAGCACCGGCCGCAAGGCCAAACCGCGTGGCGGCAAGTAGCACCCAGGCGTTCTCCGTCATCATGGCCGGTGCCGGCACCCTCCCGCCGGCTCCGGCCATGAGTGTTTTTCCGCCCCAGGCGGCGGCCGGAGGACTCTCCGAGACGCTGGCCTCCAGCCCCCTCCTCGCCCTCGCGGTCCTCTTCGGGGCGGGTGTGGCAACCAGCCTGACACCCTGCGTCTACCCCATGATCCCGATCACCGCCTCGGTCATTTCGGGCACCGCTCGCGACCGACAGCCGTGGCGCCGCACCCTGGGACTCACCATGACGTATGTCACGGGCATGGCGCTGCTCTACGCCGCGCTCGGGCTCCTGGCGGGACTCACCGGCACCCTCTTCGGCACGGTGAGCGCCAGCCCCTGGGCGCTGCTGGCCATAGGCAACCTCCTCCTGGTCTTCGCGCTGGCCATGTTCGACGTGATCCCGGTGCGGGTGCCCCGACGTCTCATGGCGTGGGCCGGCGGGCGCGAAGGGGGGTCGTACGGGGCGGTGTTCGCACTGGGGGCCGCTTCGGGAGTGGTGGCCGCGCCGTGCGGGGCACCCGCCTTCGCCGCCGTCCTCGCCTGGGTCGCGGCCACGCGGGCGGGTTTCATGGGATTCGTCTACCTCTTCGTCTTCTCCCTCGGCATGACCGCCCTGCTGGTGGCGGTGGGGCTGTCTTCGGGTACGGTCTCGCGGCTGCCGCGGTCCGGGAAGTGGATGGTGACGGTGAAGAGGGTCGCGGCCGTCATCATGCTCGGGGTGGCGCAGTATTATTTCATTCAGGCCGGATACGGCATGTGAAGGGCCCCCGCGCCCGGTGCGTGCCCCCGAGAGGTGACGCGGCTGTCACCCCGCGGTGACTTCGACTCCCGCAACCGCCGCGCCCGGCGGACCCCGAGGGTGCGGAAACGCCCACCGACGCCCCAGTCCCCACCGAAGTCAGGAGCGGCACGGGTCTTGCTGACCATTGTTCTCCAAACCGCAACAGGAGGCCGAACATGTTCAGCGGAATCAGGAAGTTCAAGACGATGCGGGCCCTCCGGATCATCCCCGTTCTCGCCGCGCTGGCGCCGTTGCGAGCCACGGAACTCAACGGCCAGGAGCGCGGCTTTCTTCTCCACACGCCGCAGATCACGGTGGTGGTAAGGGGGGGATACAGCGTGCCGCGGCTTGGGGGAGGCGGCGACACCCAGAGCCTGTGGGACTTCACCAAGGAGTACCTGACGGTAGGGAACCGCGATTTCGCGGGTTCCCACATCATGGCCGAACTGGGGATCCGGGGATCGGAACGAATCGACCTGGTCTTCGCGGTCGGGCACAGTCCCATTTCAGTCCTGTCCGAGTTCCGCGGATTCGAGGACGAGGACGGCCTGCCCGTCACCCAGACCACCGACTTCACCACCACACCGCTCACCGCCGGCATCAAGGCCTACCTGAAGCCCCGGGGCCGCGCGATCGGCAGTCACGTCTGGGTGCCCCGCACCTTCAATCCGTTTGCGGGAATCGCGGGTGGGATCGTCTGGTACAGATTCGAGCAGTGGGGCGAGTGGGTCGACCACGAGACGTTCGAGATCTTCCGGGAGGACTTCCGATCGGCGGAGAGGGCGCCGACCCTACACCTCTTCACGGGAATGGACATCGGCATCAGCAGGCGCCTGATACTGACCGGGGAGGCACGCTATGGGTTCGCGAAGGGTCCCTTCGAGGTGCGCGACAACGGCTATTCCGACTTTGTCGGTTTCCCCAAACTGGATCTTTCGGGCCTGAAGGCGAGTTTCGGGGTCGGCTTGAGGATATAGCATAAGGAGCGATCATGAGCACGAAGTCAACAGCAATCGGTTTGCTCGCCGGCCTGGCTGCGGCGGCCCCCATCTTCCCCGGCCCGGCAACGGCGCAGGAGCTGGGACTGCGCGCCGGCTGGCAACCCTATGTCGGGTGCTGGGAGCCGGTGACCGCCGAGGAGGATCAGGGCATCCTGTGTCTGGTCCCGGAGGCTCGGGACGTGGAAATGCTGACCATGGTCGACGGCGAGATCATGTTCAGGGAGCCCCTGGTGGCGGACGGCGGCACACACGAATTCGAGCGGGACGACTGTCGGGGCACCGAGTCCGCCCGTTTCTCGGAGGATCGGCGCCGCCTGTACACCGCATCCCTGGTGACCTGCGACGGTCAGGCATTCCGGCGAAGCACCGGAATCATCTCCATGCCCACCCCGGACGAATGGATCGATGTCCGGGCCATGGACGCGAACGGCACCAGCGCCGTCTGGTCGAAGCGATACCGGCGCACGAGCCGCCGTGAGCCGAGCCGGCCGGGACCGGACATCCCGCCCGCCCGCCCCAGCCCCTTCGCGGTGCGCGGTGGTGTCGCGTTCCCGGCATCCGCCATCACCATCGACGACGTGATCGACGCCTCACGCAACGTCGGCGTCGATGCGGTCGCGGGATGGCTCGCCGAGGTCGGCCGGCCCTTCGAGGGCTTGAGCGTCGAGGACCTGATCCGGCTGGCGGACGCCGGAGTGGCGACGGCCGTGATCGACATGGTGGTCGAGCTTTCGTTCCAGGAGCACTTCGCCGTGAAGGAGGAGGCAGACCGCTCCCGCGGGCGCCGCTGGTACGGACGGAGGAATCCGCACCACCACGACCATGGGCGACCGGGCATTGCGGTGACGGTAATCAGGGAGGATCGTCGGGAGGATCGTCCCGTCCGCCCTCCGGATCGCCCCCGCGTGACCCGCGTGATCAACGTCAAGACCGACCCGCCGGCGAAGGGTGGCAGGCCCGGTCAGGCCGTCGCGGGCAAGGGCTACCGCAAGCCCGAATCCACCGCCTCCTCCGGCTGCAGAAACGGGGACAAGTCCTGCAAGGGCACCGCCGGCCGCAAGGCCGTACGGCGTGGCGGCAGGTAGCGGGCGGGGCATGGACCGCATGCGCGCCGCCGCGCTCCTCGCTCTCGCGCCGGTCCTCGCCGCCCCTGTGGCCGTCACCGCCCAGGAGCCGGAAGACGGACCGGGCCTCCCCGCCGGCTCCCCGGCGCCGGACGCTCAAGTGGAGGACATGGACGGAAACCGCGTCTCGCTGCTCGAGGTAATCGGCGGCCGTCCCGCGCTGATCGAGTTCTGGGCGTCGTGGTGCGAGCAGTGCGAGGCGCTGCAGCCCCGGATCGACGAGGTGCAGGAACGCTTCGGGGACCGGGTGAGCGTGGTCGCGGTGGCCGTGGCCGTCGCCCAGTCACGCCGCCGGGTGCGCCGCCATGTGGAGCGGCACGCTCCCGGGTACGCGTTCGTCTACGATGCGGACGGAGAGGCGGTGCGGGCCTACAGGGCCCTCACGACGTCGATAGTGGTGCTGGTGGACGGGGAGGGCCGGATCGTGTCGACCGGGGTGGGGCCCCGGCAGGAACTGGTGAAGGCGGTGTCAGCCCTGCTTCAGGACCCCTCCTCCGGCTCCGGCGTCACCTCGTCGATCACGGCCGCCAGCTCCTCGTAGGCCGCCGGATCCACCTGGTTGAACCGCTCCATCACCTTGGCCACGCGCCCGTCGGGCCCGACCACGATCACCGCCCGGCTCCCCACCATGCCGTCGTCCCGCAGCGATCCTCCGAACGCCGCGAAGGTCGCCCCCCCGTTTTCGGCGTCCGAGCCGAACAGGTACGGGAAGTCCTCGTCCCTCAGCCATGAGGCGCCCTCTTCGGGGGAGTCGTTCGAGATCGCCATGAGCACCACGTTGCGGCCCTCGTTGAACAGCTCTGCGTACTGATCACGGTACGCTCTCATCTGAACCGTTCAGCCGCGCGTCCTGACCTTGAAGAAGAATGCGAGGACCACCGTCTCGCCGCGGTAGTCGCTCAGCCGGACCTTGTCGCGGAGGACCCCGTGACGGGTCGCGCCGGTCAGCTCGAAATCGGGGGCCACCTGGCCGACCTCGATGAGGCCGCCGCCCTCCTCCTGGGCGGCAGCCGTCCCCGGCAACGCCGTCATCATCGAAACCGCCGGGGCAACCGCGGCCGCCCCCACCAGCAGTCCGCGCGTCATTCGCTCATCTCCGTTCCCGTTCAGCACCGCAAGGTGTGCAGTTGTGTATGTGTGTATTGTGTATGGCCACCCGTTCCCGGGTGTTCTCTCGCGGCCACCATTGTAGCGCGGCCCCTCCACAATGGCGACCTCGGCCTCCCGCCCCCAACCGGGACACCCCCCACCCCCCACTGGCCCCGTCCGCCGGCACCGGCGTATTCTCACCCCTCCCCCGAACCCAAACCCCCATCCGGAGCCACATGTGAAACCGACCCGGCGGGCTCTCAGGAGCGCTTTCTCTGCGCCCCCCCCGGCCGCGCCCGCCCTCGTCACCGCCCTGGCCCTCACAACCTCTCCGACGAGCCCCGCCCCCCTCTCCGCCCAGCCCGCCGAGTGGCGCTACTGGGGCGCCGACGCCGCCGGCACCCGCTACTCCCCCCTCGACCAGATCGACGCCGCCAACTTCGGCGACCTCGAGGTGGCGTGGCTCTGGCGCGGCGACAACTTCGGCCCCGTCCCCGACCCGTATCTTCGCGCCACGCCCATCTACGTGAACGGCACGCTCTACTCGGTGGCCGGATCGCGCCGCACCGCCGTCGCCATCGACCCGGCCACGGGCGAGACGCTCTGGACCTTCCGCGAGCCCCACACGAAGCGCTGGGAGGACTCGATGCGGAAGAACTACGGCAAGGGCGTCGCCTACGCCGAGGCGGACGGGCGCGGCATGATCTACCTCGTCACCCCGGCCTTCTTCCTGCACGCCCTCGACCCCGCGACCGGCCGCCCCGTGCCCTCCTTCGGCCGGGGCGGCACCGTCGACCTCCTCGACGACCTCGGCCCCTGGGAGCACGACCGCGACGCGGGCCTCCCCCCGGAGATCGGCTACATCACCAACTCGTCGCCCCCGATCGTGGTCAACGGCGTGGTCGTCGTCGGCAATTCGCACGAGCAGGGCTACTACCAGACCCGCAAGGAGAACGTCCCAGGCAACATCCTGGCCTACGACGCCGCCACCGGCGACCACCTCTGGACCTTCAACGTCATCCCGCGGGAGGGCGAATTCGGCAACGACACCTGGGAGAACGACGCCTGGAAGTGGACCGGCAACGTATCGTCGTGGGCACCCCTGTCCGCCGACCCCGAGCTGGGCCTCGTCTACGTCGCCACCGACCCCCCGACCGTCGACTACTACGGCGGCTTCCACCCCGGCGACAACCTCTTCGCCACCTCCATCCTGGCCCTCGACGTGGAGACCGGCGAGCGCCGCTGGCACTTTCAGACCGTGCACCACGACGTCTGGAACTACGACATCCCCACCGCGCCCAACCTGGTCGACATCACCGTGGACGGGCGCGGGATCAGGGCCCTCGTGCAGACCACCAAGCAGGGCTGGGCCTACGTCTTCGACCGCGAGACCGGCGAGCCCGTCTGGCCGATCGAGGAGCGCGAGGTGCCGCAGTCCGACGTGCCCGGCGAGCGGCTCTCCCCCACCCAGCCCTTCGTGACCCGCCCGGCCCCCTTCGAGATGCAGGGCCTCACCGAGGACGACCTCATCGACTTCACCCCCGAGCTGCGGGCCATGGCGCTCGACATCGTCACGGACTCCTTCCGCCTGGGCCCCCTCTTCAACCCCCCCTCGCTCGAAGCCGGCCCCGGCGGGGTGGCCATCCACTGCCCGGGCGCCAACGGCGGCGCCAACATCCCCGGCGGGGCGGCCGCCGACCCCGAGACCGGCATCCTCTACGTCGCCTCGATCCGCGGGTGCAGCGCGCCCAGGCTCGTTCCCGGCACCGACGAGGATCCCGAATCCAACGTCGACTGGGTGACCGTCGGCCCGGGCGGCGTCCGCGGCCCCGAGGGCCTGCCCATCTTCAAGCCCCCCTACGGCACCATCACCGCCATCGACCTGAACACCGGCGACCACCTCTGGCGGATCCCCAACGGCGACACGCCCGACGCCATCCGCAACCATCCCCTGCTCGAGGGCGTCGAGATCGGCAACACTGGCGCCCGCTCCCACGCCACCAAGCTCGTCACCAGGACCCTGCTCATGTACGCCGAGGGCCGCGGCGCCGCCCCGGTGTTCCGCGCCGTCGACAAGCTCACCGGAGAGGAGCTGGGCGCGGTCGACCTCCCCGGCTCCACCATCACCGCCCCAATGACCTACATGCACGAGGGCGTCCAGTACGTGGTCATGGCGGTCAACGGCCGCGGCCTGCCGGGTTCGCTGGTGGCGCTGCGCCTGCCCGAGGAGACGCTGAGCCCGCCCCCGGAAAGTTAGTCAGGTTTTCTAGTCAAGTATTCAGTTCAGTTCAGGCCCTTCCAGCGAATCAAGCCAAGTCATTCAGTCAAGCCGAGAGGAGTTGAGGAAATGAGGACGACGATACGAGCCACGGCCACCTTATGGGCACCGACCGGCCTCCTGCTGGCCGCGGGGTGCCTGCGCGATGCACCGCCACCCGACCACACAGCCGTCTTCACCGGCGCCGCGGGCGAGTGGATCGACCTCTCCCACGCCTTCGGGCCGTCGACCATCTACTGGCCCACCGACACGGCCGGCTTCCAGCTCACCGAACTGGCGTACGGCCACACCGAGGCCGGGTTCTTCTACGCGTCCTACGCCTTCTCGTCGGCCGAACACGGCGGCACCCACCTCGACGCGCCCATCCACTTCGCCGAGGGCCGCCGGACCGCCGACCAGATCCCGCTGTCGAGCCTCATCACCACCGCGTCCGTGGTCGATGTCTCGGCCGAGGCGGCCGCCGATCCCGACTACCAGCTCACGGTCGAGGATCTCACCGCGTGGGAGGCCGAGCACGGCCGGCTGGCCGACGGCACGGCGCTCCTCGTGCGCACGGGGTGGTCGTCGCGCTGGGGCGACCGCGCGGCCTACCTGGGCACCGATCTCACCGGGCCCGAGGCGGTGCCGGAACTGCACTTTCCCGGGATCGGGCCCGAGGCCGCGCAGTGGCTGGTGGACAACCGGGCGGTGGCGGCGGTGGGGCTCGACACGCCCAGCATCGACCACGGCCAGTCTACCGACTTCCGGTCGCACGTGATCCTGTACGAGCGGAACATCGTGGGGTTCGAGAACCTGACGAACCTGGAGCGGCTGCCGACGACGGGCGCGGGAATCGTGGCGTTGCCGATGAAGATCGAGGGGGGGAGCGGGGGGCCGCTGAGGGTGGTGGGGTGGGTGGGGGGGTGAGGGGATGGCTGTCAGCCGCGAGTCGCCAGCGAACGCTTTCCGGGTCCGGGGGAACCTGGAGGATTTGCTCGGCTACGCCTCGGCGTACCTCAAGGATCTGGCCACAGGTATGGTCCCGCCCGGCGACGGAGAGTTCGCCGGATATGACCCGAAGATCGTGAGGATTCGCGCCCAATTGTCGAGGTATGCGGACATCAATTGGCCGGTGCCTCGGAAGATATCACGGCCCAACGCCAGTCGCGTCTCGCGCGTTGCAATTGTGGCCCTAGTAGCAACTGCGGCGTGTGGCGACCCATCTGTTGATGAGGCCTCGGCCACACAGCGCTACGATAGCGCAGGAGTTGCGGTGGTGGTATCGGATGCTCCGCCGTTGATACGTGTCCTCGCAGCCTCGCCCCGGGCAAGCATCGGTGTCGCAAGCGGCGATTCCGCATACCTCTTGGCCGATGTCTCCGGTGCGAGTCTCCTGGATGATGGGCGAATCGTCATTGCCAACTGTCTGCCACCTCTTCTGCGGTGGTACGATACGTCCGGCGCCTATCTCATGGGTGCGGGGCGCGAGGGCGAGGGGCCAACGGAATTTCCGAAGGGAGCTTGCGCCAGACTATTCGGAATCTCCGCTCTCACGAACGGGCGCGTTGAAACCTGGGAGCATACCCACCATCGGTTGAGAGTCTTCGATTCCCTTGGTACGCAGGTCAGTACACGCGTCTTGGCTGCCAAGTCACTAGCGCCCGGGCCAGAGTTTCTTGGGAAGTTCGAACGCGGCTATCTGATGGGGGAGTATCCCGGCCGCGTTCACCAGCACTACTTCTCTGGGCTCGACTCATGGCGGGATACCCTCGTCATGCATGCTTTCGGTGAGGACGGGGACTACGAAGGAATCATCGGCCGTACAGCGGGATGGCCCTTCACTCGGACTGTGCTGCCTACTAGATTCGGGCCGCGAGGGGCCGTTGTATTGGTCCCGTTTGCCCCGCTTGGAATGGCCGCGCCTTGGGGACCGACAGTCGCAGTCGGTGACGGAAGTGGTCCTGAAGTTAGGGTGCTTGATAGAGGAGGCAAGCTCACGACGATCATTCGTTGGAAGGCAGAGCGTATTGCAGTCACGGATTCCCTGATTGAGATTCTGATCGACGAAGCCGTGTCGCTTGAGACAGAGGGACCCAGCTACAAGAAGACAACTCGCGGGCTCTTCACCTGTCGTGGTGGGTGGGGAGGATCCGAAGCTGAATCATAGGG
>JAPPGI010000020.1:3459-15853 GCA_028874985.1 Gemmatimonadota bacterium | reverse complement strand
ACGGCAACAAGCACGCCGACACCCACGGCAACAAGCACGCCGACACCCACGGCGATACCTCTGCCTGTACGGATAGAGGCCGTTCCGCCTGACACAATCGAGATCAGCTGGGAAGCGGTCCCCGGCGCGGTGCGCTATGCGGTGCGCATGTGGGACTTTGAGGAGGCTTACGGGGTGTACGTCACGGGAGACAACCACACCGAAACCAGCTTCACCTATCAGCCGGCGACCTCCGGACACATCTATTTTTTCGTCGTGTATCCGGTGAACAGCGAAGGCCAAAATATCACCTTCCTGCGCTCACCATTTCTGACCATGCCTTAGCAATAGACGCAGTGGTCGGACCGGGAACATTCCGGTTCGACCGTCTACGCAGCCCCGTTCCAGAGGAGAGCGAAAATGTTGAAACGGCTTCTGCTTCCCGCTGCGCTGCTATTGGCAGTCCTTGTCGGGATATCCACGATCGGAATCAAGCCCGCGGTTACACCACAGCCGCTGGCCGCAACGCCCACACCTACATTGCTACTACCTACCGATCTGTACTTCGATCAGTCTGCTCGCAGATCAAACAAGTTGCGCTGGTCCTGGTCCGGTTCCGGTGTCGCTACGGCGTACAGCTACGAAGTACAGGCGCGAGAGTGGCTAATCGACACCTCCAACTGGAGTCACTGGCACCACTTACCGAACAACACGCCCCAAGTGACCAGATTCACTCACGCCAACGTTACGCCCGCCACAGTCTACCAGTATCGCGTTCGCGCCCGTGATGCCAACCAAAATCCGCTAAGCGAGTGGTCAGAGACAGCGGAACGCACCGTACCAATACCGCCGGGACCCTGAGATCAAACGCCAGACGACTGCCGCACTATTTGGCTTGGCTGAAAACACCGGGATTTCGGTCGTGCGACCGCCACCCCGATCCCCCCGACCGCAAGCGCCAGGACCGCACCCGTACAGGAGGGTGCAATTGTTGAAACGGCTTATGCTTCCCGTTGCGCTGTTTCTGGCAGTCCTTATCGGGATATTCACGTTCGGAATCCAGTCAACGCCGCCAGGCCCCCCCCATACGCCCACACCGCAAGAACCAGCGCCCGCGCCCACATCGCTTCGGCCAACCAAACTGATCATCGCGAATCTCCCCACACAAAACGCGCTGAGTTGGGACGACGTCATCGGAGCTAGCCAATACGAAGTACAGATGCAAGAGAGGGTGACCCACCACCCCCGCGATATCTGGACCGATTGGAAAACCATCGGGACACCCACGCGGCCCAACTTCATTCACAACATCGATACGCCTGACTACCCCATTACGCCTGGAACACTCTATCAGTACCGCGTCCGCGCCCTGGATCACCGCAACCGCAATCCAATAGAAGAGTGGTCAAATATAAGGCAGCGCACCGTACCGGTCCCGCCCACGCCGTCGCCCTGAGATCAAACGCCAGGCGGCCGCCGCACTATTGGGCCTAGCTGAAAACACCGGGATCGCGGCTGGGCGCCAGAAGACCCGGACCGCGGCCCCAGGCGGCGGTGCCGACGTGGACCTGCCGGCCGGCTACTGGTTGCGGTGCGAGCTGAGGGACGGCGATCTGGTGGGCGGCATAGGCCATGAGATCGCGGGCGAGGCGGTCCTGGCCGGGATACGAGTACAGCCGGCGCGGGACGGCGATATTGCGATCCTGACAGTCAGCACGGTCGGGCTGCAGACCGCTTTTGCGAAGCACGGCAGCGGCCGCCTGTTCAGGGTTGCATCCCAGCTGGGAAATCTCGAGCGCTGCATAGCATGGACCTGGCTTGAGCTGCGGCGCGGGACTTCGCGGGTATAGCGCGGGTATCGCGCCGGCGCCTTGACCGGCCCCCGGCTAGCCTGTTGTGCGCGAAGACGCGTTCACCCGGGTAGATTCGCGAATGCGGACAAGCACCCGTGGAACGACAGGCAGCCGGGATTGGACCGGCGCCGGAATATCGGTCGTGCGAATGCTCCCCCGCCTTCACCCTGCACCCCCTTCGCAATTCTTCGTCATTCTGCCCATGTTTTGCCCATACCCCACCCCTACGCGCCCGGACCGGCGCGCGATGGTCCTCTCTGGTAGCAGTACGACGATCCGCGACGTTTCCGCGATCACCTCACGCTGCACGTGCGCATCGTAGGCGTCCGCCCGCTCGGTCCAGGCGTGCGCCTCGGCCCAGCGATACCAACGAGACGGTGCCGACCGGATTTGACGCGCACGTCTATTCACGTCCTTTCTACGCTCTTTTGCGGCCTTGTAAGCAGAGAAAACAGTGCGGCCCGGACCCACGTCCAGATAGGCGCGGAAGGCAAGATGCGCCGCCGACGTCTCGTCGGCGCGCCTGTGCCAGGCGGCGGGCAAGGCACAAAAGAGAGGCCGGATTGGGGCTGACCTGATCCGGCCTCTTCGCGCCGGCGCCGAAGCGTTCACCCCTTCGCAAAAGTTCGTCATTTTGACATAGTTTGCGGGCGCCGGGCCGGGGGATCGCAACCGGCGGCGGCATAAGTCCTTCGAAGCATGTTCCATCCGCGGGAATTTTGGGCGGGGGCAGTATCGGGGGAGGGAAGTTTCCTGCTTACGGCTAACCGGCGGCGCCGGGGGCGGACGCGGGCCTGTTTGGGCGCCGGTTTTGTATACAATCCCACCGGATAGATTACACCGTAGAACAAGGGTACTAAACCGATTGTTGACAACACCGCGCCCGGCGGCGTTACCTATCCCCCCCTTGCATCGCGCTAGTTTACAACCGGCCCGTTCTGTTGTATACTATGAGTAGATTAGTTGACGACGGCATAGGCGTCGAACACGGCGCGGGAGGATGGAGAGAATGACGGCCGCAATCGCAGTAGGCTATATCCGGGTAAGCACGTCCGAACAGGCGGAAAGCGGCCTGTCCCTGGACGCGCAACGCAAGAAGATCGAGGCACAGGCTACGCTGTCCGATCTGCAGCTGGCCGACACCCTGGAGGACGCGGGCGCAAGCGCCAAAGACCTGCACCGGCCCGCTATGGCGGATCTGCTCAACCGGATCGCAAGCGGACAGGTGGACTGCGTGATCGTTCCCAAGCTGGACCGGCTTACACGGTCGATCAAGGACCTGTCCGAACTGCTGGAAACCCTGGCCAAAGCGAAACGTGCGGACGGCAACCGCGGCGTAGACCTGATCAGCACGGCTGAGAGTTTGGACACGTCGACCGCAACCGGGGAGTTGATCATCAACATCCTGGGGGCTATCAGCCAGTGGGAGCGCAAGATCATCGCGGAGCGCACTTCGGCGGCGTTGCAGGAGAAGATAGAACAGGGCCGGTCAACCGGCGGCATACCCCCATACGGCTATGAGTTCGTGGACGGGGAGCGCGTAGAGAATCCCCGCGAGCAACAGGTGTTGGCGGAAATCCAGACCATGAAGGCGGCGGGCGCGTCCTGGCAGAAGATCACGGACGAACTGACCGACAAGGGGCATACCACGCGCCGCGGCGGACCGCTTACCCGGCAAGGTATCTTCCGCATAGCCAAGAAGCACGGCATATCGTGAGCGCGCGCAGACGGCACCGGGGCGGACCGGCAGGGAGTGAGGAACAGCGCGATGTCTTTGGACGGCCCGTGCGGACGCGCCCGGAACGGTGCGAATGCACGATCTGAGACTGCTACGATCACCCGGACGATTGCGCCCAGGACTGCCGTTGCCCCGGCTGCGACTGTGCGGCCCGGCAACGGTCGTGCGAATCGGCGGACATGGGCGATACAGCACCGGCCTCGGACGGATCGACGTGAACGCGGGCCGCTGAGAGCCGTTTTAAGCCGTTTTGCGGGCGATCTGGTACTTAGACACCCCCGGCGCCCGTAGCGTAGGACGTGCCCCGGACGCTGTAGGACCTGGGCCGAGATGAGCGAAAGGTCGGCGCCGGATTGGAGGGGATAGGCCATGAACGATCAAGCAGCCGTCAAACAGGTGGAATGGAAACCGACAAAGGCGGGGGGCTGGCATTGCCGGTCCTTGCCGGTCAGGGACGGCGTACTGGCGGCGGGGATCGTGCGGCCCGGACGCGACGGCCGCTTTTCGTTCGTGCTGTTCGGGCGCCGGGGCCGTATGCTTTGCCGGTGGACCAGCGGCTATCCCGACGAGGCTGGCGCCATGCGCGCAGCTGAGGAACAGGCGGCCCGGACCGACAACCGCTGAAAAGAGAAATCCCGCGCCGGCGGCAACCAGA
Source organism: Gemmatimonadota bacterium (assembly GCA_028874985.1). Taxonomy (GTDB): domain Bacteria; phylum Gemmatimonadota; class Gemmatimonadetes; order Longimicrobiales; family Gaopeijiaceae; genus Bin94. The sequence goes on along the minus strand of JAPPGI010000020.1, from coordinate 11,628 downwards.
GCGCGGGACTTCCACATTCCACAAAAGGGAGTTCAGTATGCCACAAGGCGGCAGATATGCCGACACGATAGCGACACCGGGGGAACTGGCGGCGGGATTGCGGCGCGCCGGCTTCGAAGTGAGGGAGACACCGGGCCGCAAGTTCGACCTGCACACGTCAACGCAGATCTGCCACGGCGGGGACAGCCCACACAAGCTGGGCCTGGCCTACAATGTCCAGCTGCGGCTATGGACCGGGCACTGTCTGACCGGCGGCTGCAGCCAGGCGGCTATCCTGCACGGCCTCCAGGAAGCGACCAGGCTGGCCGTCTGCCGGTGCGATCTGTGCTTCCATGCATGGCGTGAGAGCGCACAGACGGCGCCAGGCGGCCGTTTCCCCCCCAACCCTGACCGATCCCAACCCAATCGAGGCGCTGAGAGCCGTTCTAAGCGAAAATCCGGCCAGAATCGCAACGGCGATACGGCGGACTATGCGGCCCGGCTGTGGGCGGCGGCGCGCGTGTCGACCGGCGCAATGCAGGCGGATCACCCCGTGGCGCAATGGCTGGCGGACCGGGCGCTATGGCCCCCCGGCGTTCAGCTGCCGGACGGCGTGCGCTGGCTGCCCCGGACGGCCCGGTGCTTCCCGCGCGGGCGGCCCGATTCACCGGCCGCGGGCGCGCTGGTCCTGGCTATGCGCCAACAGGACGATCCCCTGGGGCCGATCCGCAAGGTGCAGCTGGTAACTATCGGCGCCGACGGCGGCAAGGCGCAACACTGGCCGGACGGCGATAAACGGACCTGGGGGCAGGCGCCGGGGGCCTACGGACTGCTGACACACTGGCAGCTGACCGCTACGCACAGCTACGACCTGCACGTGTGCGAGGGCCTGGCCGACGGCCTGGCGCTTTTGGCCGGGCTGCCCTACCGGGAACGGGCCGCGGCGCTGGACAGAACGGGCTGGGAGTACGCACGCGCCGGCTACGTCATGGCGGCCGTCTGTGCAGGGACCGGCGGCTATGGAGGGATCAACCCCGATCTGTTCGGTACGGTTACGCTGTGGCCGGACGCTGACCGGGCGGGGATTGCGGCGGCGCGCAAGGCGGCCCAATGGTGGGCTGACCTGGGGCGCCGTGTAGAGATCAAGCATCTGCCGGACGGCTACGATCCGGCGCAATACGCGAAGGAGCGAAGATGAGCGCTGAGAACGGCATAGGCAATGAGACGGTCGAGGCGCGCCCGGGCGCGTTGGAGTTGGGGCGCATTATCGAGGCGCTGACCGCGGGACAGACACCCGATCCGGCGGACGTGGACGCGGTGCGGTCCCTGAATCCGACGGCGGCGGGGAGCGGCGCCCACTTAGAGGCGATCCGGAGCCGACTACCGGCGATCATGGAGGACCTGCAGCCCGGCGTCGATCCCAACAGGCAGGCGGCGGCGTGGAACCAGATAAACGAGTGCAAACAGATCGCACCCCTGCTGACCGGCGATCCGGCTGACCGGCTGGACGCGTTCAGCGAACACGCGGCCAATCCCCCCCCGGTTTCGTGGCTGGTGAAAGACTGGATGCCGGACGCTACCCTGACCGTCCTGACCGGCGCCGGGGGCGCGGGCAAGAGCCGGATCGCACTGCAGCTGGCCGTTGCGGTCGCGACCGGCGCCGAACGCTTTATCGAGCCTAAAGACGACCGGCGGCGCCCCATACCCCCCGACAAACTGGAGGCACCATCGGTCGTGCAGATCGGCGGCCCGGCGCCCGTTGTCTTTGCGGCCTGGGAGACGCGGCGGCTGGCCTTCGCGAACCGGTTGGCGACGATATGCGGCCCACCAGGGCAGGAACGGGCGGCGGCGCTGGAACGGCTGACCGGGCGCCTTCACTACGTGAACATGAGGCCGTCCGGGGGCCTGTGGGGCGCGGCGCCGGGGAGACACACAAGCACAACCGGCGCCTGGCTGTCGGGGGGAGACGCGTTGCGGGCCTACGCAGAACGGGCCGGCGCCCGGCTTCTGATCATCGACCCCCTGGCCGCGGCCTTCGTTGCCAACGAGAACGACCGAGCGCTGGTCCGGGCCTTCCTGTCCGGGCTAGACCAGTGGGCCGAAGATAACGGCTGCGCCGTCCTGATCATCTCACACCCCCCGAAAAACGATAGCGCACAGTCAGGCAGCACAGACTGGCGCAACGGCGTTCAGGCGGTTTGGGAGCTGGCGCCCGCGGACAAGAACGCAACCGACGGCACCCGGCGCCTGCACGTCGACAAACTGAATGAGGGACCGATCCCGAAAGCGGTCCGCGTCGACTATCAGGCGGGCCGCTTCGTGGAAGCGAACGATCCCGACGGCGGCGATAGCCAGAGCCAGGGCAAGACGAAGGGAGAAGGCTATGCCAACAACGTTTGAGGCCGCATGGGAGGGACTAGGCCACGCGGTCAGGGACAAACTGCAGCTGCCAGATGATACCCCGCTGCCTACACCGGCGGACGTTGCCGCGGGGATCGGCGCTTGGCGACCGGCGCCGGGCGACCCGGAGGCAGTTTGGGAACGGGAAAGCTGGGCCCCGGACGCGTGCGCTGAATGCGGGGGGCGCATGGACGTTATTAGCAGTTTGTACAGCTGGCAGGCGGCCCAAGCGGTGAACCCGGACAGGCCGCAAGACGTGGTGAATGACATACAGTTTCACCCGTCCCGCGAGTGGTATGCGCTATGGATAGCCTGCCAGGGCGTGGGGCCGGTCGAGGAAGGTATCGAGGACGTTTACATCGGCGGCTTTCGATCTGTGCATGAGGCCTGGGAGAACCTGGCCGACGATCTGCGCGCCGACCTGAAACACCCGTTGGCGGCACTGATAGAGGGTTGGCTGTTGCAACCTGAAAGCATCCGGCCCGACGTGGACAGGCACGGGCGGCCGCGCACAAAAGGCATACTCCCCGGCGGCCTGTTGCCAAAACAACCGGCGCAGCTGGCCTTGATCCCCGACAGGCACAAAGGCCAGTTGCCGGGGATCGGACGCATTGAACGCGCCGAAAGACAACTACCCCTGTTTGCAGAACTGATGGTCGATAACGACTTGCCGGTTACACCCCTGATACTTGCGGACGCGGCCGGTTTCCGCGGGTTACAACCGGGCCGCGGTGCCCGCTACGACAAGCGGTTACTGGTGTTCGGCCTGCTGTCCATGCCGCGGGATCAACGGCGGCCCGGCGCCCGCTACGAATGGCGGCCCACACTGAGAGAGATTCGCGACCTGCTTTGGCCGGCGCGACCAGTGCAAAGGCGGGGCAAGACAAGATCGGTAACGAGTTACCGGCCCATCAAGCACGCGTGGAGCCTGCTTTCCGCTTTGCAGGCTGTCAACCTGGCTGAAATAGGGTTGCCGGACGGCGATACATGGCGGCCTATGCGAGTATGGCGCAATCCTGACCTGGACAACCTCGACCGGCAGGCGATCATCGAGATCAGGCTGCCGGGGGAGTCGGATCACGGGCCGCTAGTGGACAAGAGCGCATTGGCGGCGGCGGGCGTGATCAGTGATCCGGCATTCGATTTGGAGTTGGGCCTGGCCTACTTGTGGGATGACGCGAAGGCAAGAAATGGCGGTTATCGCATTCGAGCGACAAGGCCGGAAGCGTTGCGAAATGAACACGGGCATATCGTGGACGCGGCGCGGCAAGTGGTACTGGAAAGAGGGCGGCCTGCTACCCGTTGGGATCATCCGCAAGCGGTCCTGACCGGACGGCAAGAGAGACACCCGCAAGCGGACAAAGTGCGAGTGCTTACCCGTGAGGAGCGGCGGCGTTTGTCCTACGGGCCGGCAAACGACAAGCACCCGAACCAGTTGACAAGCGAACGCAGACAGACAGACCGGCTACTGGCTGAACGGGAAACGGCGGGCCGGATCGTGATTGAACGCAACGCTATCAACCCGCGCACAGGGCAAAAGGGTTGGCGCATACTGGAAGCATGGCCGAAAGAATAGTGAACGTTCTACCCTGTTTGTTTGGACGTTCTACCCTGTTTGTTTGGACGTTCTACCCTGTTTGTTTTGGCCGATCTGACCAGAGAGAAAATCGAGTCAGAACAGTAAGAACAGGGGAACAGAGTTCCTGTTCTAGCACGGGGAGAACAGGAACGGACCTGTTCACCCGTGCAGAAAACGGCAACGGGCGCAAGACGCGATCCAGCTGATGGCCGCGGAGGGCTATTGCATTATCGAGGACCTGGACGGCGGCTGGCGGATACTGCCCCCGTCTGGTTGGGGAGCGGGATATGGAGGCTGACCGGTTATGCGGTCGCGCTTTGGCTTTCTGACCAGAGAGAAAACGCGCGCCCCATACCCCCGGAAACGACAAAGAAAGACGCGCCCCGGCGCCGGGGGGAAATCGATCGTGCGGATCGGCGCCGGGGGGCAAGAAACAGGCATAGAACAGGCAAGCGGATCAAGGGGGCTGCAATGTTCAGATGGCTAATGCGGTTGTTGGGGCTGTATGGAGACGTTCGGGCGGCGGGGCGCGGACCTAAAGCCTATGCCAAGAGACGGGCACGGCGTTCGGCGAACCGCTGGCTACGGCGCCTGTGAGCGCCGGCGCGGATCTGCAGCTGCAGACGGGCCAGGGCACCGGGGAGAGATTCGGAGACACAGACACCGGGGAGGGAAGCAATGAGCATTCGAGTTTATTTGGACCGGCGGGCCGAATACGAACAGGACAAGGCGGCGCCCGTAGAGGAACGCTTGACGGGCGATCCCGAACGGCTGACCGTCTAGGAGCTGCTTTGGGAGGGTTGCGGCTGCTGGAATGAGGATGAGGGCGATTGGGAGTGCGATTGGCGGGCGTGTAACTGCCCTTGCCATGATGAAGAATGACGGCGCCGGGGGAACGGTCGACCCGGAAAAGAGCGCGTCCCTTCGCGTCACTACCGCGACCCTTTCCCACTGGTAGCGCAGTTGATCGACCGCGCCACCGGCGCCGGGGCGCGACACGTGTCGCCGTACTGGAAACAGGCGCCGGGTACGCTGATCGGTTACGGCGGGCAGCACGGGGGAGGGACAATGCGGGGCTGGCACCTGACAAAGCGGGGGGACTGAATCAACGGGCAGCTGGCGGGCCGGACCAGGGCGGGGAATGATCAGCACGTGGGGACCCCTACCGGGGGGAGTCTCGATGCAACACACCGATGGCGAAAACGGGCGCTGTAAGGACGGCAAAGCGTTCGCCGCTTTCCCCCGGCTGTAGTCTGGTAGACACGGCAAAGCCGTTCGTCAAAGTTCGCCTTTTGCGCGCGCTTTTGGGGACGGAAGTTCGGTCGTGCGGCCCGGCGCCTTCGACAGACAGACACACACCCTGGGGAGGGACCACAATGACAGACAAGCGAACGGAGAGGGCCTGGCACTACCACGCGGACGGTGGCTGGCCCTATATCGAGATCGACGCGGGCGGCGGTCAGCGGGGGGCAGCTGGAACATTCGCACGAGGGCGGCAACCTGCCGCACACGCACCGGCTGCAGGTAGTACCGGACGATCCGCACCCGGACAGCAGCATTCGCGATCCCCGATTCCGGGCCGTGCGAGACGTAGCCCGATTTTTGCGGCAACGGGGGGATCGGTGCGGCTGTACCCGCACGACTGGCAGCCGGTCCGGTCCATCGACCGGCCAGAGGGTCTGCAGCTGGTGGAACGTTGCGCCGGTTGCGGCGCCGGGCAGACAACGATCACGGCGCCGAACGGGGAATACCGGACCATAGCGACACACCCGGACCCCCTGCCGGCCGGTTGCCCCCAGACGAAGGAAAGAGAGAGAGGGAAACAATGACGGCGGCGGATGATATGCCGGCCTGGGTTCACCGGCTAGAGGAACGGGATCGGCGGATCGTTGTCGAGCGGGCGCGGCGTGAACCTGAATTCCGGTGCCGTGTGTTCACCGCGCGCAGAACGGCAACGCGGCGGAAGTTGGTCGAGCAAACGCACAGTTGGGCAAGCGGTCAGGTGTTGCGGGCGATCCTTGAGGAACAAAGGGAGTACTGGGCAAGGGTATCAAAGGGCCTGAATGGGCGGTTGGCAGAGTTGCGGACCATCCACAACGAAACCGGCCATGAGACGATCACGGTGCGCGAGGAAGTGGACGACGAGATGATCGAGTTGTTGCGCCCGCTTGTGGCCCGTGCAATCGACACCGCGGCCCCAGGCGGCGATGTGGACCTGCCGGGCGGCTACTGGTTGCGGTGCGAGTTGCAGGGCGGCGATCTAGTAGGCGGCATAGGGCACGGGATCGGTGGTGAGACGGTACTGGCGGGGATATGGGTACAGCCTGCCACGGCTGATGATATTGCGGTCCTGACAGTCAGCACGGTCGGGTTGCAGTCCGCGTTTGTTACCGATGGCGGCGGCCGTCTGTTCCGGGTTGCATCCCAGTTGGGAGATCTCGAGCTTTTTATCGCGTGGGCTTGGCTTGAGCTGAGGCGCCAGGAAATGGCCTGAAAAGCGCGCCATTTTTTCGGCTGACCAGACAGACCGAATAGCGCGCGGGCGGCGCCGCCGGGGAGTTCGTCGCGTTTTTCCGATTTACTCTGGTAACGCGTTCACCGTTCGCCCATTGGGAAGTAGCTGACGGTCGTGCGGACCGGCGGGCAGTGGATGGGTATGCCCGCTACAATAGAGACCGGCCGTGAGGCGATAGACTATGTACAAGGTTCATGACAGCTTTAACACCCCTCCCCTCAAAGCCAGTCTTTGGAGGTACATCGACTTCACGAAGTTTGTGTCCCTTCTAGAGAAACAGGCCTTGTTTTTCTCAAACGCAGCAAACTTCTCCGATCCCTTCGAGGGGGCGTACCCTACGAGGAACCTTGAATTGGTATCCGAGGACTATCGCCCTCAGAAGCAAGCTTTTACAAAGTCTGTCGGAAACTCTCTGTTCGTGAACTGCTGGCACTTGAGCGACTTCGAGTCGGAAGCCATGTGGCGGCTGTATTCGGACTCGGAACGGGGAATCGCTATCAGGACTACAGTGGATGGGCTTATTAAGAGCTTTAGGTGCGATGCCGATGTATACATTGGTGCGGTGAACTATGTCGACTTTAGCACCGAGGTAATCGATGAAGGGACCGTCTTTTTGCCCTATTTGACTAAGAGGAAGAGCTTCGAGTATGAGAGGGAGGTCCGAGCAATTACCCTGAATGCTGTCCCGGACGATAGAGAGAGGTTGGGGGCTTCGGCTGAGTGGGTCGGGACTGGGATTTACTACTCGGTAGACCTTGATCTATTGGTAGATGAAGTGTTGGTCGCACCTCAGTCTGAGGACTGGTTCGTTGATCTAGTTCAAGCTGTAGTCAAAAGATACGGACTCAATACTTGTGTGACGCGCTCCACCCTTGCCGACACGCCCCCGTGGTGGATGCATAAATCACAGCGCCTTCCAGGGCTGCTAGACGAACTTAGCAGCATGCTGGGGGAGGATTTTCAACTCACTACATTGTCAAACGCTAAAGTTTCCCACCAAGGCCATCAAGGACTCGGCGTGCATTATGAAGATTATGCGAGCTATGTTCGACTGAATTTCGGCACATCGACAGCTGAGACCGATACTGAGCCATGACCACTCCCGCCAAGCTTGACAAGGCCGGATCGGGGCTGACCTGATTCGGCCTTTGCGCGCCTGGGGGCTATGTGAGGGGCGGCGGCCTGCCGCGTGCGCGTCTTGCGATAGACCAGATCGGAGACAAATCGGTTAATAGTCGGACGGGTTTACCCTGCATTCGCGGGGATACACTGCTTTACGCCGCGTTCTTTATTTTGATACGATTATTGTTCCACCAGTTAAAGGAAGAGCGGAATGAAGTTTGACAAACGAGTGCTTGTTTTGCTGGGGTTAACCGTCCTTACCGTGGCGGCGCTGCTCGGCCTGTTTCTGACTAACCGGTCAGCCGCGGCGCAAGATGTATGCCAGGCCGTCTGCGAGGGTCCCTGCCGCGAACTGGACCAGACACGTCCGGAGGACGCCCCATGGTATCTGGATAGGAGCGGAATACAAGAAAGCAGCGGCGGCCGTACCTGCTGGTGCTTTTGCTGCGACGTGAGCGGAACACGAGCCTATATGTTATACGTGGATCTTCCGCTGGCGCTGGCGGTTACGTCCACACCTACCCGCACCAGAACTCTGGCACCGGAAGCCACGCCGACAGATACACCGGAAGCC
>JAPPGI010000020.1:0-3359 GCA_028874985.1 Gemmatimonadota bacterium | reverse complement strand
CACCGGAAGCCACGCCGACAGATACACCGGAAGCCTTGTTGCGTCAGGTGGTGCCGCCGACAGCCACGCCCCCGGTACTGCCAACCGCAACCAGCACGCGTAAATCGCCGGAGGCGCAAGGAGACGGCGCGCAGTCCGGAAGTTCGACCCCTTCGGAAACGGCTCCCGGCGCGTCGAATCCAGGGCGATCGGAGCCGCGGTGGACTTCCGACTGCATTCCGCTTCATGCCGCCCGCCCTGTCGCCCTGTGCGAGACGGGTTCAGGAAGCGGCTGGTGGATTTATTGGATTGGGGAGGACGGCCTGATCGAATCCGGGCCCTACCTGCCTAATGCGCAAGCAATTGCCCAGGATGGCAAATCGGGCGGGTGGCTTACGCTTGTGTACACGGTGAATCCCTTGACAAGTCGGCAGGTTCTGATCGAGTGGTTGCCGCAGGAGCGGCGGATTGTGCTGCGCACCGCCTACGCGAACGGCAAACCTTATGAATTGACCATTGCCGAAGATGGCACCGTCCAATATGTGCAATGGTGACGGGGCGCCGGCCCGGGCGTCTCGCGTTCACACACAATCCAAGCGCGAACCATTCGTCCCTGGCCTTCCTTGCAGACTCTGTTTTTCGTTTACCCTCTCTCCGCTCTCTTTCGCGCCTTCGCGTTAAACGCATTCCACCAGAACGTATACCCGCCCAGCCACTGGTTTAGAGGTGGATGGGCCACAGACGCGCAGCTGCACATTCCGGCCGCGCAGGCAGTAAGCGGGTTGTGGCGCGAGTTCCTGCAAAGTTAGTCGCGCGAGAACCTCCTTGCTAGTTGGGCAAAGGATGCCTGCCACGGCGTTCCACAAGCCTTATTGCCAGCAAGGAGGCACAATGCCCCCTTTGCCCGATTTCAATAAGACTGTACCGCCGTGGCAAGGCCAGAATAGCAGGAAAGGCCGGAGGAAACAAGGTTTCACAAAGTGATTGATAAAGTGTTCTGGATGCAGGTGCGGAGTGCCTCTCAGCACCGTGCGAACGATTGGACCCGCCAGGCCCGCCGGAGAAATGGATCGACCGCAAGCGCCAGGGCCGCAACCGGACCGGCGCCAGAATATCGGTCGTGCAGCCCCACCGCTTAGCGCGGGCGCCAACCCGGTATATACTGACGGCCGTGGTCGCCTGCCACGCGGCAATTCGCAACGGATGCCATTTCACAAACACCACACACAGGAGCAAACCATGAAACGCATTTCAGTTCTGTTCATCTGCGCCCTGCTGATCGCGCTTACATTATTCCCCGCCCCGCTGACACTTGATGCACAGACAGAACCGCCGCCGATTCCAGCCAAAGGGGGTTCAGTGCCGCTGCCCGACGGCGATCCACCAAGCTTCTCTAGAGATGGAGCATCAGGACAAGCCCTGGCCGCGCCCGCCAACTTCAGCGCGACCGCATCCGCATCCGGCAGCGTCAGCCTCAGTTGGAGCGGGGTAAGCGGTGCCGAATACTACGCGGTCAAATGGTGGTACAATGGTGCCGGCGACGAGTGGCTGCACCTGACATCGACCTACGGAACGAGCGCCAGCCAGAGCGGACTGACGGCCGGAAAAACCTATTACTACTATGTCTGCTCGGTCAACGCAGCGCGGTTTTGTGAAGGCATTTCGTCAGTTGTCAGCGTGACCATACCGCAGCCCCCGACCGAGACACCAACACCCGTACCTCCGACCGCAACCCCTGCGCCCCCTCCGAGTGTCGGCAACTTCAGCGCGAATGCATCCGCCAGCCGCGTCGACCTCAGCTGGAACGCATCCGCCGGCGCTGACAGTTACCAGGTATGGAAAGGCGATGGCCGCGGCCAGTCGGTCAGGTGGGGGAAGGCGCCATACGCGACCACGAACCAGACAACCTACAGAGACAGCACAGTTACCGTCGGCGCGACCTACTCCTACGCTGTCAGGTCGATGGCTGGCAGCACGGCGGGGGGATGGTCCGGCGTCGTCAGTGTTACTATTCCCGCCGACCTGCCCAAACCGATCGTGTCAGCGGCCGCCGCCGGCGCCACAGCCGTGAACGTTTCATGGGCTGCCGTTGCCGGCGCCACCCACTATCAAATACTCTACTGGAATGCAGGACTCAGCGACTGGGACACTCTTTCAGAACAGTATAAGGCGACCGCCTATGCACACACTGGCCTGACCCCGGGCAGAGAGCATGTCTATGTCGTGCGTGCGGCCAACGCTGTCGGCAACGGCCCCTGGTCGGATTACGCCAGGATCACGCTGCCGGGTGCAACGCCCACGCCCCAACCCCCGACCGCAACGCCGCAGCCGGGGCAGCCAACCGCAACGGCTACACCGATACGACCAACCAATCTGTACTTCGACGAGTCTGCTGTCAGATCAAATGAGCTGCGCTGGTCCGGTGTCGCTACGGCGTACAGCTACGAAGTACAGGCGCGAGAGTGGCTAATCGACACCTCCAACTGGAGCCAATGGTATTCCCCACCGAACAATACACCTCAAGTGACCAGCTTCAGTCACGTCAACGTTACGCCCGGCAGAGTCTATCAGTACCGCGTCCGCGCCCGTGATGCTAACCAAAATCCGATAGGCGCTTGGTCAGAGGAAGCGCACCGTACCGCACCCGTACCACCTACATCGACGCCGACGCCCCTGCCGACGCCGACGCCGACCCCAGCGCCGCCTGGAAAGCCGTTGTCGTTTCAGACAAAAAGGGGATGCCATTTGATAGAATGCTACCCCTACCTCTGGCCATGGAAAGAAACCTGGCTGGTATGGGAACCCCACAAATCCGGGCCGCGCCCAACATATTATCAGGTCCGCATCTCTGAGATACGGAGGACGGCTTTGGGCCGCAGGGTAGTCTATCTAACAACCGCGCGCATAGATGACTTAGAGAATTACTACAAGCACACCGGCATCACCCCTAAAAAAACCTACCAGTACAAGGTACGCGCAGCGCTCGAAGTGACCACAGCCCCGACACGGACCTTGTACAGCAGCAGTTGGGACGACGCTGACTCAGTGGAGGTATACGTACCGCCGGCACCGTCAAATCCGACATGGCCATACGACCGACGCGACGAACAATGGCCGGGGAACGAAGAAGCACAGAGAGCTTGTGCGTTCGTTTCCATAACGCAATCGTGCCTTACCCACATCCCCACTGATATCAATTTCCTTCGACAGACGTCGACACCGACAGCTATGCCGATTGCTACCAGCCGCCCGCAGCCCACGGCAACCAGACGACCCGCAACGGCGACTCCCACACCGACACCCACAGCGACCCACACCCCGCCGCCGACGGCAACAAGCACGCCGACACCCACGGCAACAAGCACGCCGACACCCACGGC
>JAPPGI010000047.1 GCA_028874985.1 Gemmatimonadota bacterium | reverse complement strand
ACCCCGATGGCCTACGCGCATGACCTGCTACCCACCAGAAAAGGGGAAGAACCTGCGTGTGTTGACCAATGCCGATTTTGCTTCTTGGGGAACAATCTTCCCTGGAAGCTGATGTCGCGATCCTGTGTCGCTGGGCCTTGGCCCGTGATGGGCCCATAACGAAACACGGCAGATCCTTCTGGAAGCGACGTGCGTCGCGCTCTCTCGTCGGCGGTCATCCGCCGTCGGCGTCCATCAGAGAGAAGCAGGTGTACATAGTACTTCTCGTCCACAGGCGGCAATGGCTCAACGATACACTGCTTCCGAAACTTGAAACCCTGACTTTGCTTTGAGTACCAAAGAACGATGTCTAGCGCAGAGCCAACATTGTCATCGCTGTGACTGCCAGTTTTTCGGAAATATATGTTTGCCACAAACTGGTCGTCCCCAAACACCTCATCCATCAGCGCCCGCACCCGATGCACGTTCTCGTCCCCGATCTGCACGAATATCGACCCGCTTTCGGTCAACAAATCCCGCGCCACCGTCAACCGGTCCCGCAGATACGACAGATACGAGTGAATCCCGTCCCGCCAGGTATCGCGAAACGCCTTCACCTGCTCGGGCTCGCGCGTGATGTGCTTCCTGTTCCCGTCCTTCACGTCCCGGCTCCTAGTCGACCACTGGAAGTTCGAGTTGAACTTGATCCCGTAGGGCGGGTCCATGTAGATGCACTGCACCTTCCCCCGCAGCCCCTCCCGTTCCGCCAGCGACGTCATCACGTGCAGGCTGTCGCCGAGGATCATCCGGTTCGACCAGTTCGCCTCGTGCCGGTAGAACTCGGTGCGGGCGTCGCCTTCGGGCAGTCCGTTGAAGTCGGCGAACAGGTCGATTGTCTCTTCCGCCGCGGTCTCCTCCCTCGAATAGCGCTTCAGCGAGTCGATCAGGACCTTCGGATGGACCTTCTCCTGGATGTAGAGAGGCGGCGCCTGCGCGATCAGGGGCTCGGCGTCCTGCTCGTCCTTCCCCCGCCACACCAGCTGCGGATCGAGGTCCCGGTTGCGGCGCTCGTAGGCGACCTGGACCGGATGGCGCTCCTCGACCTTCATCACGGACTGGTATTCGGCTGTGGGAATGTTCCTGCGGGAGTCCTCGTGGGTGATCGCCGTGATCGTCTTCGGCTTCTTGGCTCTGGCCATCTCGCTGGTGGGTTGCGGGTCACACGGGGGTCGGAATCCGCTCGACATCGATCTGGTCGGCGGTCTTCATGGCCTGCGCGAGGTCGTACGCGGATTGCAGGCGGTACCAGGTGTCGGCACCGCCTCCGAACGCCTTGTCCAGGCGGATCGCCATGAGCGGAGAGATGCCCGAGCGGCAGTTGACGAGCTCCGAGAGCTGCTTTCGGCTCACCCCGAGCCTCCGCGCCGCCTCGGTCACGGTGAGGTTCAGCGGCTCAAGGCAGTCGCGGCGAACGGACAGCCCCGGATGGGGCGGGTCTCGCATCGGCATGTCTCGGCCTCCTTAGTGGTAGTCGGTCAAGTCGACATCCCTGACATCGCGCCCCTCGAACCGGAAGACGATCCGCCAGTTGGCTGACACCTTCACGGCCCGGCAGCCCGCCCGGTCGCCCTTGAGCGGGTGGAGCCCGAAGCCCGGCAGGTCCATGTCCCTCGGTTTGGCCGCCACGTCGAGGCGGGCGAGAACCCGCTCCACCTTGGCGATCAGGCTCGGCGCGATCCGCCTCCGGTCACCCTCGTCGAACAGTCGCGCGAGGCCTCCATGACGAAAGCCGAGGATCATCGTACCGGCAAGTGTAACCTATTACCGGTCAGGTGGCAATCGTGGACCGGCAATCGTGGACCGGTCGAATCTCCCTGCGCGACTCATCGTGCGTGACCGCCCTGATCGTCTTCGGTCGCTTGGCCGCCCGGTTCTGCACTCACGGGTTTCGGGGACGAACGTCGGGGTGCCGGTGCGCCACGTCCAGCGGGGATTCGGCAGACGGTGTCTGCCAAATCTGCCCGCCTTCCGAATTCTGCAGACGGTGTCTGCACAATCGGCCATCCGAGGTGGAACGAATCAGGATCGGCAGGAGGAGCGACCGGCCGAGGGGACGGCGGCGGTTCCGCGCTGCTAGGCTGCGGTGGTGATCGCCTGGCTGCCGCCCGCCCGGCGCCGCCAGTAGTCATAGGCCTCCGCCTCCGTTGCGTCACGCAGCCGCTCGTCCATCCTTTCCGAGGCATGCGGTGCCGTGAGCTCGTTCTTTCGGCGTGCGAGCGCCCTCCAGGTCTCCTCCGCCTCGGCGGTGGGCAGCTCGCCTTCTCGCCGCCAGAGCGCCTCCCATTCGATGCTGATGTCTCCGAGGGCCTTCTGGGTGTAGGCGGCGCTGCGAACCGTTCCGCCGACCCGGCACACCAGCAGGACCGCGCTCGTGACGGCTGTGAGCGCAATGCTCAGAAGCAGCACCCACGCCTGGGTGTCCAGGAGCGCTACGGTCAGGCTGACGAGCGCCAGCCCGGTGGTGAGTACGGTCATTCGCCGCTCCAGCTCCGCCTTCCGGCCCGCCAGGGCGCCGTAGTATCGTGCCAATCGGTCCGTATCGACCATCTCGTTCCAGATGGCCGTCCTGAGCGGCTCGTTCGACATGGCTTGGCCTCCAATCTTCGCGTGGCCTCGGGTCAGGGTGCTTGGCATCAGTCGTTTCGAGGATGCGCCACGCCGAATCTCCGGGCGAGGTCCTCCAGCCGCTTGTCGCGGGTCCACAGGCGGATTCCGGGCAGTCGTAGCGTCGCGTACAGCAGGTGGGCGTCGACGAACCCGATGCCGCGGCCCATCAGGCGTTCGGATTCGATCCAGTCGATGACCTCATCATGATCGTGCACGGGAGCGCGCGGCAGGGACCGCCAGTCCTTCAAGTGCTCGTCCCGCCTTGAGAACATTCCGCAGGCCAGCTCTCCGAGGACGAGCGGGTGCATCATGACGGTGCGCTTCCGCGCGTGCATGTCGAGCGTCGGGTCGGGCTGTCTGTGGTGGTCGACCCAAACGGACGTGTCCACGATGATCAACCCCAGATCTCCCACGGGCGCTTCCGCGGTGGAACCCAGGCGTCCGGATCGGAGCCGCCCATGCGGATGATCCCTTCCGCCGCAACCGCCGCCGGGTCGCCGGCGTGAAGCCGTATGACGTGGTCGAGGTGGATCTCCAGCGCATCCTCGAAGTCGGACCGCATCTCCAGCACGTCCCGGAACTCCGCAAACGCCCAGCGCCCGAACGTCCCCAGCCCGTTCACCCCGGGCACCCAGTAGCTGTCCATGGTCAGCTTCTTGTCCTGCGCGTCCTCGCCCCGGAACCCCTTGATCTCGACCACCAGGTTCAGTGGATCGTCGGCCCCCTTCCCGTCGTCCACCGCCACGATGAAGTCCGGCACGTAGGTGCGGTTCTCAATCCCTTGCCGATAGGGGACGGCGAAGCCGAGGTTGTGATTCTTCACGTAGGCCAGCACCTTCGGGTGCCCTTCGACCACGCGGCAGAACTCGCCCTCCCAGCTGCTGTCGAGGATCGCCCAGTTGAGGTGCGAGCGGCGCGGGTCGGTCCTGTGGCGGAGAGTCTTCGACGTGTAGAAGTCGACGTCGGCGGTGGTCCCGACCGGGTTGTACGGATTCAGGATCGCCTTCACGACCCCATCTTCCGCCTCGGCCCTGACGATCGCGGCCATGATCCGGTCGCAGGCCCGGTCGGCGAGCTGCCGATAGAGCAGCTGCGCCGGGTACGTCCCGCCGCGACAGACCAGGCGAGTGTCCAGCCACTCCTGCGAGACCCGTTTGAGCTGTCCGAAGAGGTGGAGCGGCGGAGCCTCGCCCGGGTCCCGCCACCTGCGGTCGATGAGGTGCTGGACGAGGCGATACAGCACCCGGTTGCTCCGCGTGCCCTTCAGGTGCTCCAGGTTCAGCTCCACTACCTCGCCGACGATCCCGGAGTTCAGCACCTTCGCCGAACCCACCAGCTCCGGCGTCAGCTCCAGCACATGATCCTCGTTGAAGTCAGCCTTCAGCCGGTCGTTGGGAGGCTCGACACGATACCCGGTCACCCGCGGGAAACGGATCTCCAGCTCGTCTCTCTCGGGCCGGACCGCATGCACCCGCACCGTCTCCCTCGGCGGCTTCGCCGGGGCGACCACGGGCTCTGCGGTGAAGTCGAAGGGGATGCCCAGCACGTCGGCGTACTCGACGTCGAACAGGTTCTCCTCGTTGAGGTCGTAGGACTGGCGCCGGAGCGCGCGCCCGACCGCCTGCTCGCACAGAAGCTGCGTGCCGAACGCCCGGACGCCCAGCACGTGGGTGACGGTGTTCGCGTCCCATCCCTCGGTCAGCATCGAGACCGAGACCACGCAGCGGATCGAACCGCCGAGAGTGCCCGGCTTTCCGACGGTGTTCATCACTTCGCGGAGCAGCTCCTGGTCGGTGATGTCGTTCGCGTCGCTGCCGTGTCCGCCGCGCTCGACCCGCTCCTGGCGAAAGCGCTCGATCTCGTCGGCGGCGATCTTGCGGAAATTGGGTGCCAGCGCGTCGCCGGACTCGAGCTGGAGGCTGTCGATCAGCAGCGTCCTGGGGCGGGCGAGCCGTCCCCCGTGATCGTCGAAGTTGCGGAACAGGGCCAGCCGTCCATGCTGAACCGCCCGCCTCCCGTTCCCGGACGGCCGCTGGAAGCCCGAAACGTACTCGTACACCAGCTTCGAAGACGACGTGTTGTTGCAGACGATGATGAAGCACGGCGGCACCGGAATCTCGGCCTCCTCCCAGAGCCGGAACGTCTTCTCATAGTGCCCGTACAGCGCCTCGAGAGCGGTCTGGAGAGGCACCGGCAGCATCAGCGGATCGAGCTCTCCCGCCTTCCCCCGTCCCTTCTTCGGCATGTCGTCCCGAATGTGCTCCCAGAGCTTCCGGAACATCGGCATTTCCCGGCCCGGGATGTTGTCCGCCACCGGCACCCGCGGCAGCTTGACGATTCCGCACTCGATCGCGTCCATGAGCGAGAAGTCGCTCATCGTCCACGGGAACAGCGTTCCCTCGGCGTAGCCCGAACCCCGCAGGAAGAAGGGCGTGGCGGACAGGTCCATCACCCGGCTCACGTCGAGCCTCCGCGCCACCGCCTCGATCCCGGCAATCCACAGCCGCGCGGCCTCCGTGTTCTGCCTGGCTTCCTTCCTGTCGTCCCCCTTCAGGACTTCCTCGTCGCGCGACCCCGGCTTCTCGCGGTAGCAGTGGTGGGCCTCGTCGTTGAAGACCATGACGCGCTTCTGGCCCATGAGCGCGGGCATCACCCGCTGGAGCATCTGCCCCTCGGTCTCCAGGGTCTCGGGGGCGGTCCCGGTCGAGCCCGTCAGCAGCGCCCTGTTCCCCTTGGGCAGCTTCGCGCGCTCCCGCAGCTTGAAGGCGTGGTAGTTCGTGATGACGATCCTGGCTTGGTGGATGTCCCGGAGCATCTCGCTCGGGATCAGCTCGCGCTTCCTGTAGTACGCGTCCGGGTCGTTGGGCTGGAGCACCCGCAGCCGGTCCCGGATGGTGATTCCGGGGGTCACGACCAGGAACCCGCGCGTGAACCGCGGGCTGTTCGGGTGCCTCACGGCGTTGATCGTCTGCCAGGCGATCAGCATGGCCATGACCGTCGTCTTCCCGGCTCCCGTGGCCATCTTGAGGGCGAGGCGCGAGAGACCCGGATTCGCGGCGTGACTGACCTCCTCCAGGCTCCGGAGCAAGCTTACGATCGCCTTCGCACGACTCCTCGGCGCCACCTCGGTGAGCCAGATTGCGGTCTCGGCCGCCTCCACCTGGCAGAAGAACGGGCGGATTCCGCTGAACTTGTGCGACCGCCAGTGCCGAAGGAGCCGCGCGGTGGTCGGGGTCACGCCCCAGTCGTTCGGGTTCGGTATGTCGCGCCACCGGTCCACGTGGCGGCGGACGGTGTTGATCTGCGCGGTGAGGTACTGCTCGTCGTCGGTCGAGAGCTCCTCGTGCGGGTCGATCCTGAGCCGCGCCTGGGCGGGGCCGGCGCCGTGCTGCTGCGCCGACGGGAAGGGCGTGACGAACTCTGCGGGGCGGCGCCCGTCGCGGATCCGGTGGGTGGGTTGCCCCTCGGCGTCAAGCTCCCAGTGCCGGCGGGGATACTCGTAGGGGTTGTTCAGAATCGGGCGCTCGAAGAAGCGCTTGACCGACGGATTCCCCGTGGAGGAGCCGTTGGAGTCGGCGGACACGGTGATCTCCTTGGGCGGTGGGGAATCGTGGGGGTTGCTCGGTCACTACGATAACACTGCGGCGGGTAGCTGCAATGACGCTCGTCCCTCCCCTCCTCCTCTTGACCCCTTCGCCATACCATAGTATGACTACAGTATGAAAACCACGATCTCCCTCCCGGACGAAGTGTTCGCCTCGGCCGATGCTCTCGCGAATCGGCTCAAGGTGTCGCGAAGCGCACTCTACGCGGCCGCCGTCGCGGAATACGTGGCGAAGCACAGCGACGCGGACGTCACCGCGAGGCTGAATGCCGTCTACGCGGACTCGCCGAGCGGAATCGATCCGGGCACGCGCCGCGCGCAGGCACGTTCGGTAGCCGAAGATTGGTAGTCGCCCGCCGGGAAGTGTGGTGGGCGGACCTGGACGAGCCGCGCGAATCCGAACCCGGCTTTCGGCGTCCCGTCCTCATCGTCCAGGCGGACGCTTTCAACCGGAGCAGGCTCAGAACCGTGATCGGCGTGGCCCTCTCGTCGAACATGCGGCTCCTCGACGCTCCGGGAAACGTGCTGCTGCAGGCGGCGAGCACGGGCCTTCCCAAGGACTCGGTCGCGAACGTCACCCAGCTGTTGACGATTGACGAGAACTACCTCACCGACCGGACCGGGCAGGTTTCCCGGAGATTCATGGGGCAGGTCGAGAACGGGCTAAGGCTGGTGCTGGGACTGTAGGCGAGCCGGCGGAACGCTCGCTACGCTAACCGGATCTCAAGCGGGAATGCGGCAGCGTCACGAAACCCGCCACCCCGAAGTGATGGTCCAGCGTCAGGGCGCTCCGAATCCCCAGCTCGGTCATCACGACGAAGCTGGCGGCGTCCGCGAGGGAGAAAGGCTGATCGGAGAACGGCTCGATCCAATGGCCGATAGCGGCGGCCGTGCGCTCGGGCGTGATGGTTGCGACCCGGTTCGGACTCTGGCGGACCGATTCGAGGAAGGCGAGGGCCGCCCTGCGGCCCGCCCGGCGGAGGAGCAACGCGTGGGTCTCGGCCACAACCAGGTTGGTGGTGACGACTCGCGTCCCGCTCCGGATCTGCCGGCGCAGCTCCCGGGCCAGAGCGTCGTGATCCCGGTGCGCGGCATTGGCAAGGGGGTACCACGCGCTGGTGTCGACGAACAGCCCCCTCACCCGGACTTGGCCTCACGCGGCGGCGGTCCCGGCCACGAAGCGATTTCGCCGTCGGCGAGCACATCGTCGTGATCCCGCGCGACATCGATCTCGGGGTCGTCGGCCATGGAAACGATCCCGATGATGCGCAGTGCGGGATGGTGATCCGGGTCCGAGATCTGGCGCTCCAGCGCTTCGAGGCCCCGCCTGAGGACATCGGACTTGGTGGTCTCCAGCCTCGCCGTCAACCGGTCCAGGCACTCCTTCTCAGCCGGACGCAGGTACACCTGAACCGGCTCCGCGACACGCCGAGGGGATCGTGATTCATGATGATCTGTCATGAATCATGATACATCAAGTGGTTGAGGCTGGCCAGAGGGCAGAGACCCCGACCCGTCCGTCAGCTACTCCAGCGAGTGCTCGGTCACCGACCCGCGCGCGCTCCAGTGCCGGCGGAGTCTCCCACCCTGTGCCGCACGTAGCTCTCGAGCACGCGGTTCATTCGCGCTTGGTAGCCCCTTCCCGAAGCCTTGAATTCAAATATCACTGTCCGCGATCTCGACGACGACGTAAAGACGCGCCTTCGCGTGCGCGCCGCCGAGCACAACCGTTCGATGGAGGAGGAAGTGCGCATCATCCTGCGCGACGCCGGCGGTCGCGCGGGTCACAGGGATCTCGTGGCGTTCACGCGCCATTGCTTCGCGTCTGTTGGCGGCGTCGAGCTCGAACTTCCCGCCGCGCGGCCCGATGCGCGAGCCTCCGGATTTCGCGTGATCCTGTCGTTCGACAGCGCCACGGCCCGAGTCTACGCCGAGCGCCGTCGGACGGGCCGGCCGATCGGCGAGGCCGACTGCCAGATCGCCGCAATCTCCCGCTCACGCGGAGCGGTTCTGGTCACGCGCAACGTGCGGGATTTCGACGGTGCGGGACTGAATGTGATCGATTCCAGGTCGGCTGGCCCATGAAATGAAAGGACCGGGTTCTCCACTCGCGGCCGCCGATGGCCCGCGCAGCTCAGTCGCCGCGCCCGACCTCGTGCCGGATGACCTCCAGCGCGCCGCGCTCCTCCGACCCCGCGAGTTCGGCCAGACCCCGGTCCAGGGTGGCGAGCGCGCCGCCCCGTCTGAGCGCCAGCGCCAGCAGGTGCGCGTCGGTAACCTGGCGGTAGCCCGCTACCCGCGCAAACGGCGTCGCGGCGGAGTCGGCGGGCGACACGTCGTCGGCCCAGAAGACGTGGCCCTCGAGCCGGCGCATCCGCCGCAGCAGCGCGATGGCCTCGGTCGGCGTGGACGCTCCGGGAATGGCGCGGCGGTTGCTCGACACCCTCACGAACCCGGACTCCGTGAGCGGGCAGGTGGCCCACCCGTCCCGCCGATGCGCCCGGAACCACCGGTGCGCAAGACCGTGATGGACGTGATTCGGCCACGCGAGCGCGACGAGAACGTTCACGTCCAGGAGCCTGGTCAAGCGTCCTCCAGCGCGTCGCGGACCATGTCGGGCGTCAGCGGCGGCGCGTCGGGATCCACGTCGAAGACGGGAAAGCCGTCGCCGCGGGTCGCGGACTCGCGGGGCAGGAGTGCGGTGCGCACCAGCGTGGACACGACGGCGCCCAGGCTCTCTCCGCGCTCCCTGGCGATGCTCCTGACCGCGTGATGGATGTCGGGGTCGAGTGTCAGTGTGGTTCTCATGGTGTGACATCATGACATCACCGCATCATGATGTCAACGCATCATTCCGACCTACCCGCCCGCCGGCTTCCGGTAGTCGAGCGGCGGATCCTGGTCCCCCCCGGCACCCAGGTGGCGGTACGGACTCCCGCCGCCGGCACCACCCAGCTCACATCCGCCACATCCGTCGACCCCCCACCCTTGCCCGGCACGTAGGGGTGCACCTCGGCCGCGCTCTCGAGCGCCCGCTCGTGAACCGCGGGCTGTTCGGGTGCCTCACGGCGTTGATCATCTGCCAGGCGATCAGCATGGCCATGACCGTCGTCTTCCCGGCTCCCGTGGCCATCTTGAGCGCGAGGCGCGCTTGCGGGACCCGGTCGGTGGCCGGCAGCGGATTGCGGTGGACCACCGGCCGCCCGTCGCGGCCACGGCTCCGACGACTCCGATGAAACCGGGCGTTACCCTTTGCGTAGGTGCGGAAGCGGGTCGGCGGGACTCCCCGGCGAGGCGGTCTCCCGCTCGGACGGGCTCGGCCTCGCGTGCTCGCAAAGCGAGTGGAAAGGAAAACCGCCATGAGGAAGAGGTCCATCGCTTCCCCTGTCGCCCGCTTCGGGACGATCATGCCGCTGTTGGCGGCAGCGTGCGCAACGGAACCGGAAACGGGTGGGGTGTGCGACCGGACACCGGGGGTTCGGGATGAGATCGTGCGGGTCACGGGCGCGCCCGACTGCGGCGCGGTCACGCCCGCCGACCTGGCCGGGATTGCCAGTCTGGACCTGCTCGGTCTCCGCGGCCTGAGTGTCGGCGACCTGGCCGGTCTGACCGGGCTGGAAACCCTGAGCCTGGTCGGCTACCTCTCGGCGACGCTTCCGGAAGGAGTGTTTTCCGGCCTCACGAGCCTACTCGGACTATCCGTGTTCGACACCGAGTTGGAGACGCTACCGGCGGGAGTGTTCTCTGGCCTCACGAGCCTGCAGGGACTGTCGATAAGGGCAAACGACGAGCTGGCGACGCTTCCGGCGGGGGTGTTCTCCGGCCTCGCGAGCCTGCGGCGTCTGACCCTGATGCACAACTTCGAGTTGGCGACGCTTCCGGCGGAGGTGTTCTCCGGCCTTGCAAGCCTGCGGAATCTCCGCCTGACGGAAAACGTGTTGGCGTCGCTCCC
The DNA here is from genome assembly GCA_028874985.1 of Gemmatimonadota bacterium. Taxonomy (GTDB): domain Bacteria; phylum Gemmatimonadota; class Gemmatimonadetes; order Longimicrobiales; family Gaopeijiaceae; genus Bin94. The sequence continues at coordinate 5,696 of JAPPGI010000047.1, read as the reverse complement.
CGAGGGAGTGTTCTCCGGCCTCGAGGGCCTGGAACTGCTGGATCTGAGCGCCAACCGGCTGGCGTCACTGCCGGAGGGAGTCTTCTCCGGCCTCGCGAGCCTCGAACGGCTGGACCTTCGGAACAACCCCGGAGCGCCGTTCGAGCTTGCACTTCGGTTCGAGAGAACCGACGGGACCGGTACGGATGCCTCACCCGCGTCGGTGCGGCTCGTCCTTGCCGAGGGGGCGCCGGCAACCATTGTGGCACCCCTGTCGGTGGAAGGCGGCGGGGCATCTTCCAGTGCGGCTCTGTTGCCGGCCGGAAGCACTGAGGGCCCAACTTTCGCGGTGGTGCAGCACACGGCCGGGCGGCCCACCATTGTCCGGGCGAGTAGCGTCCCCTCATTGACCTTCGGCGGCCTGTCGCTCGTGGCTCCGAGCGACCTGGTGCTCTTCAGCTCCGGGGTGGGACGCCCGTAACGCGACAGTCCCCCGAGGACCGCTACCGCCGTCCACCCGCCGGCCTCCGATAATCCAGCGGCGGCTCCCGGTCCCCCACCAGCGACACATACTCGAAGTCGGCCCCCGCCTTCTCCCGATACTCCGCCGTCGCAGTCGCCAGCAGCTCACCATCCGTAAACAGGTCCACCATCGTCATCGCCAGCGTCTTGGCCGCCACGATCATCCCCTTGTTCCCGATCGACATCCCCCCGGCCGCGATCGCCTGCCACGAATGCGCCGGCGTCCCCGGCACCCAGGTCGCCGTGCGCACCCCCGCCGTCGGCACTACCCAGCTCACATCCGCCACATCGGTCGACCCCCCGCCCTTGCGCGGCATGTAGGGCTGCACCTCGGCCGCGCTCTCGAGCGCCCGCGCGTTCGCCAGCGTCGGCTGAATCAACTCGGCGAACGCGCGCTCGGCATCGTCGTACACCACCCCGCCCACGCGCTCCAGGTTCGCGTGCACACGGCGTTGCAGCACCTCGTTGCTCAGCATGGGGAAGAGGCCGTGAATCACTTCGTACTCCACTCGGGTCCCCGTCCCCAGCGCCGCCCCCTCGGCCGCCTTCACCACCCGTTCGAAGATCGACCGCACCAGTTCGGTCTCCGGGTTGCGCACGTAGTAGTAGACCTCGGCGAAGTCGGGGATCACGTTCGGCGCGTGTCCCCCCGCGGTGATCACGTAGTGGATGCGCGACTCCTGCGGCACGTGTTCGCGCAGCATGTTGACCATGTGATTCATGGCCTCGACCCCGTCCAGCGCCGACCGCCCCTGCTCGGGGGCGCCCGCCGCGTGCGCCGAGATTCCATGGAAGCGAAACTTGGCCGACTTGTTGGCGAGCGAGGTGGACGGGCTCGCGTCGTTGCTGCCGCCCGGGTGCCAGTGAAGCACCGCGTCCACATCATCGAAGAGACCGCCCCGCACCATGTAGACCTTGCCCGCGCCCCCCTCCTCGGCAGGGGTGCCGTAGACCCGGATCGTCCCCGGCGTTCCCGACGAGGCCAGCCAGTCCTTCACCGCCAGCGCCGCCGCCACCGAGCCCGCACCGAAGAGGTGGTGCCCGCAGGCGTGGCCGGCTCCCATCTCGGGCAGGGGCGCCCGCTCGGGGCTCCGGTCCTGCGTGATCCCGGGCAGCGCGTCGAACTCGGCCAGGATCCCGATGACCGGCGCTCCTTCGCCCCAGTTGGCGATGAAGGCGGTGGGCATTCCCGCGACGCCCGCCTCGACCCGGAAGCCGGCGTCGGCGAGGTGGGCCTGGAGCAGCGCCGAACTCTCGACCTCCTGGTAGCCGACCTCGGCCAGCTCCCAGATCCGCTGGGCGGCGGTGGAGTAGGCGGCCGCGTTGGCCTCGACGTGGGCGAGGACGGCGTCGTGGGGGGACTGGGGGGAGGCGGGGAGGGGGAGGAGGAGGGCGGGGAGGAGGGTGGTGTGAAGGAACCGTGTCTTCATGGGGTGTCTCTGGAATTGGTGTACGCTCGGGGGGCGATGGCGTGGGTGAGGATATGCCGACCGGTACCGGGGGGCCAGTCGGCCGACTTCCCTCAGATATGGCACACACAATATGGTTTTCCCATATCGCGCCATCCCCATAGCCATTTCAGAACCGAACCCGATGAAAACCACGCTCAACCTGAACGACCTGCTCCTGACGAGAGCCAAGCGGTGCGCGGCCCGGGGCGGCGTCACACTGACCCGCTTCGTGGAAGACGCCCTGCGCGCCAAGCTGGCGGAGGACGACCGGCCGCAACCTCCCTTCGAACTGGAGCTCGTCACCGTCCACGGACTCGCTCCTCCCAACGTGGACATCTCCGACCGCGAGGAGCTTCACGACTGACCGCTCAGCGCCGCCGACCGCGGGCGGGGGGAACGGCTGCCAGCCGCACACGCGCGCTCCCCGGTTGCCGCATGATGGATGTTGTCGTCAAACGTCGGTGCGGTTCTCTCAGCTTTCAGTCACCGAGCGTGACCTTGAACCGAATCACTTCCAGCGCGTCCCGCTCATCCGGCCCCGCGAGTTCCGCCAGGCCCCGGTCCAGGGTGGCGAGAGCGCCACCCCGCCGCAGCGCCAGCGCCAGCAGGTGTGCGTCGGTGATCTGGCGGTAGCCGGCGACACGCGCGAACGGCGTCGCGCCGGACTCGGCGGGCGAGGTGTCGTCGGTCCAGAAGACGTGGCCCTCGAGCCGGCGCATCCGTCGCAGCAGCGCGATGGCCTCGGCCGGAGTGGGCGCTCCGGGAATGACGCGGCGGTTGCTCGACACCCTCACGAAGCCCGACTCGGTGAGCGGGCAGGTGGCCCACCCGTCCCGCCGGTGGGCCAGGAACCACCGGTGCGCGAGCCCGTGATGGACGTGATTCGGCCACGCGAGGGCGACGAGAACGTTCACGTCCAGGAGCTTGGTCAGACGTCCTCCAGCGCGTCGCGGACCATGTCGGGCGTCAACGGCGGTGCGTCGGCACGCTCCCCGGCCCTGGCCTGGCGGAGGCCGGAGGTCATGCCGGAGCATGCGCTTCGCCGCCTCCCCACCCTTCCTCCTCCGCCCGCGGTCCCCCAGATTCCGGCACTGGCCGCAACTTCCCCTGTCTGCGTTCGGGTTCCGCCCGATCGCGGTGGAGGACCCGTCACCCAACCATCCCAGGAGGTCCAATGCGAGGAATCGTGCTCGTTTCGCTGATCCTGCCTGCAACTGCGGTCCCTGCGGCCGGCCAGATGGCCGTTGGCGTCCGGGCAGGCGTGGGAAGTGCGTGGATGGCCAGTCCCGGTGGTGTCGATTTCGCGCCCTGTCCACCGGACATGGAATGTCCCTCTTCCGCGGAAGACGCGGTTCTGGGGTTCACCTTCGGAGCCGACTTTGACATCCCGGTCTCAAGCTCCGGCGATGTTCTCGGTCTTCGGATCGGGGCCGCCTACGCCAAAAAAGGGGGCGCAGCATCCGGCTACGACGTCGGCGGGCAGCCCAACAGGGGGAGCCTCTCGGCGAGCCACCTTCAGTTCTCATTGCTCCTGCGGGCCCGGGTATTCTTGACCTCCGATCGCCGGCATTCGCTGGTCGTCCTAGCCGGCCCCTGGGTCGGGAGCCGCCTGTCGTGCGAGAACGAGGGGAGCGTGGGACTGGACTGTGATGTGGTTGACGCCGGAATCGCCGTGGCCGCGGGGGCGGAGAGTGCGTTGCGCCGCGGTTCGAAGGCGAGTGTCGGATTGGAAGGGATCTACTATCTGGGCCTGAGGGAGTATTCCGGAGGTTATTTAGAGATGACGAGGCTCGCGGCGGTGCAGGTGGGATTCGCCTACAGGATTGGCTGAACCCTGGTGACCCCGTCATGACCTCCCGCCCCTCCGTACGCGTCGCCGCCGTTCAGCCCCGCGGCTACCCCTTCGACCCCGCCGCAGCCGTCGACCACCTCTGCACGGCCACCGCCGAGGCCGCGCAGCAAGGTGCCGAACTCGTCCTCTTCCCCGAGGCCTTCGTGGGCGGCTACCCGTGGGGCCTCGCCTTCGGAACCGCCGTCGGTGGCCGCACGCCCGCCGGGCGCCGCACCTTCGGCCGCTACCACGACGCCGCCATCCCCGTACCTGGACCCGAGACGGAACGAATGGCCCGGGCAGCGGCAGCCGCGAACGTCTACCTGGCGGTCGGCGTGATCGAAAGAGGAGCCAGCCGTGCCCCGGGCACCCTCTTCTGTACCCTCCTCTACTTCGCCCCCGACGGGACCCTGGCGGGCCTGCACCGCAAGCTCAAACCGACCGCGGCCGAACGGCTGATCTGGGGTGAGGGGGACGGGAGCACGCTGCCGGTGATCGAGACGCCCTTCGCGCGGGTCGGCGGGCTGATCTGCTGGGAGAACTACATGCCGCTGGCGCGCATGGCCATGTACGGCAAGGGGGTGGAGATCTACCTGGCGCCGACCGCCGACGAGCGCGACCGCTGGCAGGCCACGCTCCGGCACATCGCGCTCGAGGGGCGCTGCTTCGTGATCGGGTGCAACCAGTTCGTGACGAAGGAGCACTACCCGGCGGACATCGAGATCCTGGGGGAGATGGAGGACTGGCCCGACGTGCTCTGCCGCGGCGGGACCTCGATGTACAGTCCGTTGGGCGAAGTGATCGCCGGGCCGCTGCTGGACGTGGAGGGGATGCTCGTGGCGGATCTGGATATGGGGGACGTAGCGCGCGGCAAGTTCGACTTCGACGTGGTGGGGCACTATGCGCGGCCCGATGTGTTCGAGTTGCGGGTGAACGAGGAGGTGCGGACGGCGGTGGGGGGGGTGGACGACGTAAGAGACTCTGAATAGGCCACTTACGTTGCTATGTCATCCGCCAGGCCCAAGTCGTCACCACGCCCAATGGTCGGCACCCGGAGCGGCGAGTCCAGCATCACTGCGGCTGCGGCCTGAACAGATCTGAGGTCTTCGTGACGTCTCTCTGGTACCGGCGCCACCCACACCGAAGTAGAGTAGGGATTATGGTCACGTATGTCCGCATTAGCGGGGCAAACTCCACGAAAAAACGGCGTGGCCACGGTCCCCCAGTGATGGTGGCCGGGATGATAGGTGTGTGTCTGACGGGCTGTGAGTATTTTGAGGCGAAAAACAGAATAGTCCACCCTACTGCGGCAAATGACACGCGTGAGGTGGACGCCCGGGTGTCTGAAGACACATTGCCCCTTGGCCTGAGTCCGAAGGCCCTCGCGGAATGGCGAGCAACCAAGGCCGCTGTATCGGGGGCCCGTGTCGTGTTGACCCTTGGTCGCGATGACCATGATCCCGAAGTGTTCGGTATAGTGAACGACGTGGCGATCAATGCTCAAGGCCAGATCGCTGTACTTGATGCATCAGCCCAGGAAGTCAGAGTGTTCGATGCCGATGGCCGCTTTTCCGGACGTTTTGGCGGCGTTGGAGACGGTCCCGGGGAATTTCGAAGAGCGTCGAGCATTGAAAGCCTCAGCGATGGTCGCTTTCTGGTTTCCATGCGCGGTCGGATCAAGATCTTCGAGCGATCGGTCGAATCGTGGCAAGTTAGTGCTGCCCATGATCTGCCCCTTGTCGGCATAAGGAACTCCTGTCTGGCAGCTCCTGATCGCCTGTTTGTCTCCAGAGTGCATCCTACCGATGAACATGTAATCAGGGAAGTTGCCGTCCAGGGTGGAGTCGTCAGTGATTTCGGAGGTTCTTCCCCTTTTCTGGTGGGTAGCAGGTCATGCGCGTAGGCCATCGGGG
>JAPPGI010000098.1 GCA_028874985.1 Gemmatimonadota bacterium | reverse complement strand
CTGCCCGCAAGTGCGTAGAACCATGCCGCGTCTAGACAGCGGTATAATCCCCAATAGAAGCGGCCCCGCCCGTCGCGCTGGACATGGAAGCCCGGATCGGGTCTCGATCCGTCTTCGGCCGCCAGAAGCTCGACCCCCGATTCCCAGGCCACCACCCTGCACGGCGCCTCGGTGTCGGGGATTTCCAGGACTTCGCCGCGGTCGAACACGCGGGGCGCGGTTCTGGGACAGGGGGACTGCGGGGTGGCGATCCGAAAGCGGACGGCCTCCAACCGGCCGTCGACGAAGCGCATCGCATAGATGTCCGGCCATTCAAAGGCTTGCACTCCGAGACCGTGTGGGGTCGCGAGCCTCCCGACGACCCGCCCATCCGGCCCGATCACGTCCCATAGCGACCGCCCCGAACCGGCGAAGGGGTCGGGAGCCAAGTCCAGCCGCTCCACCAGAATGCTCCCGTCCCTCGAAGCCCACATCGCGCCGAGAACCGGCCGGTGGTCCGCCTTTCCGGCCCGGCGGGCATTCCTCTCGATGGCAGACAGCATGGAGTTCAGCTCGCTCTCGCTGTTGGTTTCCTCGAAAGCATCTCGCGACCGCCGGACAGTCAAGCGGATCGCCTCCTCGTAGTCCTCTTCCGTCACCCTGATCCGGTCCACTTCTCCCAGGATGCGCTTCTCCAGCATGCCGTCATGACTCCGCACTTCAATGACATACGTCGCGCCCGGATGAAGGTAGGTCCGGCCGTCTCCGCCGACCGCGTGACGTGGGCGAGAGGAGAGGGCCGGCGAAGCCACCCACCCACCATCCGACATGTACTTTGGAGCCGACGGATAGGACACGACGGTGCGTACCTCCCCCGTAGCCGGGAGAAAACTCAGTACCAGAGTGCTGTCGTGGTAGGGGCCGGTCCCCCCGCCAGGCGAGGCTTTCGCCCAGAGTCGTCCTACAGCGACCCACCCCAGGGCCGTCCCACGGAAGGCCGAGGCACGGAGGTCAAGGGGAAGCGGAACCCTGTCGGGGTGTTCGTGGGTCGCCAAGGCACGACCATCGGTGGCGAAGATATGGTGCCTGCGCCCAGGAGCCCTGCCGCTGCGAGGCGAAAAGTCGAACACGACGACCGAGTCCCGGGCGACCGCGAGGCTGAGGGGATTGAGGAGGGCGCCACCCTGCCCAATGGCCCGCTCGAACCGGCCCTCCGCGTCGAAGACCCACACCTGGGGAGCGTGATCATTGCCACCGTACCTGAACTCTGCCTTCGGGGCATCCATGAGGAAGACCCGGCCTTCGCCATCCACGCTCAGCAGAAAGTCCCCGGGGGGAAGGCACCGCCGCTCTCGTCGGCCGCAAAGCGCACCTCCTCCGCCAGCATGAGCATCGGCGCGTTTGCGAGCTCCGCTTCGGTGTTGCGAACCTCGGGGACTTGTTGTGCATGCAACGGCGTTGACGGTACGAGGGCCGGGAGCGGCAACAAGGCCAGGAGGCGTGGCCGCGTGTAGAGCGCTGACAGGGTCGGGTGCAGAGGCTTCGTCATCGCTGAGATCGCTCGCGGAAGGGGAGGTGAGACTTGGCAAGTAAGCAAACCCGGTCCGCCCTGCGCAACTGCCGGTGTGCCGCAGCTGCCGCTACCCGCCCCCCTTCCCCACCTCCACAAACACCAATCCTGCACCACCCCCACCCCTCTCCACCCGCACCCCGTTGCCCGGCACAACCCCACCGTCCAGGATCGCCATCGCCAGCGGATCCTGTACCAGGCGCTGCACGGCCCGCTTGAGCGGCCGGGCCCCGAACGCTGGATCGTATCCCTCCTGCGCGATCACCTCCCTGGCACCCTCCGACACCTCGAGCGTCACATCCTGCGTGGCCGCGAGCTTCGCCACGCGCGCCAACTGCAAGTCGACGATCTCCGCCAGCTCGCTTGGGGACAGCGGCTTGAACACCACCACATCATCCACCCGGTTGAGGAACTCGGGCCGGAAGTGCTCCCTGAGGCGGCGGTGCACCATCTCCTCGACCTCGCGCCAGGCGGCGGAGTCGGGCCGCTCAACGCCGCCGCGCCCCGGCTGTTTCGCGATCACCCGCTCAGCCCCCGCGAGGATCTCCGGCCCCGCGATGTTCGAGGTCATGATGATGACGGTGTTGCGGAAGTCGACCGTGCGGCCCTGGCCGTCGGTGAGACGGCCGTCGTCGAGGATCTGCAGGAAGATGTTGAAGACCTTGGGGTGCGCCTTCTCGACCTCGTCGAAGAGGACGACCGCGTGGGGGCGGCGCCTGACGGCCTCGGTGAGCTGGCCGCCCTCGTCGTAGCCGACGTAGCCGGGCGGGGCGCCGACCAGGCGCGACACGGCGTGGGCCTCCATGTACTCGGACATGTCAATGCGCACCATGGCGCGCTCGTCGTTGAAGAGGAACTCGGCCAGGGCGCGCGCGGTCTCGGTCTTCCCCACCCCGGTGGGCCCGAGGAAGAGGAACGAGCCGATGGGGCGGTTGGGGTCCTGGATGCCAGCGCGGGCCCGGCGAACCGCCCGCGACACCGCGCTCAGCGCCTTCTCCTGACCGATGACCCGCTTGCCCAGCAGCTCCTCCAGCCCCGCCAGCCGCCTGCGCTCCGAGTCCATCAGCCGCGTCACCGGAATCCCGGTCCACTCGGCCACCACCTCGGCGATATCGTCGGGCGTGACCTCCTCCTTCAGGAACTTCCCCTCCGCCTGGAGTCCGGCGAGGCGCTCCTCGGCCTTCCCGATGTCCGCCTGAGCGGCCGGGATCTCCGAGTACTGGATCTCGGCGGCGCGGCCCAGCTCGCCGCGGCGGGTGGCCTGCTCGGCCTCGGTGCGCAGCCCGTCCACCCGCTCCTTGAGCTCCTGGATGCGTGCGATCTGGATCTTCTCGGCCTGCCAGCGCGCCTTCATGGACTGGCTGGACTCGCGCAGCTCGGCCAGCTCGGCCTCGATGCCGCCGAGCCGTTCGCGCGCACCGCGGTCGTCCTCGCGGCCCAGCGCCTGCTTCTCGATCTCGAGCTGGATGATCCTGCGCTCCACCTCGTCGATCTCCTGGGGGAGCGAGTCGATCTCGATGCGCAGCCGGCTCCCCGCCTCGTCCATCAGGTCGATGGCCTTGTCGGGCAGGAACCGCCCCCCCACGTACCGGTCCGACAACCTGGCCGCGGCGATCAGCGCGTCGTCGGTGATGCGCACGCCGTGGTGCACCTCGTAGCGCTCCCGGATGCCGCGCAGGATGGTGACGGTGTCCTCGACCGAGGTGGGGGCGACGTAGACCGGCTGGAAGCGGCGCTCCAGGGCGGGATCCTTCTCGACGTGCTTGCGGTATTCGCCGAGCGTGGTCGCGCCGATCATGCGGAGATCGCCCCGGGCCAGGGCGGGCTTGAGCATGTTGCCCGCGTCGACGGCGCCTTCGGCCGCGCCCGCCCCCACGATGGTGTGGAGTTCGTCGATGAAGAGGACGTAGCGCCCCTCGGCCTCGGTGACCTCCTTGAGTACGGCCTTCATGCGCTCCTCGAAGTCGCCCCGGTACTTGGCACCCGCGAGCATGGCGGAGATGTCGAGAGAGACCAGCCTCTTGCCGCCGAGCGAGGTGGGCACGTCGCCCGCCACGATCCGCTGCGCCAGCCCCTCGGCGATCGCGGTCTTGCCGACGCCGGGCTCGCCGATGAGCACCGGGTTGTTCTTGGTGCGGCGGGCCAGGACCTTCATGACGCGCCGGATCTCGTCGTCGCGGCCGATGACCGGGTCCAGCTTGCCGCGGCGGGCGCGTTCCGTCAGGTCGTGGGAGAAGCGGGCCAGGGCCCGGTACTTGTCCTCGGGGGTCTGGTCGGTGACGCGGTGGGAGCCGCGGATGGCTTCCAGCGCGGTGTCGAGGCGGTCGCGGGTGACGCCGTGGTCCCGGAGGATGCGGGCGGCGTCGCCCCTGCCGGCGGTGAGGCCGATGAGGAGGTGCTCGGTGGAGACGTAGGCGTCGCCGAGGTTGCGGGCGGCGTCCTCGGCCAGGTCGAAGGCCTTGCGGAGGTCGCGGGAGGCCCCGGGGGCCGCGCCGCCGCTCACGCGGGCGCGGCGGGCGAGCTCGGCGTCGGCGGCGGCCGTGACCCGGTCGGGCGGGACCTCGAGCTTCTCCAGCACGGGCGCGACGATGCCGTCCGCCTGTTCGAGCAGGGCCTTGAGGAGGTGGGCGCCGTCGATCTCTGGGTGTCCGCCGGTGCGGGCGGTCCTGGCGGCGGCCGCGACGGCTTCGGCGGCCTTTACGGTGAGGCGGTCTGTGTTCATGTCGGGTCCTCCGGTTGGCGATTCCAGTGAGCCAGGCACCGCACTGCGGCGCGGGCTTCAGTCCGCGTGGCCACTCGCGGCCATGGGAGATTCGGGTGGCGAGGCTGCCGTTTTGGCAGGGTTTTGGGGGTCGCCACCGCCGAAGCTGCCAAAATGGCAGGGTCACGGTGGCCTGAATCAAGGCAGGAGATCACGTAAGTCTAACTGGGACTGCACGATCTGCCACTCTTGCCTTGAGGCCGCATCCGGTCGTATCGTGTCGGAAAAGCGGGAAAACCGGAGTCAATCGGCGGGAACCCGTGCGCAGGTTTGCTCGACCCTGCTCTGGGGTTGGGGGAATCGGGCGTAAAGGCGCGCCCGAACCCGAAGGCGTCGCCGATGGAAGCCGAAGTTGGTCTCCTATCTATCTCGGCCAGACTCTCGGGGGCCGACAGAGGTGTCGAACCCCAGCTCCCGCGCGAGGGAGTTCAGGTTGGCATCTGCTCCGTCCCCCAGAGGCGCGATCCCGTCAAAGATCGCCACTGGGGTAGAGGCCACGACGACGGCAGGTGTGGGTGTCTCCCGCCTCGCACCCTCGAATACGATCAGCGAATCCAAGGAGAGGAACACCTCATAACGAATCCGTTCCCTCCTCAGGTAACCTCTCGTCCGAGAGGCTCCAGCCGTATCTGTGATCACCACCCAATCGTAGTGACGCGGCGCGGACCGAGCAAACTTGCGCAACCGGCGTCCAAGCTGATCACAGGTGAAGCAGTCGGTACCTCGCAGCACCACGAGAATCACCGGCGCGTCCGCGCCGAGTCGCTCGACCAAGTCTCCCCTAACATGCGGATCCAACCTCGCTGGGACCGGATCGAAGGAGTCTCCTCGTCCATCGCTTTGGCTGTCGGGAGACTCACATCCCGACAGTGCCCCGAGAGTCGTCAGAACCAGCGGCAGAAGCGAAATGCCGCGCCGGTTCAACGTCCTATCCCATTCACTCCAGTGTCCGGTCCGGCCTCGAACTCCAGCACGTAGACGGCGTAGGAGTCAGCCCCCTCTGCGTAGCCCACAATCAGCGGTCGGCCGCGAGAATCCCGACCTAGCAAGGCACCAGATGCTTCGAGCATCCCAAGGGCCGAGATTCCCCCGCCGCCGTCGAGGGCCATGACGCCGATTGTCCCTCCCTCCACGCGGTCTACGCCGACGTTGGCATCGTAGGAATGGAACTGGATGGCCACTCTCCCGCGATCCAGCGCCACGAGTTCGAGGGGGCGCACATGACCATGAAAGATCCACGATCCGTCTGGACGCTGAGGCCGTCCGCGGTTTTGCCTGAGCGTTTCCTTTACTGAAACCGGCATCCACTCGTTGGGGAATCTCTCCGCAGCCACGCGCGTCCCACCGTAATCGAAAACGAACAGCGAGTCGTCAACCGCGCCGTAGACGTAGCCGCTCCTCGCGTCCCCCTCAATCGAAGTCCATTGCAACAAGTAGGGATCACGCCCGAGGTACTCTTCGCGGTCCAGCATTGCCGATATGCAGCAGGTGCCGCTCGGCTCAAGAAGCGCCAAGAGATCTCGCACTACGCCGCTCTGAAGAGTTGCGATGGCGAGGAATAGCGAGTCGTCCACCGGACGGAGCAACCAAGGGCTAGCCTCGGGCGCTTTGGCAATCGTGACGGCCCGTTCGAATCCGCCCGCAGCGTCGAACACCGACAGTCTGTCCCTGCCAACGTCGTATCCGACCAAGGAGTCGCGGAAAAACGTCGCCATTTTCAGATTGTCGAACTCGCCGGGACCTTGGCCCACACGCCCCACCGTGCCGACACGCTGTCCGTTCTCGTCGTAGAGCTTGATGTCCTGATCGGACCCATCGGATATCGCGAAGACTCCGTCCTCGGATTCCGAGATCCAATTGGGAACGGCCAAGGTAGGCCAAGAGAGATCGTCCGTGACGAAGAGGAGTGTCTCCGACAGGACGACGGGAGCCGCTGAGGCAGCAATCGAGCCACCAATGACCCGGCCTGTGTCCCGATCTCGTACCTTCGTCTCACACCCGCTCAACATGACAACGAGGAGGGTGACAAGAGCTCGCAGGCTCCCTCCAACTCGGCCGCGTTGCCCGCGAAGCGGTGGATGGCCCTCCCGGCTCTCGACAGCGAGCCGGGAGGGATAGTGCAGGATGGCCGAAGAGCACTCAATCGGAAAGCGACCGCTTGCCCCGATGGGGGTGCCGTGGCCAAGCATCGTGGCCTATTCTCCGACCACGATGTCGCAGCACTTGAAGGGCCAGCCGAGGCAGGTCTTCTTGCACTCGTTGCAGGAATTGGGCGGATCCTCACCCGGCGTCCAATAGCACTGCCGCTCACCAGCGAGCGCCTGGTCCGCACGGGGAACCACGATGGCGGCGACGAGGAGCGCGCCGACCATCAGAAGGCGCGCCGGGGAGAGCATCGGCCTCAAGGCCACGGTTGGGTGCTTCATATCGATTCCTTCTCCTGTTGGGGGGTGATTGGTGTCTGGGTTCGTCTGGTCACCCCGTTCCAGAGCGCCACCAATTGTACACCGCCCCCAAGATTCGTCAAGACCCTCCACCTCACTCCACCGCCGCCCGGAATCCGAGCTGCCCCGTCGGTGCGAACGGATCGGTCTGGGGAAACGCTGATTCCGAAATCTCCGGGTCGAGCCGGTCCTCCCAGTCGAACCTGACAGGCCGACAAGGGGGGCGTTTGATCAGCGGTTGGCGACGGTGTCCAATGGCCCGCCGACCTTCCTGGGTCTCGCCGAACAGCGGTGGACCGCAGATCCCACCGAGTTGACTTCCTTGCGAGTGGTCATTCACCGTCTCGGGCATGGAAACGCAGAAGCAACGGTTGGACCCAGCGATGGACAGGCCGGACCTCTGCCTCAGGGAACGCGCAGGAGCGCTGAAGCCTCTCGGCTGGAAGGGACGCCGCGCCGAATGGATCGCGCTCGCCTGCTGCCACGGCGGAGTGTTCACGCGCGTGCAGTGGACCAGCTTCCTCGGGTGCCACCACGAAAAGGTGGGCCGCGCCGTCCGCAAGCTCGTCGCCCAAGGCGTGGCCATCGAGGAGAAGCCGCCCGGCATCAAGGGCATCGGCCGGATCTGCCGGATCCACGGGCGCGGCATCTACAGGGCGCTCGGCCTAGGGAACCGCCGCCGCCGCCGGATCACGTCGCCGGAAGTGCTGATGCGCCGTCTGCTCGCGCTCGACTTCGTGCTCGAACATCCCCGCCTGCCGTGGTTGCCGACCGAAGCCGACCGGGTGGCCGCCTTCGAGGCGCTCGGGATCCAGCGGGAACTCCTCCCCCAACGGGTCTACCGGGGCGCGCTCGGGGGTCTCCGGCGCTACTTCCCGCTCGGGCTTCCCATCGCGCTGGACACGGAACGCGCCGTCTTCGTCTACGCCGAACCGGGCCACGACACCGCGACGGCGCTCCGTTCGTGGGGCGCGAAGCACGGCGATCTCTGGAAGGCACTCTGGGACCTGGGCCTCAAGATCGAAGTGGCGGCGGTCGTCCGGAGATGGAAGGAGTCGAGGCGGACGCGCACGGTGCTGGCCAACTGGTCGCGGTATCCGCGCCCGTCCGAAATCGACGAGGAGACCCGGCGCGACCTCGCCCGGATCGAGCAGGCCATCCTCGCGGGAGATGTCCGCACGCTCGACGAATACGGTGGCCTGAACGCCGCCTTGAAGCACGCCATCGCCCTTGAGAACCGGGCGCGCAGGCGGGCGGGCCGGGGGCTGACCGAGAGCGTCAAGACATGGAGTTCGGACCGGCTGGCGGGGGCTCGAATCTGGTGGGAGTCCTGATGTGCTGGGCCGTACCGGAGGTGTGCAAGAGACACAGGGGGTCGATGCACATTTTGGCGCTCCGGTGATGCGCACCGCCCGTCCTGCATATCCGGTGGCGCGGCAACGTCTTGCGGCTTCGCCGCGCGGCCGGCCGGGGCGCGGGAGCCGCTTGGGGCTTGGTGGGGAGCGACCCCAGGGGCACAGGTGCCCGGTTCGGGCGCGGGGCCGTGCGCGTTTTCACACGCTCGTCCCCGCCCTTCTGGGGTCGCTCCCCCACGAATCATCCTTGCAGGAAGGCTTTCACCGCCGCGTCGAGGCGGCGGAGCTCCCGATCGCCGACTCTGGCTATCGGACGATTGGGGCGAGGTCAAGCCAGCGTTCGGTACGCGCCAGTTCCGTGACCCGCGCACACAGGCTACCACGCCATTGATTCTCTCACACCGCGAGCAGCCCCGCTAAGACCTCGATGGTGATCGTCGCCAGCCGGATGGCGAAGAGCGCTTCAACACGGGTGTAGTCCCGAGCCTCCGCGCGGTGCGCGGTGATGTTGCCCATGTCCTTGGCGCGAGTGACGATCCCTCCGTACAGGTCTGCGTGTCGCTTGTCGATCCTGTCCATCAGCGCGGACCGGAGGTCTTCTCCGGTCGCTGCCTTCACGGACTCCTCCATGAGGCTGACGGCCTTTCGCGTCAGCAGGACTGCGCGGTTGAAGTCGCCTCGGTCCACAGCTCTCCGGGCAAGGTGGATCTCCTTGAGGCTCGCCTTGTAGCGAGCCGCATACACGAGTTCATAGCGTATCTCCAGAAGATCGAATCGGTCCCCGGTAAGCACGCCGAGGACTGCGAGCCAGTCGTCCCGGGGAACCCTGAACGCTATCTCCTCAACCTGAGAATTGGTCGCCTCTCCACCAATCGCGATACGGGTCCAAAGCTGCATTCTCAATTCGAGCGCGGCACCAGCCCGGTGCTCCTCAAGCCGTTCCAACCGACCGCGACCGAGGTCGAGGGCAAGCGAGGCAGGCTGGGTATCCACATAGCCGAACGAGCGTAGCGGATGTCTCAACCCGTCCCGCCCGAGTGCGCCGACGAAGAGACCGTCCGCCCCCAACCGCACTTCGCCCCCGAAGTCGAGGAGGAGATACTCCTCTCGGCGATTCCCATCTCTCGAACGAACGACATGCCCCAGCGTCCATGAGAGATCCAGACGGACTCGCGGGGCCAGCGCGGGGACGGCCGTGACCTTCGTGACGGCTACGCGTCCCACCATGGTCGTCCCGATCGACACGCGTCCATCACCATATCCGACTGCCATCCTAGTCCGTCTCTGCCGGTATTGACGGATGGTTACGCGGCAGCCGGAAGTCCGGTGGCAGGTATCTTTCGAGGTGCTCGCGCACTGTTCCCAGTTGGGACCACAGAACTGGATCAGTTGATCCGGGCTCGTTTGGATGCTGGTGGAGGTCGCACCTCGGTAGCCAATTCTCTTCCCCACCGCCAAAGTACCGATGAGCCACCGACGGCATGCGGCAGCGACGGCTGCGGTGGGTGAGTGCGGAGCACCGCCACGCGAACTCGAACAGGTAGATCGGCGTGTTGGGGTCACTCGGGTTCGATGCGTATCTCAGATCTGCCGCTGCTGATTCGGTGGCCGTATCGCAGACGTAGAAACCGGCGAGCCTCTCTGCTCGGTGTTTGGCCCAATAGAAGTCAAGGGGCCTTGAGTATGCGATCCTTCCGGGTCTCGTGAAGGTCTTCAGATACCACCACGATGCCGCGTATTGAGCCTGCCAGTGCTCCGTATGTGCGACTTCGGATGACGGGTCGGGTATGTCGCCTGGGTCGGGAAGCGCGATCAGGCATCGTGTGAGGTCATGGTAGTAGGGGTATTCCACAAGCCGCTCGGCTCTCGTTTCAGCGGTAGGGATTCAGTTCATTCAAGGCATCCATGGGACGCGTTGATCCCAGCGGATACTACGATACCACTTCGCCGGACGGTGCGATATGGGACGCCAGTCGTCCGTGAGGCACCGCCGCTCGAACGGGTTGCGGGGCCGGTACGCGGCTCCGACCGCGTGGCGCACCTGGTGAGCCACCGCCGCCTGCGCCACTTCCTGTTGGGTGTTCCGTTTCCTTGGCGCGCCTAGTCCCGGAACGAAAACCGGAATCCGTCACGGCGCGGTCGCGATCCCCAGCGCCCTGAGCAGTCCGACCGTCGCCGTTCTCCCGAGCTGCTTCCTTTTCGGGACACGCCCGTTCCGCCTCGCGTTTGGCCTTCCCGCATGGGACTGCTGGACCGGGAGCGACCCCCACGGGAAGGTGAGATGGCCGTGCACATCCCAACCGCCGCCGTGGCGTGTGAGGTATGCCGAACAGGTGGGTCGCTCCCGTCAACGGGCGCAAGCGCCCGTCCGTCACCGGCCGCCCCGGCGTCTGCGGCACAAAGACAATGACGACAGAAACTTGCAGCATCGGCGGTGTGTCACATCCGAGCGCGGTTTTCGTGCACAACGACCCCGATTTCACCTGTACACTCATGGATCGGCAACGGGCCACGTCCACGGGAGGTCAAATCCCGACTCCTGCGAAGCGGCTCGAACGCCATACCGAATAGCCGTCGATCATGCCTCCGGGGAGGCCCGATCGGAGCAGAGCCCTCATCTCGACGAGACGGTGGAGGCAGCCGTTGAGACCGCCCAGCTCCTCGACCAGCGCTTCGTCCCTTCCCCGGATGGCATTCTCGACGCGTGCAATCTCGCGCCGGACGGCTGTGGCGGTCCCTGGCTGCCGGTTGGCTTCCTGGGTGGGGGCCGGACCGACCCAGTTTCCCAAGATCGTCCGTGCGCGTTCGAGTTCCCTCCGGGCGCCTGCGACCCCGACAGCGTCAACCGACAGGCCCCGCTGCTCCCTCAGCGCTTCCCAGAGCCGCTGATGCCGGTCGCGCCACGAACGGAGCGCCGTCGAGGTGTCGTAGCCGGGATCGGCGTGGACGAACACGGCGCGGCGGGAGTCGAGCGCCACGGGGCATCCCGCGCGGGAAGTAGCGCCGCGCACCCCCGGCCGCGCCCCGGTAGACCCGGACGGGCATGGCCGAGCGCTCGATGCCGAGCGCCTCGAACGCGGCGACCTTCTCCGCCTCGGTCGGGAGCCACGGCAGGTCCGGGTGCTCGATCACGTAGTCGGACGAGAGCAGGCGGCGCACGGCCACCTCCGTCGCGGTGATCCTCCGAAGGCGGATGCCTTCGGCCCCGGACGCCCGGTAGATGCCGCGCGCACAGATCCGGCAGACCCTCAGGTCTCCGACCGTCTCCTCGGCGGCGAGCCTTCTCCGTGTCAGGAACTGCACGAACCGGAGCGTCTTGAAGCGGTCGATGCCGAACCAGTCCGACAACTGGGAGCGGGTGAACACGCCGCCGTGCAGGCCCGCCAGCGCGATCCACTCGGCGCGGCGACCCGTCAATCCGAACGGCTCCAGCGCCCTCTCGCGTCCCTTCAGATGGTGGATCAACGCGACCGCCGTTCGTCGGGGGATTTGCGGTACATGAGGGTTCCCGCTCGCGCATTAGGATGGACTCCATGGTGGGTATCAGTGCCGGGTGATGGTGTCACCGCCAGTAGGAATCGGGAGAACGCCCTCGGCGGCGTCAAGCCGCGTCCGGGGGCCATACGTCCCGAGCCGGCCGATGTGGTCCCGGATACGGAACGGCCTCCGGCGATCGTTCCTCCATCGCTTCCCGTGGAGACCAAAGTGTTCGGGTGCGGTTCGAGCAGCCAACGGCGCGGGTGCCGCACTGGTCAAAAGGCGTTCGTCCAGCGAGATTGGGTTGCGCGGATCGTGCAGTCCATCAATCGAAAGGAATCGAACGATGGTACGCACGAAACGAAGTCGGCGCTCGTACGGCGCTGGCGAGTGGGGCCGGAACAGGGTGAGGATCTTCCCCGACCCGAAAACCGGCAACTTCCAGATTGAGTGGCGCGAGAACGGACGACGGCTCACCCGGTCGCTGGGACACCGCGATTGGGCGAGAGCGAAACGGCAAGCCGACCAGTTCGCTGCCGGGTTCGTCGGCCCCGGGATCGAGGGCAGGGCGGAGGCCAAGCCCGAGCCGCTCACGCTGGAGAGGCTCTTTGACATCTACGGTGAGGAGGTGACGCCCACCAAAGGCGGAAAGTCTCGGAAGTACGACCGGAGCGCATTGGCGATGTTCCTTCGCTTCTTCGGAAGAGATCGGAAGGCCGCGACGCTCTCCCAGCGCGACTGGGACCGGTTCATCCGAGCACGCCGGGCGGGCAGGGTAGGACTGAGCGGGAAGCCCGTTTCCGACCGGACGGTCGAACGGGACCTGAGGTTCCTGCTTGCGGTCCTCAACTGGGCCGCACGGTCGCGGAACGAGGCGGGAGGGCTTCTGCTTGATTCCAACCCCCTGAAGGGCTTGAGGGTGCCTAGGGAGAAGAACCCCACGCGGGTGGTTCTGTCTCAGACGGAATACGAGGCGCTGCTCCGGGTATCCGCCCAGATCGATTGGCGCTTTCGCGTGGCGCTCGTGCTCGCGCACGAAACGGGCCACCGAATCGGCGCGATCCGCCACCTCAGGTGGTGCGACATCGACACGGGAGCCGGGGTCATTTGGTGGCGTGCCGAGTACGACAAGACAGGGTTCGCGCATCGGACACCCGTGACCGACGATGCGCTCGGAGTGCTGGAAGAGGCGCGGAAGGCGAACCCCGGGAACGGCGACGCTCCCGTGTTGCCCGCCCGCAGGGACTCCGCGAGGAGCGTGAGCCACGGCGCGGCACGTGACTGGTGGAACAGGGCCGAAGCGCTCGCGGGACTGGATCGCGCGCGTGGCAGGGGCTGGCATTCGCTGAGGCGCAAGTTTGCTTCCGACCTCATGGACCAGCCACTCAAGGTACTCTGCGAACTGGGAGGCTGGAGGACGGCACAGACGGTGCTCCAGTGCTACCAGAGACCCGACGAGGACCGGCTCAAGAAGGCGCTCGCCGAGCGGCGGGTCAACCCTTCCGCCAGTTAGCGGGAGTCAATTGGCGGGAGACGCACCGCCAAATCGTGTAACTTCAACCGGGGCAAGCGGAATCAATTCCGATGCGTTCTGCCAAAATGGCAGGGTTCTGTGCCAGAATGGCAGGGTTGCAGGCGGCTGTGGGCGGTACCCCCAACGTGATCAGGGAAGAATCGGGCCAGCGGAGTGGTCCGGACCGGATGTCAGGGGCTGGGAGTATGTCGCCTTGCTGCTGTCAGGATTGCGGACGCGCCGGCAATGGCCGTAGCCGCCTGACGCGCGCCGAACCCTGCCGCCGGAGTCCAGGCCTCGAGCCCGTTCGGATAGCGCGTCGGAATGTAGTTGAGGTCCAGTTCGCGAGCGTCGTCGACCAACTCGTCAAGTGACGGAACACGCGGGTCAAGCCGCTCGATGAGGTTGCGCACACTGTGGCCTAGGACCGCCCGTGCCCCACGAGCATGATGGACGGCCTTCACGGCCTTCTCCGCGGCCTGTTGGGCGGAAGAACACGCGTGAGCGTAGAACCCGCCTTCCTCCGCGTAGCGGGCGTGGCGAAGGTCATCCACCGCTGTATCGAGCCACCGCCGCGCCTGAGCTTCACCCGTCATCGGTGTCCCGCAGGATCTCGATCCCTTCGCGTCGGAACAGATCGAATACGCCGAACGGGTCGGCCTCACCGGCTGCGAACTCCTCCGGAGTGTATACAAGGAGGTCGACCACGACGGGCAAGGCGCGGTCGAGTTCCCTGGCGAGGTCCAACGTGCCGGGGGCGGGAGCGGAAATCACGGTGACTCCCGACATCGGTGGTCGTCTCCTGGTTGCGGAAGGGGGGCGGAGCGCGTGTCGTCGAAGACCCGCGTGTCGCTCGGCTAATGGTAGTCGCGGGAGGGGCGAATATCCAGACGCCTTCCGTTCACTCCGGTGGCCGTCGTCGATTTCGCGTCACTGCCTCACATGGCCCCAAGGCGGGGCAGGCCCGCTGCTTCAGCGGGCACGCCTTATCGTGGCGCGCACGAGGTAGGGCACATCCAAGGCCCCGGGAACGACCGCGACGATCGTATCGCCAACGAGCGCGGGCAGGTTGCGGCGGGATATCCCGAAGCCCAGATCGATTGTGCCGAGGAAGAACCCCTCCGGATCGAACACGTCGAAGGTGCTTGGAATCTCCCCTACCTCTTCAACGATCCCGACGAGGATGTGGCCGTCGTCCATCACATGGATTCCGTGGACCACCGGCCGGACCAACTCGACATCCTCTCTGGAGATTCCCGCCTCCTTGAGGCCCTTCGCAATCATCGCCAGATCCCGCCGGTCGAACTCCGTGGACCGGTGCGAGGTCTCGACGATGCGAAGGGTGTCCCCGCCCGGAGCGATCTGGACCAGGCGAAGCTGACCGGTCTCGGCTGACCAGATCGTGCCATCGGGTGCCAGGCTCCATCGCAAGTCCGGACTATAGTAGCCGACGACGAAGTGAAGTGACTCCCAACTCGGCCTGAACCTCAGGCCCCTGAACCCTTTCGACGTTTCTGGCGCCGGAATCACGGCCATCGTGTCGACAAAATGCCCCAGCGTGTCCACGCGCAAGAACAGCACTACCCCCTCGTCGCCAGCCTCTTCAACGAGGGTGCCCCCCGCCTCCCAGACGAGCGGAAGCTGAATGCGCCTGACGGCCCATAGTATTCTCGGGACGGTCTTCTGGATCACGCCTGTCGAGTCGAAGACATGGTAGCGACCCCGTCCATCTCCCACCCAGAGCCGGTCCGTTCCATCCCATGCCATGGCCATCGGGCCAAGCAGTTCACCGGGACCCTCGCCACTGCCCCCGAAACTCCGCACGAATTCTCCGTCGTGACTGAACACTACGACGCGGTCGGTTGCGTATTCCAGGACGAATATCCGGCCATTCGGCCCGAGGGTCACGCTGGTGTTGAGCGAACGGACAAGCCCCTCGTCGGGGCTCTCTCCCCAGTCGCTTCCCACTCTGAATTCCTCGATAACCTGCCACTGCTCGGATTCGCGCCATAGGCCGGTGCCGTTGCGGATCACGACGACTTCTCCGATGGTGTCCACCTCCGCCTTCACCCGCTGGATGGCGTCATCGGCGCCGCACGCGGCCGCCAGGCAAGCGAGGACAACGGCGAACGCCCCCCCGTATCCCGGTGGGCCGCTTGTGAATCCGTTCACGAGCCCGTATTCGACGCAGGGCGTTTCCTGAGCGTATGCTGTCAAGTCAGGTCAACTCATCTCGGCTGATATCGGTGACACGGGGACGCCGGGGACGGCGACCGCGTTCCGCGCAGACAAGAGTGTGGAGGTGGAATCCCCATGGCAAGGCGATGCTTCCTTCTCTCGGCTCAGTCCAGGTCCAGCCAGGTGCATTGCGAGGTGTCGATGCCGTACATCCGCACCCAGCTCTCCAAGCCGTCCTCCGCTTCGTTCAATCGGCGGTCGAGGAGGAAGATCGTATCGCGCACCACGGTATGGACCGCGCGCATCGCCTTGAAGTGCGGGACAAGCGCGTCAACACATGCCGCCCTGCGGTCGGCGGAGATCACCGTGAGGTAGATGTCCGCCGTGATCGTACCGTGGGGCTGCTCTCCTTCGAGCGTGGCGTCGTGATGAAAAACCGCCGTCGTGCCGTCGGACAGCCTGTGAAGTCCCATCAGTGTTGAACTGACCTCGTGACCACCGGCGAAGTCAAGGTCATCAAAGCGTTCCTGGATGTCGTCGGGGACACCCCTCCGGCGTACGAAGGGCGGGTCCAGCGTGTCGAACACCTCGCCGTTCCACGTTGACAGGAAGACATCGTTGAGGCCGCTCATCCCCGACATGATCGTATCGGACCACGCCACCACACAACGCCGCGAAGCGCCCCGTGTAGCCGCTGGGGTGGTTGGCGGAACGCACGTATT
>JAPPGI010000086.1 GCA_028874985.1 Gemmatimonadota bacterium | reverse complement strand
GCGGGAGACGGGACTCGAACCCGCGACCCTCAGCTTGGGAAGCTGATGCTCTACCACCTGAGCTACTCCCGCGCAAGCGCCCGCCGCCGACCCGGGGAGGGCCGGTGCGCGGCGACCACCGACGGCTCCGGAGGGCCGACGGGCCGCCACCGTACCGCTCAGAACCGTGGGGGGATCACCTGGAAGTAAAATCCCATGACAGACTCGTCGCTGGTGATATTGGCTTCGAAGGGCACGGTCTCGCCCTGTGCCGGAGCCTCCAGTCTCAGACTGGCGATGTCCACGGTCCCTCCGTCCTCTCCATTGAAGTGAACCCGAATGGTGATCGTGGCCCCGGGATCAAGGGCATTGTTGGTCAGATTCGCGGTGACCTTGCCCCCCCCGCTGGCGCGGGGTTCGAGTTCCGGGCCGCTGATGGTGAACGGCAGCGCCTGCCCCGCCTCGATAACCCTCCCCGCTTCGAGGTCTTCCTCGATCCCGACCAGGCAGCGGGCAAGCATGTTGTAGTTGTCCTGATTGTATTGGTCCAGATCGACGAGATCCCTCGCGACAGGCACGCAGGCATCGAAGTCCTCGGCCGCGTGGAGGGATACGGTGAGGTTCAGGAGGGCCTCCCGGTTTTGCGGCGATACGTCCACCACCTCCTGGAAGGCCTGGGCGGCCTGGGTGTATTCATCGGCCGTGTAGAGTCCCACCCCGATGTTGAAGTAGTCGCGGATTCCCAGATCCTCACCCTCCAGGAGATTGTTGTAGATCGCCTGCGCGGAATCCGGCATCCCCGCCGCGCTGAGCGCCGCGGCCATGTTGGAGAGGGCGCTGATGTTGTCCGGATGCCTTGCGAACAGGACCGCATACTCATCCGCAGCCTCGGCGTAGCGCCCCATATTGCTCATGAGCGCGGCCCGGTTGAAGGCCAGGCTCTCCTCGTGTTCCAGCCACAGCATGGCCATCGAACTGTCCCGCATCATCATTTCCCGGGTACGCGGACCCCGGATGATCTCGAGAGCGGCGCCGAATGCCTCGATGGACTCCTCATGCCGGCCGAGCGTGGAGTAGGTGGCCGCGAGGTTGATAATCGCTTCGGGGCGCCTCCCGGGGAAGATCATCTCGGCATCGTGCAACATCTCCACGACCGCTTCCAGGCTGTCCAGTTCCTGGAATCCGATGGACGCGTTGAACGCCGAGATCCACCCCTTCTCCCTGTAGTAGTTCACTTCGGCCTGGTATTCGGGATGCAGCTCGAGGGCCTTCCTCAACAGGCTGTCCGCGGCTACGAAGTTCTGCAGTCCGATCTGCGCCCTCCCGGCCTGGAAGTGACCGAGCGCGTTCTCCGGGTCGTTGGAAACCTCCGCCATGGCAGCCTGCAGCGCCTGATGGAAACGATCGACCGGCCCGACCGTCTCGGCCTGGGTCAGGAAAAGCTCGGCACTTCGGGTGTTTTCGGTCTCCCTGATCGCCGTGTCATCGCCGCCATCCGCCTCCCCCTTGCTTCCGCCCATGGCACAGCCGGACAATACGACGACGCTCGCGACAAAGACCGTCGGTACGAATCGGGACCTGTTCACAACCATCCTCCTTGAATCGTTCACTTCGTGTCCCGCCGCTCCCCGAGTGGGAGAAACGGGAATGGTCCATCGCCTGGTGTCCATCGCCTGGTAACATATGGCTCACCCCCGTAGCGGTCAAAGATCCTCGCCGCTTCCGCCACCGCGGTCATTCCGGCCGCACCTTCAGGTAGGCGAGGATTCTCGTGCCCGCGGCGACACTGAAGCCCGGTAGGCGGCCGATCTCCTCCGCGGTGGCCTGCCGCACGCCGCGAACGGACCCGAAACGTGACAGCAACGCCTGCTGCCGCCTGGGTCCGATCCCCGGAATGTCGCCGAGCGCGGACCGGACCGTGCGGCGGGACCGCAGCTTTCGGTTGTACCGCACGGCGAATCGGTGAGCCTCGTCCCGCACCCGCTGCAGGAGGTGCAGAGCAGCGGCCGTCCTGGGAATGCGAAGCCCCTCGGTCCGGCCCGGCAGAAACACGGTTTCACGTTTCTTGGCCAGAGCAGCCACCGCAATCCCGTCCAGACCGATGGCCTCGAGTGACCTTCGGGCGGCCCCCAGCTGCCCCGCACCCCCGTCGACCAGCACGAGGTTGGGGAGAGGACCCTCCTCTTTCACCTTGCGGCCGAAGTACCGCCCGACCGCCTCCTCCATCGAGCGGAAATCGTCGTTGCCGAAGTCCCCCTTGATCCTCATGTGGCGGTACCGCGCCCTGCAAGGCTCTCCGTTCTCGAACAGGACCGCGCTGGCGACGGCCTCGGCGCCCTGGGTGTGGGAGACATCGAAGCAAACGATCAAGCGCGGGACGACCTTGAGTCCCAGCCGGTCCTGAAGTTCGAAGAGGACGTCTTCGGCGCGTGGCTTCGGTGTCTCCCCCCTTGCGGCCCGCTCACCGAGTGCGTGGCGCGCATTCGCCACAGCCAGTTCGACCAGCCGCACCTTGGCACCCCGTTGCGGCACCCGGACCAGAACCCTCCGTCCGGCCCTGTCGCTCAGGATCCCCTCCACCAGCGGGCGGTCCGGAAAATCGGATGGCAGCAGCACCTCGCGGGGCAACCGCTCGCCGGGTAACGGCCCGCCGGAGAGGTAGGCGTGCGATACGGACCGTGCCACCACATCCGCGTCCTCCTCTTCCTCACAACCGGTGATCGCGTGTGTTTCCCTGCCGATCAGGACCCCGCCCCGGATCTGCAGTGCGGCCGCAACCGCCACCGCACCGTCCCTGGCGATTCCCAGGACATCCCGGTCGCCGCCGTCCACGACCTGCACCCGTTGCAGTCGGGCGAAACCGTCCAGGCCCATGAGCACGTCCCGCAGGTGGGCCGCCCTCTCGAAGTCCATTGCATCAGATGCCTTACGCATGTCATGTTCAACTTCTGTCTGAACTCTTGCCACGTCCCCCGAGAGAACAGGGAGAAGCCGCTCGATCATGAGCCTGTATCGGGCTTCGGCCTGCAGCCCGACGCAGGGTGCGGCGCATCTGCCGATATGGTAGTCGAGGCAGGGTCGGGACGGCGCCTCGCGGGGAAGGTCGTAGCGGCAGGAGCGAACTCCGTGGGTGCGCTTCAGGAGCTCCAGAGCCCGCCGCATTCGCGCAACGGAAACGAAGGGTCCGAAATACCGGGAGCCGTCATCGCGTACCCGCCGCGTCACATAGGCTCGCGGGAAGGGTTCGTTGACCGTCACCTTGACGTAGGGGTACTTCTTGTCGTCCCGAAGCTGGATGTTGAACCGCGGCTGGTGCTCCTTGATGAGGTTGGCCTCGAGGATGAGCGCCTCCGCTTCGGAGGCCACCACCAGCGTTTCGAGGGTGGCGGTCTGCCGAACCAGTTCGCGCGTCTTGATTCCCGGACTCCCTCCCCTGGCCAGGTATGAACGGACCCGGGTCCGCAGGGACTTGGCCTTGCCCACGTACAGCACCTCGCCGCCGGTGCCGCGGAACAGATAGACCCCCGGTTTCGCGGGCAGGCGTCCGACCCCGTCCTGGTCCAGGGGAATGCCGGGGGTCACCGCCGCCACCGGCTCCCGTACAGCCGGCTCAATCCCGACGGCGACACGTTCATAACGTGAGCCACCCACAGGTACACGACCGCTACCGGCAGGATCGTGGCCGCGGCGGCGAGAACCGGGTGGGCCGGGGGGAGAAGGGGGAGCAGAAGTCCGGACCCCAACCCCGCGGCCACCGCCACGCCGGCGGCCAGCAGGTACAGAGCGACGCGGCGTCCCCCGAATGAGAGTCCGGAGAGGCGACGGCCAAGGCCCCGCTTCAGCAACGACACCTCCAGCCATGCACCCACGGAGGCGCCCACCCCGAGTCCGGCCGCGCCCAGGCCCAAGTCACCGACCATGTGGCGATCGAGCGGGAACATCAGGCTCACACCGGTGGCGGCGGAGACGATGATGCGCATGTACGCGATGCGCGCCGGGGTTCTGGTGTCTCCGAGCGCGTAGTACGCCGAGGAAAGGACCCGGGAGGCGCCCGACGCCGGCAGGCCGAGGGCGTATGCGGCCAGGACAAGTCCCGCCACGACCGCATCCGTCTCTCCGAAGGCTCCCCCCGTTCGGTAGATCGACATCACCTCCTCCCTGAAGACGATGTACCCGGCCGTTATGGGAATCAGCCAGAAGAGCACGGTCCCCACCGCGCGCTCCGCACGGTCTCTCACGGCTCTCAGCCCGGCGGCCCGGTCACGGGACAGTTCCGGCAGCTCCGCCGCCGCCACCGAGAGGCTGAACAGCGAGATGGGAAGCAGATACAGCGTTTGGGCATACCCCATCACGCCCACGGCTCCGGTGGTGAGACGGGAGGCGAGATTCGTATCGAGGAGGGCGCTGAGATTGACCGCCCCCCTGGCCGCCACGACCGGCAGGAAGTTGGCCACGACCTCCCGCACTCCGGTCACCCGGGTGCTGAGCGAGGGTACGACGTGCCTGAGGAAGGGCGCCAGGTAGGGAAGCTGAAAGAGCAGCTGCAGCCCGCCGCCCGCCAGCGCGCCCCAGGCAAGCGCAAATACCAGATTCACCCCCAGGAGACCCTTTGCGGCCGCCGCCAGCAGCGTCACGATCATGGACAGGTTCCAGAGCGCGGGTGCGACGTAGGCGACGAAGAAGCGCCGGTGGCTGTTCAGGATCCCGAGCGCCCATGCAGAGACGACGAGCACCCCGGCCATGGGAAAGAGCAGCCGGAGAAGGGAAACCAGGATATCAACCCGCTCATCGCCCGCGAAGCCGGTGGCCACCACCGTCGCCAGCAGGGGAGCCGCCCAGCTTCCCAGAGCGGCGAGCACCCCCGCCGCCACCGCCAGCAACCCCAGGACGGCCCCCGCGGCCCGCCCGGCCTCCTCTTCCCTTCCCTCTTCCAGCAACCGCACGTAGACGGGAATGAACGATGCGCTCAGCGTCCCTTCTCCGAGGAGGTTCTGGATCACGTTCGGGATCTTCAGCGCGGCGCGCCATGAATCCGCCAGCGCACCATTCCCGAAGAAGTGCGCGAACACGATTTCGCGCCCGAATCCGAAGACCCGGCTGACCAGAATGCCTGCGGCTACGCTGGGGGCCCCCAAACTCCGCCGCCCCGGGTCAGGAGTCCTCGACGGAAGCCCCCGTCCCCCCGGGGCGCGGAAGTGCGCCGGCTTCGGTGTTCTCGGCAAGCAGCTTCTGGAAGAACCGGCTCTCCTCCTCGAGGCGTCCCACCTCTCTCCCCAGACGCTCCAGTTCGCTCTCCAGGTACACCAGCCGGTCGTGCGTCCCGCCGTCCACCCTCGTCCGATTGCCGCTTTCCAGCCTCCGCGCAATCGCCTTGCCCAGGTCGGAGTCCAGAACAATGGCGAGGATCGGAATGAGGAGCACCAGGATGACGATCAACGGAACCATGAGCTAAAGCTACCGTTTCCGCCCTCCACGTGGCAAAGCACCCGCTGGACGGTGGCGCCGCCGGTTCGTGGACGAAGCCGCCCGAGCGGCGAGGCGCCGGGCCGGCCGCTAAGCCCGTTTCGCGACTTCGTCCTCATCCACCCGGATTCGGATTGCCTCCAGCGCCCGGGAGAGGAACCCCGAGTCGTAGCGCATGAGATACTGTAACGGGCTCAGGACGCGGTCCTGGGGTTTCCCGGCGGGCCACAGGTTGACCCGCGCCTTGTGTATCCGGGCCCGCACCGTGTCGTTCCGTCGTCCAGCCGCCCGCACGATCTTCTTCTCCAGCGTCCCGAGGGCGGCCAGGCCGGCATTCCGGGCCCGCGTCACGGCTCCCCGCAGCGTCGGATCGACGGCGGCAACCGTCTCCGCAAGCTCCGCACCCAGTGCCTCGACGGCGGTCCGCCAGCGCGTGACCCCGTCGTGCACATCCTCCGGCAGCCGGTCCCGGGCCAGACGGCTCAGCAGCGCATCCCCTTCGCGCAACTGTCCGGGCGTGAGCGCGAACTTCTCCAGCACCCTCTCCACCCTGCTCTCGACCACGAGCAGCGAACTCCGCGGGGTCACCACCGGCATGCCGACCCCGTGACGGCGAAACAGGCCGCGCAATTGGCCGAAGTAGGCCAACTCACCCGGCCCCCCGACATAGGCGAGAGTGGGAAAGAGGAAACTCTCGACCACCGGACGCAGCAGTACGTTCGGAGAAACGGACTCCGGGTCTTCCTCAATCATCCGCAGAACCCGCCGGCGCGACAGCTCCCTGCCGGTGAGCCTGAGCCTGAACCCGTCGTCCAGCCTGTCCAGCCGCTCACGGCCGTGGCGTCCGTCGACGAATAGAAGGGTCGCATCCCGGATCGGCGGTGCCTGCAGGGCGTAGCCGCCGGCCTTCAGGGCCTCGGACGCTTCTCCGAGTACGGCCTCGCTGGCGCCGGGATCCTCGGCCTCCGCCCTGAAGACGGGTCTGCAGCTCTCCTTGAGCCGGGGATGGCCGGCGTCGACCAGGCCCAGCGTCGTGTTCCGCAGCAACTCGGCCATGAGATCCGCGAAGGCCGAAGTCAGCGTGGCCGCCGGCTGAAAGATGTCCCGCAACCGGTCCATGTGGCGGGTATGGAAGTCGTTTCGGGGAAAGGCCCGCGCCAGCGTGTCCAACACTTCCACCACGGCCCCGCCCAGCTGCACGCGTCCCAGTGGCCGGGGCGGCCCCGGGGGCGCCGCCCCGAGTGAGAGCCGCACCAGTTCGCCGGCCCCGTCCACGACGTGCGTGCGGCTCGCCTCCACCCAGTCGTGATCGTCGGAGGCGACCCAGAAGAGCGGCATGACGGGACCGCCGACGATCTCCTCGAGTTCGTCCGCGAGTCTCACGGCGGTCAGCGCCTTGTAGAGGCTGTACAGGGGACCACCGAGCAACCCCGGCTGCTGGCCCGTCGTGACGAAATACCCGTCTTCATCGATCACCCGGCGCAGCCTGTCCTCCGCCCGGGGCCCGGCCGCGCGCACCACCTCCAGGGCGGGGGTGAACGTTCCCGGATCCCTCGCCCGGTCCAGCTCCTTCGCCCGCCGACGGTAGCTGTCGGCGCGGAAGGGTGACCCGCGGTAGAATGCACTCGCCGCCTCCACCCCGCTCAGGTAGTCGCGAACGAGTGGCGATCCGCCCAGGGGTCGTGCAAGCACGCGCATCAGGCCGCCGCCTCCCCGCATGCGCGTCGTCCGGGCCTGCCCGGCGTGAAGCTCAACCGCATGTCCGGGCCAGCACGATGCAGCGGGGCGACATCGACTCGTAGGGCGAGCGGTCGTACCCGCCGAAGAGGGAATCCGGGGTCAACCCCGCCCGCACCAGCATCGAGTGCAGATCCTCGGGACGGTAGAGACGGACACGCTCCTGGAATTCCCGTGCCGGCACATTCGCGCCCCCGTCGATGCGTATCCTCTTCTCTATGGTTCGTCCCCCTTCCACGAGGCGTCGCCTCTGGGTCACCTCGAACCCCGATACCGTGCGCCTGTCCTCACTGCTGAGATTGGCCACGACCTCGTCGGCGTTGAGATAATCAAGGAGGTACCATCCGCCCGCCTTCAGGACCCTCCGAACCTCGCACAACACCGACAGGTCGTCGTCGTCGTCGTCGAAATACCCGAAGGAGGTGAAATACGATGTCACGACATCGAAGGCGGCGTTGCGAAACGGGAGCGACCTCATGTCGCCACGGACCAGGCCGGCCCGGGGCGCGGCCGTGCGCGCCGCCTCGATCATGGCCCGGGACAGGTCCAGCCCCACGGGGAGGCATCCGATACGGTCCAGCTCCTCCAGGTGCCTCCCGGGGCCGCAACCCACGTCGAGGACCTGCCTACCGGGGCCCAGACGGGTGGTTTCCCTGAGCAGCGCCACGGCCAGCCGCGCCTCGGCGCGGTCCCGGTGGGGGTAGAGCGCCAGATACTCGCGGCCGAACCAGCCGCGGAACCAGGGATTGCGGCTCATCTCGGTCTCACCGTGGTCCCTTGTGATAGGGTTGGTTCCCCAGAATCGTCCCGGCCCGGTACAGCTGCTCGAGAAGCAGCAGCCGCGCAAGGTCGTGCGGCAGAGTCAGCGAGGAAAGCGACAGGCGGAAGTCGCATGCGTCCCTGAGTTCACCGTCGAGCCCGAAGGCTCCCCCGATGAGAAAGTGGACACCGGGCGCCGGTCCTTCGGCAAGCCTTCGAAGCCAGCGGGCCAATTCGGGCGATGAGAAGCGGTCGCCGCCACGGGTCACCGCCACCCGGACGAAGCCGGGACGCAGCCGGGCCCTGATCGCGGCCGCCTCCGCGCGCATGACCACAGCGGCCGCCTTGCCGCGGGCCTGCCTCACCTCCACCACGTCCAGCGCCCAGTAGCGACCCGCGCGGGCCTGGTAGGCATGGAGGTCCGGGGAGAGGGACTTCGCCTTGCCGATAGCCACTATCGAGACTCGCAACGGCCCTCCGCCACCTGTTCCAACGCGCTCAGCAGGGGTGCCCGCGGCTCTCCGACGACCCGAAAACCCACCACGACACAGTGATCGGAGAGCTCCGGATGGGTCGCGAGGCTGACGGCGTCCTTGGCCGTGCACACGATCGTCCTGCCGCTCCGCCGCGCCAGCAGCGAGGCCACGTCGCGGCCCGTGTAGGCATGGTGGTCGGGGTAGGCGACCAGTTCGACGCGGGCGCCGGGCAGCAGGTCGCCCAGACCGCTCTCGAACGCACCGGGGCGGGCGACCGCGCAGACGGCCAGCACGTCCCCCGCGGGCGGGTCGGCGGGACAACCGCCCAGATCGCGCCATCCTCCCATTTTCGCCTCCGCTTCGAGCACGCGTGCGCCGGGGGCAACGCGCGCCAACCGCTCACGCCAGGCTGCCACACGCATCGGTGAGCCGGGGCTGCGGCGGGTCAGCACCACGTGAGTCGCTCGCCGCACGGCCGCGAGGGGCTCACGGTACGGCCCCCGCGGCAGGAGACGCACCCCCAACGGATCTTCGGCTGCGACGAGCAGGATGTCCAGCATCCGGGGAACCCGGCGGTGCTGGAATCCGTCGTCCAGAAGTGCCAGGTCGAAATCCCGCGTCCCCGCCGCCCGCACCCCCTCCGACCGATCGGCTCCGACGAACACCGCATCGCGCCCGAACCACCGCCGGTACAGGGCCACCTCATCCGCACCGTAGCCACGCACGACCACTGCCGCCTTCACGCCCCGCTTCCGAAACCAGTCGCCGAGCCAGCGTACCACGGGCGTCTTTCCCGTCCCGCCCACGGTGAGGTTGCCCACCGAGACGACCGGTATCGGCGGCTCCGGAAGACGGGCTCGTTCGTACCAGGCGCTCCGCGTCGCCACGGCGGCCCGGAACACCGCCTCCGCCGGCGCCAGCGCCGCGCCGAGCAGTGCCGCCCCGGGACCATGCCGGCGGCCGGCCCAGAAGTCCCGCACGAAGCCCTGCAACCAGCCCCGCATCAGCCCCGTCCACCGCTTTCGGCCTCCCCCAGCACCTCTTCCACGAGGTCGACCACACGCGACGCCGCCCCCGGCGACCCCAGGGCGGCGCGGATCTCCCGCATTCCCGAAGTCGTTTCCCGCCGCACCGCCGAGGACTCGTCCAGAAGCGGTTCGAGGGCATCCGCCATCGCGCCCGCGGTCGCTTCTCCCTGAATGAACTCGGGAACGACACGCCGTCCCGCAACGAGATTGACGAGTGCAACGTGAGGAACGCGAACGAGTCGCCTGGCCAGGAAAAACGTTGCCGGATGAGTGACGTATGCTACGGCGAAGGGCATTCCCGCGAGTGCGGCCTCCAGGGTGCCGGTCCCGGACTTGACCAGACCCGCGGTCGCCAGGGCCCTGAGCGAATCGGCGTCGCCGGTAGTCGGAAACGGAAACGATGCGTAAGCCGATTGCGGCAGGAATGGCACCCTGCTCACGATCACCTCGAGGGTCGGCAATCGCCGCTGGAGTTCTCGGGCCGTGGCGGTGAATGGTCGCGCATGACGCTGCAGTTCCTGAACGCGGGATCCCGGGAAGAGGGCGAGAACGGGTTTTTCAGCCTCTAGGCCGAGACTCCGAGCCAGTTGCCGCGGGTCGGACCGGGTCTCTTCGTCCAGCAGGGGATGGCCCACGAATACGGCGCGCGCCCCGTGCCTCCGGTAGAGCCGCGCCTCGAAGGGCAGGATGACCGCAATCCGGTCCGCCACGCGCGCCAGCCGTGCGGCACGCCCGGCCCGCCACGCCCACACCTGCGGACCGATGTAGTAGAGAACCGGGATTCCCAGTCGGGCCGCGCGCGTGGCGATCCTGAGGTTCAGGCCGGGATAGTCGATCGGGAGGACCAGATCGGGTGGCTCTTCGCGGAGCAGGCGAATCAGGCGTCGCTCCAGGCGTCTGAAGAAGGGTAGCCGCGTGAGCACCTCCGCGAAGCCCATCACCGCCAACTCGTCGAGGGTGCTGATCAGCCGCACTCCGGCCGCTGCCATGCGCTCCCCCCCCAGTCCCACCATCTCCACCGCCGGCCACCGGCGCCTGATCTCCCGGGCGACGTGCGCACCGTGCGAGTCCCCCGATGCCTCGCCCGCCAGAATCATGACTCTGCGGAGGCGGGGCACACCTCGGTCCGGCTGGGGAGGCACCACCGGGCGACGGGATCAGAAGGTGCGCCCGAGGTACCAGATGATCGCCAGCACGATCGCGAGCAGAATCACGAGGGTCGTGGGCGACTTCCCCTTCCTCGTGTCGATCCACTCTCGCTTACGGCGGCGCCGAACGCGTATGAGCGACATGGTTCTCGATCTGTCTTTCGATGGCCAGTGAGAGTTCGAGTGCGCACCGTCCATCCTCGCCGGTTACCGGGGGCGGCGCCAGTCCCAGGACGGCGTCGCGGAACGAGGCCAGCTCGGCGGCGAGGGGTTCCGAATCGTCGCCGACGATCTGAATCCGTTTCACAACCGAGGCCAGTCCCGCCAGCCCCGGAACGCCCTGGGGCCGAGCCGGACCGTCCAGACCCGAGACCCCGTCTCTCAAGCGGTAGAACTCGCCGCGTCCGGCCGCCATGTCCAGCGACAGGTAGCCGGACCGCTGCCAGATGCGCAGCTTCCTGACCCGGGTGGCCGATACCCGGCTCGCCGTGAGGTTGGCGACCGTGCCCCCTTCGAAGCCGAGGCGCGCGTTGGCGATGTCGACATGGCGAGTGAGCACCGGCACGCCCGTTGCGGCCAGTTCGGTGACGGGCCGCCCGACCAGGATGCTCAGCAGGTCCACGTCATGGATCATGAGGTCGAGCACCACCGCCACGTCCAGCGACCGGGGCGTGAACGGCGCCAGCCGGTGCGATTCAACGAAGAGGGGACGCTCCAGGTAGGGTCGGGCCGCCACCAATGCAGGGTTGAACCGCTCCACGTGTCCGACCTGCAACACGACCCCACTCCGCCTTGCCGCCGCGATCATGCGGTCGGCGGCCGCCACATCCGGCGCCATCGGCTTTTCGACGAGTACATGGACTCCGTCCCGAATGGCCTGCAGAGCGACGGTCTCGTGCGCGAGCGTAGGCACCGCGACCACGACCGCGTCGCTCGCCTCGAGCAGTACCTCCAGCGAAGGGCTCACGCGTACTCCCAGTTCGCTCCCCACCGCCCCGCACCGCTCCTCGTCCGTGTCGTATATCCCGGCACACGCCACGCCCGCCAGATCCCGCACCACGCGCGCGTGATGCCGGCCCAGCGACCCCACACCGACGACGCCGATGGAGGGCGCGTCCACAGGCTGCCGGGTCAGAAGGTGACCCCGCGTTCGCTGTTCCGGATGAAGTCGAGGAAGTAGCCCACGTCGGGGCACATCAGATCAGCTTCCGCCTCGACCCTGGCGATCGCCTGCGAGAGATTCCACTCCGACTGGAAGAGGATGCGGTACGTCCGTTTCAGGCACCGGCGCACGTCGGTCGAGATCCCGCGCCGCTCCAGCCCGACCGTGTTGAGCCCGTAGAGCTTCGCGGAGGGATTGCCCGCCACGTTGCAGTAGGGGGGCACGTCCTGGCTGATTCTGGAGCCGCCTCCGACGAAGGAATGCGCGCCGATGCGGACGAACTGATGAATCGCGACCAGGCCGCTGACGTTGGCCCAGTCCTCGATTACCACGTGTCCGGCCATGTTCGTGGCGTTGGAGACGATGACGTGGTTCCCCAGTTCGCAGTCGTGTGCGATGTGGCTGTAGGCCATGAGCAGGCAGTCCGATCCGACCAGGGTCCTCCCCGATGCGGCCGTACCCCGGTTAACCGTCGCGAATTCGCGGATCACCGTACGGTCGCCGACTTCGAGAAACGTCTGTTCCCCTTCGTACTTCAGGTCCTGCGGATCCGTCCCCAGCACGGCCCCGTTGGCAATCCGGCAGTCGGTGCCGAGCGTCGTGTCCCTCTCGATGAGGACCCGCGGGCCCACACGCGAGTTCGCCCCGATGCTCACCCCGGGCCCGATGATCGCGTAGGGACCGACATCCACTCCGGGCGCCAGCTCGGCGGCCGGATCGACTATGGCGGTGTCGTGGACGCTCACCGCGGCGCGCTCCCTGGCGGGTATGCTCCTCATCGGTCCACGATCCTGGCCATCATTTCGGCTTCGGCGACCAAAATGCCGTTCACGGTGCCCTTCCCTTTCATCTTGCAGACGCTTCGGCGGAGATTGACCATCTCCACTTCGAAGAGGATCTGGTCCCCGGGGGTGACCGGCCGGCGCCACTTGACGTTATCCAGCGCCATAAAGTAGACCACCTTTTCCTCCGTGTCCTCAACCGCGTCCATCAGCAGGAGTCCGCCGACCTGGGCCATGGCCTCGATGATCAGGACGCCCGGCATGATCGGATGGTCCGGAAAGTGTCCGCGAAAGAACGGTTCGTTGATCGTCACGTTCTTGAGCCCGACGATGCGCTTTCCGGGCTCGAACTCCACCACCCTGTCGACAAGCAGCAACGGGTATCGGTGCGGGAGCGCATCCATGATCTCCACCACGTCGATGGTGCGAACCCGCCGGCACCGGTCGTGCTGCTCCCTGATCGCGCGCGCCAGAGCGATGTTCCCGCTGTGGCTCGGACACTCGGCTACGACGTGGCCCCGGAATCTCCCGCCCATCAAGGCCAGGTCTCCCACGATGTCTCCGACCTTGTGACGGAGGAACTCATCGGCATAGCGGAGCCCGTTGTTCATGACGCCGCCGCCGTCAAGCACCACGGTGTTCGACAGGGAAGCGCCCCTGGCCAATCCGCGGGCGCGCAGCGAATCCGCATCGGCCCGGAAACCGAAGGTCCGAGCCGGGGCCAGGTCACTGCGAAACCGCTCGTCATCGATGATGAATCCGCCGTGCTGGCGCCCGATCGCCGCGTGCCCGAATTCGATGGTGGCGGAGACGCGGAAGCCATCGTCCGGCAGGGCGACGTAGACCGCCCCCGGTTCACCCTCCACGGAGATCACCTCGGTGACCTTGATGACTTCCGCATCGGCGTCCTGGGACTCCAGCCCGGCGTCCCGCAGCGCGCGCACATAGGGCTCGAAGCTCCCGTCCAGGATCGGAACTTCAGGGCCGTGCAGCTCCAGGATAGCGTTGTCGACCTCGAGCGCCGCGAGCGCCGCCAGCACATGCTCCACCGTCAGGATCTCCACGCCGTCGGCACCCAGACTGGTGCCCAGTTCCGTCGCAGTGACGTATTCCAGCCGGGCCGGCACGCGGGTCGCCCCCGGCAGGTCGACGCGCGCGAAGACGATCCCCGAACCCGGGGACGCGGGTCTGATCGTCAGCGTCGCCACCTGTCCGGTGTGAACGCCTATGCCCTCCAGCCGGACGGCCTGGCCGATCGTCTGCTGTCTACGGTTCGCCACTAGTGTTTGTCCTCCGCCGGATGCCGGCGTTCAAGCAGACGCAGGCGCTTGACAAGCTCCGGTAATCGCATTACATGTGCCATGGCTTTCAGGTAGTCGCGGTGATCCCTGGCGGGATACCCGGAAATCGCCTGCCCCGGCGCCACATCCCCGATCACACCCGCCTGCGCCGCGATCCGGGCCCGCGCGCCGACTGTCAGGTGCCCGGATATCCCGGCCTGTCCACCGATCGCCACTCCCGCTCCGATTCGGGTGGAACCGGCCACGCCTACCTGGGCCACCAGCATCGAGCCCCGGCCGACGGTCACGTTGTGCCCGACATGGACCAGGTTGTCGAGCTTCGACCCCGCACCGACGACCGTCCGCCCGATCGACCCGCGGTCGATGGCACAGTTGGCTCCGATTTCGACATCATCTTCGATTACGCAGGCTCCCACCTGGGGTATCTTCCTGTGCGTCCCCCCGGATGAAACGTATCCGAAGCCGTCGACTCCTATGCGCGCCCCGGCATGCACGATGACCCTCTCCCCGAGGACCGAGCCGGGGTAGAGGGTGACGCTCGGGTACAGCACGGTTCCCGCACCGATCGCGACTCCCGCTCCGACCACGCAGTTGGGGCCGATGCGAACATCCTCACCCAGTGTTGCACCGGCCCCGATCACGGTATGCGCACCGACGCCCACGCTCTCGGGCAGGACCGCCGAAGCGTGGATCACCGCAGTCGGATGCACGCCTTCGTCCTGCCGGGATTCCGTGTGCAGCAACGGCAGGAGGTCGATGAGCGCCGCATGCGGATCGGCAACAACCAGGCGGTGCGGCGGTCCTTCCTCGATCCCGCTCAGCGCTTCGGAAACCAGGAGCGCACCTCCCCCGCAGCGCGCGAGATCCGCCGCGTAACGGCGATGGGCCAGGAGCGCGAGGTCCCGGGGTCCTGCATCGTGAACGGGAGCAACCCGGCGAAACGTCACGCTCCCATCGCCCAGAATCCGCCCCCCGGTCGCCTGGGCCGCCGCCGCCAGGGTCGGCAACCCGGATCGATTTCCCGTGGTCACCGAACCGGCCCGCCGATGAGCCGGCGAGGCGCCTCGGTACTGCCGACTTCAATCCGTCGGGTTGCCGTCATCCGTCGCCTTCGGATCCGCTCCTGGCCTCAAGCCGGGTCAGGACCTCCTGGGTCAGCTCCAGCGCGGGATCCGCCACCAGGATGGCCCGGGAGACCGTGTCCAGGATCAGGCCGTAGCCGCCTTCGACGCGAATCTCCTCGAGGACGACCCGGATCTGCTCCATGATCGGCTGAAAGACCTCCTGCTGGCGCTGGAGGGCCTGTCGGTTGAGCTCCTGCCTCCTCTCCTCGAGCTTGATCCGCCTGTTCCCCAACTCCTGCTCGCGCTCGCGTCTCGCATCCGCGTTCATCGTCAGCTGCTGCTGCTCATATTCGTTGAGCGCCTGTTGAAGACCGGCCTCGAGCTGTTGGATCTCGGCGTCGTAGCCCGCGACGGTCGCGTCCAGACTCATCTTGGCATCCTGCGCCGGCCCGTACTCGGCCAGGATCTGATCGCTGTTGATGTACCCCACCTTGGTGCCCTGCCCCTGCACCGCAACGGGACTGGCGATGAGCAGGCACAGGATCGCAGCCGCTCCCAAACGGAAAACACTCATTGTTCTCGACTCCTCCGATTCGATTCGGATTCCAGCCGTCCGCCACACGCGGAAACGGCGTCTTGTATTAGTATACATAGTCCCTATGGCCCCTCGTCGCGCCTTGCCAGCCCGGCGCCTCGCCGCTCTCGGTGCTCGCGCGGGTTTATCCACGGACTGCGGCCAGCCCGCGGACAAAACCCCCCCGGCATTCGACCGGCGTTGCATTCGGGCTGGACCGCTTCGCTCTGCGTTGCTCCTCAGCCCAATAGCGCTGCTATTGGCCCCTCGTCGCGCCTTGCCAGCCCGGCAGTCGGTCGTGGATTCGCATCTGCTCATGGACGTTGAACTTACGGAATTGGCCGGTCGGATTCCAGCCGTTTGACTCCCGCCGATTGCGGATCTAGCCGCGGAGTCTTCTACGAGCTTCCAGAGCCGTCCGAAGCTGTCCTTCGTCCGCGCGCTGATAGCACTGAAGAACCGTCTTCGCCGTCTTCCAGCCGCCCAGCTCGCAGAGCACCTTCAGCGGCTGGTCCATCAGGTCGCTGGCGAACTTCCGCCGCAGCGAGTGCCAGCCTCTTCCGGGCTTCGGCTCCAGACCCGCGAGCTTCTCGGCCCTGTCCCACCAACCCTGCG
>JAPPGI010000181.1 GCA_028874985.1 Gemmatimonadota bacterium | reverse complement strand
CCCGATGGCCTACGCGCATGACCTGCTACCCACCAGAAAAGGGGAAGAACCCCTTCCTCTGGGGTCCGGGGCGGGAACCCGCCTTGTCGTGATTGCGGGAGGGGTTGTCGGCGCCAGGGACCGGACGCGTGTGCTGTGATAACAGCCCACCGTGCATCGTGAACGCTCAAGGCAGCCATGCTATGATCCGCGCCACCCGTGGCTGCGGCGTTTGCGGCGTCGTGGATGAAGGAGTACACTGGTTGCTGGAATAGCCATTTGTACGATGGATGTTGGTGCAGGAAAGCAGGGGGTTCCGTTGGGGACGGAAAGCGGAAAAGGGTCGAGCCAGGACGGCCGGGGCGCGGGGCCGAGGTGTGGGGAAGGTGCGGAGGCGAAGGTGGTGCGGTGGATCAGGCGCTGGCGGAAGGTGATGCTTGACGTCGCGTTGCGGGGCTTGGACGACGACGGCGATGCCGCGGAGGACATCGTCCAGAAAGCGGCTTTGAAAGTGCTCGTGATCGCACGCCGGAAGCCGACCAAGGTGGAAGAGGTGCGGGATCCGTCCGCTTGGCTGGTCCGGGTCACGAAGAACATGGTGCACGATGACAGGAGGACGGGGAATCGTCGAAAACGGATCTTCTACGAGAACGAAGAACACGTCCGGGAGAATCTCTTTCCGGCCTTGGACGAAGGAGGGGGGGTGGATCCCGGAAGGGATGAGATCCTGCAAGTTGCGCAGGGGATCCTGACGCCACGGCAGCTTGCCGTCGTCCGCCGGGTGCTTGACGGAATGGAGGATTCCGAGATTGCGCTGGACTTGGAGCTGACGCCTGTGACCGTGAGGCGGCACCGGGGAGAAGCGATTCGCAGGCTCCGGAAAGAGTTCGCCCCCCCCGCGAATAGCGGCGGAGGATGGGGGCTGGTGGCATGGCTCGCGGTTTTCTCCGGGCTATGCGGATGCGTTGACCGCGGGGCGGACCCCGACACCGGGGCCGGGCTCACGCCGGTCGAGGACTGGACCACCGAGCCCGAATTCGAGTTCGGTGATCGTTTCGAGGGAGACGCCCTGTTCGGCTCCGTCGGTGACGTTGACGTGCGCGACGGGCCCGAAGGTCCCCGGATCCATGTGCTGGATCTCCAGTCCTCGGAGGTGACAATCTGGACGCCCGACGGGACTCTGATCCGGCGTGTGGGAGGGGAGGGCGAAGGCCCGGGCGAGTTCACCGGGCCCCATGACCTCGTCCTTCTCGAAGACAGGTTCTACGTGGCCGACGAACGGCGGTTCACGTCGTTCACTCTTGAAGGCGAAGTGACGGGAACCGATGCGGTACCGGCGTCGCTCAGCTGGCGGGGATTCCGGTTCAGGAACGAGGCCATGTTCGATGACGGCAGCTTCGTGGTGACTCCCGTCGTCCCGTCCAGGATCATCGTCGGTTCGACGGGAGACGATCCGGTCGACGTGATTCCGGGACTCCGAATCTCGCGGAAGGGCGCTTCCTGGACGCTGGATACACTTGCCCTCATCAGCTACCGGAACTGGTTGGTTCCGTTCAAGCTGGCGGGCGACCCCGAGCCGGTCCGCCTCTCACAGGAGTGGGTGGTTCCGGACAGCTTTCGCCCCGACGCGCCGGGCGGAAGCGTTGTACTGGGCCGAACGCAGGAGCTGCCCCCGGGAACCCTCGAACTCATGGAGATCTCCATGACGGGCGATACCGTCTGGACCCGGCAGATCCGGTTGCCTCCGGTCCCGATCGAAGGCCACGAAGTGGAGGCGGTCGTGAACCGGAAGGCGTCGGTCTTCGCCTCGTGGTCCGGCGACAGCGTGCCCTCACCGATCCTGAGGCAGAGGGTGCGCGGTGCTCTGATCGTGCCGGAAGCGTGGCCCGTCACCTACGGCATACGGCCCATGCCGAACGGAGAGATCTGGTTTCGGCCTTCGAGGTCCCCGACGCCCGGCGTCTGGTACGCCGTCCGGCGTGGAGACGGCGAGGGCCCGATTCGGAGAATCACGTTGCCGGAGTCGTTCAATCCACGGGATGTTACCGACACTCATGTGTGGGGAACAAGGACTGACGGCCTGGGTGTCCAATACGTTGTGGGAAGGCGTTGGGTCCCGGCCGACCAACCCTTGGTGGCTTATTCGTCCCGCACTGCGAGGGACGTCGGGAAGACGCGCGCGACTGCGGTATTGGCCGGATGACCACCCTTCGTGGCGGGAAGGCGCCCTGGGCCACCCTTCTGTCAGCGCTATCGGCATGCACCGGTAACGTCGAGGACGAGGCGGTCACCCTTACTGCGGTCGATGCCTGGACCACCGAAGCGGAGTACGAATTCGGCGACCGCTTCGATGGTGACGCCCTGTTTGGCTTGATCGTCGACGTGGCCGTTACGCCCGATGGCTCGCGCATCTATGTCTTGGACTCTCGAGCCACGGAGGTCACGATCTGGACTCCCAAGGGGAACCTGATAAGGCGATTTGGCCGGGAAGGTGAGGGGCCGGGCGAATTCCGGAATCCCGGTCGATTCTACCTTTACGACGACTCGCTCGTCGTACGAGAATGGCGTCGCGGGTTGACAACGTTCTCGCTTGACGGCGATTTCATCGGTTGGCACGCCATACCCCCGTTCGTCAGCTGGCGGGGGTTTTCGTTCTCGTACGAGTCCCTGCTGGCCGACGGCAGCTTTCTGGTGACCCCCGTGGTAGGGGGAATGATCTCGGAAGGCCTGACCGGGGACGACCCGATCCATGAGATCCCATGGCTCCGGGTCGCACAGGAGACCGGGTCATGGAGTCTGGATACGGTAGCTTTGAGGAGCGATCGGAACACGACGATCGTCTTCCCCGGTACAGGCACCACGGTGGCGACCTTCTTCGATCAGCCGTGGGTTCGCAAGGACGCGTGCCAGGGAGACGGGAGGGTCGGAAACGTGGTTTGTGCGCGAACGCAGACCATGCCTCCGGGCGTTGTCGATCTTGTCGAAGTCTCGGTGGGGGGCGATACCGTGTGGACAAGGAGGATCCAGTTGGAGCCTCTTCCGATCGGAGACCGTGAGTATGAGGAAAAGGTGGATTGGATGGCGTCCATCGTGTCGCGGGACCATGGTGGGGACAGCGTCGCGTCACCGTTGATGAGGAGAAGAGTGCGTGAGAAGCTGGCCAACCCGGGATTCTGGCCAGCGATCCGGGGCATTAGGTTGATGTCCAACGGCGAGGTGTGGTTCAGGCGGCTTAAGGAGGGCGCTTCGCATGTCTGGTACGCTGCCCGCCGGGGAGAAACGGAGGGCCCTATCCGGCAAATCGTGCTTCCCGAGAACTTCAAACCTCGATTCGTGGACGACACCCACGTATGGGGTGACCGATCCGACGAATTGGGCGTTACCTACGTGGCAGGCCGACGCCTAATGCCAACTCGGGAGTAAGGGCCCACTGCACCGGAACCGGGTCCTGAACGTCCCGTCCCGGATTCCCGCCATGAGTAGCGCGACCCGGGCGGGCCCGGAGTCTGCGGCGCATCGCGGCAACCGCTAGATTCGTCCGCCGGTCTTCGTCCGCGGTCCGCCTGTCCGCAGAACCGCCCAACCCCTGGAACCGCAACCCCGCAAGAACCACCGACACCATGACCACCACCACCACCGTCCCGCCCGCCTCGCGCACCGACCGCTACCTCGCGGAGGCCGAACGCTACTCCGCCCACAACTACCACCCCCTCCCCGTCGTCCTCGAGCGCGGCGAGGGATCCTGGGTGTGGGACGTGGAGGGCAACCGCTACCTCGACATGCTGAGCTCCTACTCGGCCGTGAACCAGGGACACCGCCACCCCGCCATCGTCGCCGCCGCCCGCGAACAGCTCGACCGCCTCACCCTCACGTCGCGCGCCTTCCACAACGACCGGATGGGCCCGTTCCTGCGCGAACTCTGCGAGGCGTCCGGCTTCGACGCGGCGCTCCCGATGAACACCGGCGCCGAGGCCGTCGAGACCGCGATCAAGATGGTGCGGAAGTGGGGCTACGAGGTGCGAGGCGTCCCGAAGGACCGGGCCGAGATCATCGTCTGCGAGGACAACTTCCACGGGCGCACCACCACGATCGTCGGCTTC
Organism: Gemmatimonadota bacterium; assembly: GCA_028874985.1. Lineage (GTDB taxonomy): Bacteria > Gemmatimonadota > Gemmatimonadetes > Longimicrobiales > Gaopeijiaceae > Bin94. The sequence continues at coordinate 12,160 of JAPPGI010000181.1, read as the reverse complement.
TCGTCCGAGGACCAGTACCGCGACGGCTTCGGCCCCTTCACGCCCGGCTTCACCCTGATCCCGTACGGCGACATCGACGCGCTCCGGGCCGCGATCGGGCCCAACACGGTCGGCTTCCTGGTCGAGCCGATCCAAGGCGAGGCGGGGGTGATCGTGCCGCCCGACGGGTACATGCGCCAGGCGGCGGAGGTGTGCAGCGCGAACGGCGTGGCCCTGGTGGCCGACGAGATCCAGACCGGCCTGGGCCGCACCGGCCGGATGTTCTGCTGCGACTGGGAGGGGGTGCGCCCCGACGTCCTGGTCGTGGGCAAGGCGCTCGGCGGGGGCGTCTACCCGGTTTCGGCCGCGATCGCCGACGCGGAGTTCATGGACGTCTTCCGCCCGGGCGACCACGGGTCGACCTTCGGCGGCAACCCGCTCGGCGCGGCCGTCGGCATGGCCTCGCTCAGGGTGATCATCGAGGAGGACCTGCCGCGCCGCTCGGACGAGTTGGGCACCTGGTTCATGGACCGGCTGCGCGCGATACCGTCGCCGCACGTGGAGGAGGTGCGGGGGAGGGGGCTCATGATCGGAGTGGTGATCCGGGAGTCTTCGGGGACCGCACGACCGTTCTGCGAGGCGCTCCAGGCGCGCGGCATCCTGGCCAAGGAGACGCACCGCCAAGTCGTGCGGTTCGCGCCGCCGCTCACCGTGGAGCGGGAGACGCTGGAGGCCGCGCTGGTGGAGATCGAGGCCGTGCTGAGGGGGTGATTCAACCGCCCGGGGGGCCGATCGTCCCCTGCCTGGAGGTGTCGATTCCCGCAGCCTCGCCCTCGTCGAACAGCACCGCGTTCACCTGCCCGTACAGAAACTCGCGCGCCTCGGCCTTCCGCGGATCCAGCCCGTAGTGGTTGATGAGCAGAGTCTGGTGCTGCAGCCAGTCGCGCCAGCAGTCCGCGCAGATCTCGCGCCGAATCCGTTCGCCGAGCGGGGAGCGAAAGGGAGGGCGGGGCAGGGGCGGACCGGGCCGTCCGGGATGCCTGCGGCAGTCGATCGATTCCACGGGTCCGAGTTCCTCGTTGACCGAAGTTGTTGCCTCGCTGCGGGGAGTGGCTCCACCCCGCGACGGGAAGATAACATTCCCGGCGGGAATTCCCCGTGGGAATTGGTTGGCGGCGCGGAGGCGTGTACATTTGCTTCGTAACGTCCGACGGCAGGAGAGGGAGGCAATCGATGTCGCGAACGAATTCGACCGGGGCAGGGCCCGCGGGGAACGGCGCCGGTCCGGTTCTCTCGAGGGAGCAGCTGGCGCACCTGGAGAAGAGGCTGCTGGAGGAGCGCGAAAGGGCGCTCCGCGGACTGGGCCTGTTCAACCGCTCCGCCCAGGCCGACCGGGCGTCGGGCGATTCCGATCTCGCGGCCTACACCGACCACATGGCGGACCAGGGCACCGAGGCGATGGAACGGGAAAAGGCCGCGCTCTTCGCGACCAAGGAGGGCCGCTACTTCTACCGCCTGCAGGAGGCCCTCAGGCGGCTCTACCTGGACCCGGACAACTTCGGCCGCTGTCACGCCACGGGCAAAGCCATCAGTTTCGAGAGACTCGACGCGCTGCCCCACGCCCGCTACTGCATCGAGTACAAGCGGGAGCTGGAAGCGGCCGGGGGACGCTGAGCCCCTCAAGCAGCCCGCGGACGGAAGCTACAGCGCTTCCAGGAGTTCGGCGCCGAGAACCTCCACCTGCCAGCGGCGCACGTCCGGCACCTTCCCGAGTTGGGCGAGGCCGCTCGGTCGGGCTGCGACGACTTCTCGCAGCAGATGGTTGGCCATCACCCGGCCCCGCTCCAGCCCCAGCTTCGCGGCCACCTCGTTGCGCACCGCGTTCAGGCGGTCGAACGCCGCTTCCTCCTCGGGGGAGGGACGCCCGCGACCCCTCTTGGAAACGGGATACGGCTGCAGGTCATGGGCGGCGAGGCGGCGGACCCGGCGCAGCGCCCGGAGCAGCGCCCGGCCGTCCGTCGCGGCCAGACGTCGTGGAAACCCCTTCACGCGGATGAGTTCCTCCACCGACCCCGGCCGTGTCAGTACGGTTTCCAGGAGCGCGGCGTCCGAGGCCACACGGAAGGGGGCGCGGTCACGTGAGCGGGCGATGCCGTCCCGCCACCCGATGGCCTCCCTCAGCGCGGTCACGGCGCGCGGGCCCAGCCGCCGGGCCCCCTTGACGCGGGTCACGGGGTCTGGCGGCGGCTCCTCTTCGCCGGACTTCCCGGTCGTATCGACGAGACGGCGGCACTCTTCCTGCGCCCATTCCAGGCGGCCCAGGTCGCGAAGCCGAGCCTCGAGGACGGCGGTCAGCCGGTGCAGGTAGCGTGTGTCGCCGGCGGCGTAGGAGATCATCTCGCGCGACAGCGGCCTCCGGGCCCAGTCGGCCCGCTGGAACTTCTTCGCCACCCGGATCCCGAGATGCTTCTCGAGGAGCGCCTGCAGCCCGATCGCGGGCTCCCCGAGAAAGCCGGCGGCGACCTGGGTGTCGAACAGCCGGGCCACCGCGATGTCGAGATCCCGGCGCAGGAGGCGCAGGTCGTAGCTGCCGCCGTGCATGAGAGCGCGGCGGGCCGGTTCTTCCAGGAACGGCTTCAGAGACGCCGTCAGTGGGACCGCCAGGGGATCCAGTACGAAGGTCTCGGAGGGCGTCGAGAGCTGGACCAGGCAGAGCCGGTCGGAGTAGCGGTGGTAGCCCGCCGCCTCGCAGTCCACCGCGAGATCGGCGTCGCCCGCCAGCGAGCGGCCCAGCTGCTTCAGGCCGCCCGCACTGTCGATGTAGGTGGTGCGTCGAGTCAAGGTGTTTCCATTGCGTTGTCCGGTAGTCGGCCGTTCCCGCGAATATGGTCCCGGGAAACGGGCGGGGATAGCTTCACCACGGCGCCACGACCCGCGCGCGCCAGGGCGCCTGTCCTCGCCCGGGCGCGTCCCGCCAGAGATCCCAGGAGACGCCGGAAGCGATGATGAGAACCAAGGTGGTCGCCACCATGGGCCCGGCCGCCGCCACGCCGGAGGTCGTGACCGACCTGGTGCGCGCGGGGATGGACATCGCGCGCATCAACATGTCGCACGGGCACCATGAGCACCACCGCCGCGGCATCGGTCTGGTACGCGAGGCCTCGCGGAGGGTGGGGCGCCCGGTGGCGGTCCTCGCCGATCTCCAGGGACCCAAGCTGAGGCTCGGACACCTCGACGAGCCGGTGCACCTCCGCGACGGCTCCACGGTCGCCATCGTCCCCGAAGGCGATCACGCCGGCGACGAACTCCCCACCGCCTACGACCGGCTGGCCAGGGATGTCAGCCGCGGCACGCAGCTCCTGCTCGACGACGGGCAGCTCGAGCTGGAGTGCGTGAACACCGACGGCACGCGGGCGGTCTTCCGGGTGCTGCGCGGGGGTGTCGTGCGGTCCCGAAAGGGGATGAACCTTCCTGGGATCAGCGTCAACACACCCTCGATCACCGAAAAGGACGAGCGGGACCTGGAGGTGGCGCTCGACATGGACGTGGAGTACATCGGCCTCTCCTTCGTGCGCAACGTGAACGATGTCCTGGGGCTGAAGGACCGGATCAAGGGGCGGGCCTGGCTCGTGAGCAAGATCGAGAAGGCGCAGGCACTGGACGAGCTTGACGGGATCCTGGCCTTCAGCGACGCGGTGATGGTGGCCCGCGGCGATCTCGGTGTCGAACTCCCCTTCGCCTCGGTCCCGCTGGCGCAGAAGCGCATCATCCAGGCGGCGAACGGGTACGCGTGCCCCGTCATCACGGCCACCCAGATGCTCGAGTCCATGACCACCTACCCCAGCCCCACGCGCGCGGAGACCTCCGATGTCGCCAACGCGATCCTGGACGGGACCGACGCGGTGATGCTCTCGGGCGAGACCGCGGTCGGCAAGCACCCCGTGCGGACACTGGAGGTCATGGTGCGCATCGCGGCCGAGATCGAGGAGAGCGGGGTGCTCGAAGAGGGCCCCCACTACCTGGCCCAGATGGGACCCGTGCAGCGGCGCGGTGCTTCGCCCAGGGAGCACGCGGTGGCGGCTTCGTCGGTGCGTTCCGCCCGCGATCTGAATGCGCCGGCGATCATCGTCATAACGCGCAGCGGGTTCTCGGCCCGCCTGGTGGCCTCGTACCGTCCGCCCATCCCGATCTTCTCCGTCTGCACCGAGCCCAAGGTCCACCGGCAGCTCTGCGGCGTGTGGGGCGTGCACCCGGTGCTGGCCGACAAGGGCGACATCACCTACCAGAACCTGACCGACTTCGGGAAGCGCGTCGTCCTGGGCTCGGGGAAGGGCCGCACCGGCGATCCGGTGGTCGTCACCTCGGGGCTTCCGTTTCACAAGCCGGGCTCCACCAACACGATGCGGGTGGAGCAGCTGTAATTGCACTTGACCTTCCTGGGCACGGGGACGTCCTTCGGCGTGCCGGTGATCGGCTGCTCGTGCGCCAACTGCACCTCGACCGATCCCCGCGACCGGCGCACCCGCCACGGAGCGCTGCTGGAACTGAGAGGCGGCAACCTCCTCATCGACACCCCGCCCGAACTCAGGCTGCAACTGCTCGCGTCGCGCATCGACCGCGTCGACGCCGTCTGGTACACGCATCTCCACGCCGACCATGTGCACGGCATCGACGATGTGCGGGTCTTCTCGAGCCGGGGCCGCCCCCCCGTCCCCGCCTATCTGCCCGGGGAGCTCATCCGACCGATGAAGGCGCGCTTTCCCTACATCTTCGATGGCCGCGTTCGGGTTCCGGCGGGGACCTCGAAGCCGCGCATCACTCTCAGGGAGTACGTCGAGGGCGTGCCGCTCGAGGTGCTCGGCGCCGAAATCACCCCGTTCCGGGTCCCGCACGGACCGGTCGACGCCTTCGGCCTGCGCGTGGGCCCCCTCGGATACGTGACCGACGCCAAGCGCGTCCCGGCGGCAGCGCTCGCAATCCTCGAAGGCGTCGACGTGCTGGTGCTCAATGCGCTGTGGCGGGGCCGTCCCCACCCGACCCACCTCAACGTCGAGGAGGCGGTGGAGACGGCGCGGGAGATCGGGGCGCGCCGCACGTACCTCACCCATCTCACCCACTTCGTGGGGTACCGCGAACTCGCGGAGTGGCTGCCGCCGGGGATCCGACCGGCGTACGACGGGCTGACGGTGGAGCTGGCGGCCCGTGGACAGGACCCCCCGCGGCATTCGGCCGGCGATGCGTCCGCGTACTGAAGGGAACGGCGATGGCCGGGCGTGAACGCTCGCCCGTGATCGACTTCGGCAACATGGTCGCGGGAGTGCTCCGGGGCGCCGGAATCGATCCGGGACGCATCCGGGGCGACCTGGCCGAACGCTTCCGGAGCGCGCACGCCGAGGTGGCGGCGAGGAGAGCCTCCGGGGAGATGGGGTTCTTCGACCTTCCGGAGGATGCGGGGCTCGCCGCGGCCACCCGGGAGGCCGCCCTTCGCGGCCGCCGCGGGGTGGACGCGCTCGTCGTCCTCGGCATCGGCGGCTCCGCTCTCGGCGCGGCGGCGCTGCGGGACGCGCTCCTGCCTCCGCTCTGGAACGAACTGGGTGGAGAGGCACGGGGGGGCCTTCCACGCATCTACATCCTCGACAACCCCGATCCCGATTCGGTCTCGGCCCTTCTGTCACACCTGGACCCGTCGCACACGCTCTGCAATGTGGTGAGCAAGTCGGGCACGACGGCCGAGACGATGGCCCATCTGCTCGTTGTCTGGCGGTGGCTGGAGCGCGCGCTCGGGGCCGGCGGAATCGGTAACCGCCTGCTCGTCACGACTTCGCCCGCGCGGGGGACGCTGCGGGGACTGGCCGCCGAATTCGACCTCCCCGTACTCCCGCTGCCCGAGGCGGTCGGCGGACGCTTCTCGGTACTGTCACCCGCGGGCCTGCTGCCGGCCGCGGTCACCGGCATCGACATCGATGCCGTGCTGGGTGGCGCCGCCGTGATGGCCGGACGTTGCGCAACCGACGAACTGGCGAGGAATCCGGCGGGGATCCTGGCCACGCTGCTCCACGTCGCGGACACGGAATCGGGTGCGCGCACCCAGGTGTTCATGCCCTACGCCGACCGGCTGCGGGGCATCGCGTACTGGGTCCAGCAACTCTGGGCCGAGTCGCTCGGCAAGGCGGTGGACCGGCAGGGGCGGCGGGTCGAAACCGGACCCACGCCGCTGCCCGCCTTCGGGGCGGCGGACCAGCACTCGATCCTGCAGCTGCTGATGGAGGGACCGCGCGACAAGGTGGTGGTCTTCCTGTCCCGCGAGACGCCCGGCGAGGAGGTGGCGATCCCCTCTCTCTTCCGGGACACGCCCGCCCTCTCCTACCTGGGCGGCCACACCCTCTTCGAACTGCTCGACCGGGAGCGGCTCGCGACCGCGGAGGCCCTGCGGCGGGAGGGGCGCATGAACCTGACCGTCACGGTGGACCGGATCGACGCGGAGTCGCTCGGCGCCCTCTTCATGCTCTTCCAGGTCGCAGTCGTCTACGCGGGGGCGCTCTACGGCGTCGATCCCCTCGACCAGCCGGGCGTCGAACTGGGCAAGGTGCTCACCTGCGGGCTCATGGGACGGAGCGGCTACGAGGTTCCCGAAATCCCCCCGCCGGATCCCCGTTGGCGCGTGTGAGGCCCCGCGTTTAGGTTTGCATCCAGCCTCATCGCCCGCCGCTTCCGTGACTCGCGCGCAATCGTTCGCGGGCCGCGGGCGGAGCCCATCGGGCCACCACCCCAAAATCGAGCAGGGAGATAGAGGATGAGCACCGGGGAAGACCAGCATACCGTCATAATCGAAAAGGAAAAGGATCGCGCGCCGGAGATCATGGCGTTCCTCATCGGCGCCGTGGTGGGAGCGGGCCTCGCGCTCCTCTTCGCGCCCGCGTCCGGCGCGGACACCCAGAAGCGCATCCGCGAGCAGGCGAAGAAGCTGAAGGATCTGACCGGCGACCGGGTGCGCGAGCTCCGCGACGACCTGGGCTCGCGAGTGGGGTCGGCCGGGGGCGTGGTGGAACAGGGGCGCCAGATCGCCGCGGATGCCCGCGCGGAGCTGGAAGACAAGCTGGAGCGGTCCAAGGCGGTCTACCGGGCGGGTATCGACGCCGCGCGCGAGGAATCCAGGCGGCAGGTTGCCGATTCCGGGGGAAACGGTTCCCCCGCCGACGGCTCCTGAGACGATCACGGAGAACGCGTACCCGACAACGTAAGGAGGATTCGGGCACCCCATGAAGATCTACCTGGACACGGCGAACCTGGCCGAGATCCGCGAGGCGGCCCGCTGGGGCATCCTGAGCGGAGTGACGACCAACCCGAGCCTCATGGCCCGTGAAGCGGGCGCCGGCTTCGAGGACACGATCCGCACGATCGCGGGACTGGTCGACGGACCCATCAGCGCCGAGACGGTCTCCGAGGACGCCGACGGGATGGTCCGGGAGGGCGTCGAGTACGCGGCCTGGCACTCCAACGTGATCATCAAGGTGCCCGCCACGACCGCCGGTCTGGAAGCCGTCGCCCGCCTCGGACGCAGGGGCATCCGCTGCAACGTCACCCTGATCTTCAACGCCAACCAGGCGCTGATGGCCGCGCTGGCGGGCGCCTTCGTCGTGTCGCCCTTCATCGGAAGGCTGGACGACATCTCCCAGGACGGCATGGAGCTGATCCGCGAGATCGCCGCCGTCTTCGAGCAGGACCCCGACATCCGCACGCAGATCCTGGCCGCGTCGATCCGGCACCCCCGGCACGTCATCGAGTCGGCGCTGGCCGGAGCGCACATCGCCACCTGCCCCTTCGGCGTCCTCGAGAAGGGGATGCGGCACCCGCTCACCGACAGCGGCAACGCCGCCTTCCTCGCCGACTGGCGGGCCCGGGAAGCCGCGATGGCACTGGCGGCTGCTGCCGGGCACTGATCGCCGTGAGCGCGCCGCCGCCCGGTGACGCGCGGAAGGTCGTCGCCCGCAACCGGAAGGCCCGCCACGAGTACGAGGTCCTGGACAGCTGGGAGGCCGGGCTCGTGCTGAAGGGCACCGAGGTCAAGTCCATCCGTGCGGGCAAGGTGGCGTTCCGGGACGCGCACGCCCGGGCCGACGCGGGCGAGATGTGGCTGCACAACCTCCATGTCGCCCCCTACGAGGCGGCGAACCGGTGGAACCACGAAGAACTCCGGCCGCGCAAACTGCTCCTGCACCGCGACCAGATCCGCCGCATCGTCTCCCAATCCGAAGAGAAGGGGCTGACCATCGTGCCGCTCGATCTCTACTTTCGCAGGGGGCGGGCCAAGGTGACCCTTGGACTCTGCCGCGGCAGGAAACACCGGGACCGGAGAGAGGAGCTGAAGCGCAGGACGATGCAGCGCGAAGCGGAACGGGCCATGAAGGACCGGGGCGGACGGTGGTGACGGAGGTCTTCGGGGCACGCTTCGCGAACCCCGTCCTGATGGCCGCCGGCACCTGCGGCTTCGGGGAGCCTCTCGTCGCGGTCATGTCCCCGGACGAGGTCGCGGGGCTGGTCACGAAATCGGTGACGCCCGAGCCGCGCCGGGGGAACCCGGCTCCCAGGGTGGCCGAGTTCCCGGGCGGGATGCTGAATTCGGTCGGGCTCGCCAACCCGGGGCTCGCGGCGGTGCGCGCGGACAGGCTGCCCTGGATGCGCCGCAATCTGGGAGGCCTTCCCGTCTTCATTTCCGTTGCTGGGGCGGCCGCCGCCGAATACGCCGCCGTCGTGGACGGGCTGGACGGAGAGGACGGTTTTCTGGGATTCGAACTCAACCTGTCCTGCCCCAACGACTCGCACCTGCACGGCCGCCCGTTCTGCCTGGATCCCGATTCCCTGCGCCTGGTCCTCGATACCGTACGCCCCCTCACCGAACGGCCCCTGCTCGTCAAGCTCGCGCCCAACGACCCGGACATCGCGGCGACCGCGGCGCTGGCGGTCGAACACGGTGCCGACGGGATCACGGCGATCAACACCATGCCCGGCTTCCTCACCGGGCGGGGCGGGAAACGCCGGATCGGGGCGGGGACGGGGGGGACGAGCGGCCCGGCTCTCCTGCCGGTCGGGCTGGCGGCCGTGCGGGCGGCGGCGGCGGCCGTGGAGGTGCCGGTGATCGGGGTGGGGGGGATTCTCACCGGACGGGATGCGCGGGCGTACCTGCGCGCCGGAGCGTCGCTGGTGCAGGTGGGCACGGCCTCCTTCGCGGATCCGCGCTGTGCGGCCCGTGTGGCAAGGGATTGTGAAGGATTTCACAATCCGGATGCCGGCCCGCCGGCCTCATGAACGAACGCGTCATCGTCGCCCTGGACGTTCCGCACGCGGAGGCCGCGCTCGGTCTCGTCGACCGGATCGGCCCGGCGTGCGGATTCTACAAGGTGGGCCTCGAACTCTTCGCGGCGGCGGGGCCGGCCGTCGTGGCCTCGCTGCGCGAAAGGCGGAAACATGTGTTCCTCGACCTGAAGCTGCACGACATCCCCAACCAGGTGGCCGGGGCGGTGGCCCGCGCCGGCGAAATCGGGGTGACCTTCCTGACCGTGCACGCCATGGGGGGACGCGACATGCTGGCGGCGGCGGCGGGGGCTGCGTCCGCCTCGCTGACGCTCCTCGGGGTGACGGTGCTCACGTCGCTGGACCCCCCCGGGCTCGGGGCGGTCTTTGGGCGCCGCGTGGACGATGCGGGGGCCGAGGCCGACCGTCTGGCGCGCATGGTGCGGGATGTGGGGCTGGGCGGGGTGGTGTGCTCGGCCGCCGAGGCGGAGCGGGTGAGGAGGACCATCGGACCCGGGCCCTTTATCGTGACGCCGGGAATCCGTCCCGCCGGCGCCCCGGTCCACGACCAGCACCGCGTTCGCACGGCGGGGGAGGCCTTCGCCGCCGGGGCCACGCACATCGTAGTCGGCCGCCCCGTCACCGGCGCGCCCGATCCGGCCGCGGCCTTCCACCGCATCGCGAGCCGGGCGCGGGCGGCGCGGGAAGGATGATGACCGCCTGGTGACAGCCCCATGCCATTCTCCGCCTCCACCCCGGAACCCCGACCTCGCATGAGACTCCACGACTCCCTCGGCCGCGAGACCCGCACCTTCGAGCCGCTGCGCCCCGGACGGGTCACCGTCTACGGCTGCGGCCCCACCGTCTACGACTTCGCGCACATCGGCAACTTCCGCGCGTTCGTGGCCTACGACCTGCTTCACCGCCACCTGCGCCGGCGCGGCCACGAGGTCGACTTCGTGGTCAACTTCACCGACGTCGACGACAAGACGATCCGGGGGGCGGCGGACGCGGGGCTTCAGTTGAGCGAGCACACGGAACCCTTCGCCGAGGCCTTCCTGGACGACGCCGAGACGCTCGGGTTCCTGCCGTTCTCGAGCCATCCGCGCGCCACCGCCTACATCCCGGCGATGGTGGCGTTCGTCGGGCGGCTCGTGGAGAAGGGCCACGCCTACCGGGCCGCGGACGGGTCGGTATACTACTCCGTGCCGTCGTTTGCGGACTACGGCCGCCTGTCCGGCAAGGGCGAGGAGGAGGCGGCCGGACGCGCCCGGATCGACGCGGCCGGGTTCGAGAAACGCGACCCCCGCGACTTCGCGCTCTGGAAGGCCGCGCAGCCCGTCGACGAGCGGGTGGGCGCGGTGTGGGATTCCCCCTGGGGGCGCGGGCGGCCCGGCTGGCACCTGGAGTGCTCGGTCATGGCGGGATCACTGCTCGGCGACACCGTCGACATCCACATGGGCGGCGAGGACCTCCTCTTCCCCCACCACGAGAACGAGATCGCGCAGTCGGAGGCTGCGACCGCCCGTCCCCTCGCCCGTTTCTGGCTGCACGTCCGGCACCTCAAGGTGGATGCGCGCAAGATGTCCAAGTCGCTGGGGAACTTCCACACCGTGCGCGAGTTGCTCGACGAGGGCTACGATCCCGCCGCGATCCGGTGGGCGCTCCTCGCGGCCCACTACCGCAGCGAACTCAACTTCACCCGCGACGGTCTCGACGACGCGACCGCCCGCGTGCAGCGCCTGCTCGACCTTCGCCGCCGGGTGCGGGAATGTCCCGCGGCGACCGGATCCGGGGCGCGTCTCGCGACCCGTGCCGGGGAGCACCTGGAGGCGTTCGGCGCCGCCCTGGACGACGATCTGAACGTGCCGCGCGCCCTGGCGGCGCTCTGGGCGCTGGTGCGCGAAGTCAACACGGCGCTCGACGGGGCGGGGGGGCGGATGTCCCGCGGGGACCGGGAAGCCGTGCTGGGGGCGCTGGCCGGGATGGACGCGGTGCTGGGCGTTCTGGATCTGGCGGCTGCGTCCAGAGAGGTCGCCGGTGCCGAGGACGACCGGGTGCGGCGTCTGGTGGAGGCCCGCGAGCGGGCCCGTGGAGACCGCGACTTCGCCACGGCGGACCGGATCCGGGAGGAGCTGGCGGCGGAGGGCATCCGGCTGGAAGACACGCCGGAGGGGACGCGGTGGACCCGGGTGCGCGCCGGCGGGCCCTTCCCCGCGTGATCGCAACCGGCCAGTTTTCGGGTCCGCTGACGTAGCTCAGTCGGTAGAGCAGCTGATTTGTAATCAGCAGGTCCGGGGTTCGAGTCCCCGCGTCAGCTTGTTGATCCCCGCCGACCGAATAGTTATCTTCCATTGCTCGTTTCCATCCGAGCCCGAGATGTGCGCTGCCATCATGGTGGGCGGGGTGGGAACGTGTTTTTTGGTGGGGTACCGAAGCGGCCAACCGGGGCAGACTGTAAATCTGCTGGCATACGCCTACGTAGGTTCGAATCCTACCCCCACCATGGCGAAAGCCAGACGGGGGAGGTTGGACATCCCCCGGCATGCCGCGGGAGTAGCTCAGTTGGCTAGAGCATCAGCCTTCCAAGCTGAGGGTCGCCGGTTCGAGTCCGGTCTCCCGCTCTCGGTCCGGCGACGGGGCGCCCCGGCGGCCGGCGAGAGGGTGCTCTGGTAGCTCAGTGGTAGAGCGCTTCCTTGGTAAGGAAGAGGTCGCGGGTTCAATCCCCGCCCAGAGCTTGGCGGGGCGGCACGCTCCCGCCGGCAACGGATTGGCGCGCGAACGGTAACTCAGGACATGAACGACGGGGCTCGCCGGGCGGGCCCTTGAAACGGACACGGAGCAAGAATGGCGAAGGAGACCTTCGAGCGAACGAAGCCGCACGTGAACG